>JAGDWA010000002.1:0-8868 GCA_023269735.1 Thermofilum sp.
AGAACCCGGGTTCAAGTCCCGGCGGGCCCGCCATCAGCAACCCGCGGTGGGCCATCGTGCAAGCTCCCCCAGCGGGTGAGCGGACCCCCGAGGCGCTAGCATCTAGGTACAGCTTCTCCCTGCCCGCGGTGAGGCGGTTGGCCGAGCTCTACCCCCACAGGGTGGAGGGGATCCTCGCCTCGCTCAAGACTCCCCCCAGGCGCTACTTCCTGCGGGTGAACACCCTGAAGGCGAGCCCCCAGGAGGTCGTGGAGGAGCTCAGGGGGCTGGGGCTCGAGGCGTACGTCTACGAGCGGCTGCCCGACGCGATCTACCTCCCGGTGAGGGGGCCCTTCCCCGTCAGGAGGCTGAGCAAGGTCGTAGTGGCCAGGAAGGAGGCGGCGGAGTCCGTGTACCAGGGCGCGCACCTCTACGCCCCGGGGGTCCTCGACGCGAAGGGGGTTAGGGAGGGGGACGAAGTGAGCGTAGTGGACCCCAGGGGGCACGTGGTGGCCGAGGGCGTGGCGGTGATGGACGGGGAGGAGATGGTGTCGAGGTCGCGCGGCCTGGCTGTCGAGGTCAGGGCTTCCGTCTACAGGGCGCCCTCGGTCAGGGAGCTCGAAGTCTACAAGCGTGGCCTGGTATACGACCAGAGCCTCCCCGCGATCGTCGCCGGTCACGTGCTGAGCCCCGAGCCAGGCTGGCTCGTGGTCGACTTGTGCGCGGCTCCAGGCGGGAAGGCGACGCACGCTGCCCAGCTGATGAAGGGGGAGGGGAGGGTCGTCGCCATCGATAGGTCGGAGAGGAAGGCCTCAAGGATCCTGGAGAACGCGCGAAGGCTAGGCCTCGCGAACATTGAGGTCAGGGTGGCGGACTCGAGGTACGTGGACGTCGAGATGGAGGACCTGCGCGGCGCCGACGCGGTGATCCTAGACCCGCCCTGCAGCGCGCTGGGCTTGAGGCCCACCCTCTACTACGAGAGGGGGGAGGGGGAGTTCCGGTCGCTAAGCGAGTACCAGCGCCAGTTCCTCCGGGCGGCGGTTGGGATCCTGAGGCGCGGCGGGCTCCTGCTCTACTCCACTTGCACGCTGACGCTCGAGGAGGGCGAAGCCAACATCCGCTGGGCGATCGCCGAGCTGGGTCTGCGACCCCTAAAGCAGCGCGTCACGCTCGGCTCAAGGGGGTTCGCCGACCTAGGTGAGTTCGCGCAGAGGTTCGAGCCCGACCTTCACGATACGCCGGGCTTCTTCATCGCGCTGCTCGAGAAGGTGTGAGGGGCGCTCTCCGGGTGGTGCGGGGGCCGGGATTCGAACCCGGGCAGGCCTACGCCAGCGGAGCCTAAGTCCGCCCCCTTTGTCCTAGCTCGGGCACCCCCGCCCACGCAAGGGGGTTAGGGGGGCTTAAAAGCGGTGTGCTGGAATGCGTCAGAATAATGCCTTCCGATCACCTCTCACCGTAACTCTGAGTCATCACTTACCATAGGTCCCCTGGGGCCGCTGAAAAGCTTGCCGCCAGCGGGGGTAAAGCTTATTAGACGAGCCTGGCGCGCCTGCGCCCATGAGCGAGCTTCGCCTGCCCGTGTGCTCGTCGTGCCTCAGGCCGATACCACCGTTCAGCAGGGGTGTCAGGTTCCGCTGCCCCAACTGCGGCGAGGTGGAGATCTGGCGGTGCGAGAAGTGCAGGAAGCTGGTCGTCCCGTACGTCTGCCCTAGGTGCGGTTTCGTGGGGCCGTAAGGGGTGTGCGCATGGCGCGCGTGGTGGCGGTCGTCAAGATACTCCCGGAGAGCGAGGAGACCAGGCCGGAGGAGGTCGTCGAGGCCATCAAGAGGAGCCTCCCTTCCGACGTGTACGAGGTTCTGAAGTACAGATCCGAGCCCATCGCCTTCGGCATCGAGGCGATATACGTGTGGATAGCCATGCCGGAGAGCCTGGAGGGTGGCACCTACGACCTGGAGGAGAGGCTCTCCAGCGTGCCCGGCGTCAGCCAGTTTGACGTCGTAATGGTCTCCAGGCTGCTCGAGTGACCGGGCTCTCAGCTCAGGTGGATCAACGGCTGGCCCTGCTTGACTACGCTGCCTTCGCTCACCAGAACCTCCGCGACGGTGCCGCTCCTGCCGGCCCTCACCTCGATCCTCGCCTTCATCGCCTCGAGGACCGCGACCACCGAATCTTGCTCAACCCTATCCCCCGGCCTTACCCTCACCTCGACCACGCGGCCGGTTATCGGCGCTAGGATGGCGCCCTCCCTGAGCCCCCGGGGGCTGGGTGCCTCAACGGTCACGCGCCTGACGACGCCCGTCCTGAACGCCCTGAGCACGGCCTCCAGGTCGCCCGGCTCGGCGACCTCCACCTCGACCTCGAACACCTCGCCGTCGAGGACGACCCTAAACCTCTTCCTCAAGGCGTCCACCCCACCTGGGGGTCCGCCAGTCCTCAGGAGGCTCGTCCACGCGGGAGGCGAGCGACCAGAGCCTCAGCCTCCCCACTACCTGGGTGCGCACCGCGCCGCTCCGGCTCTTAGAGAGCAGCAGCGTTATGCACGCAGCCAGTATCGCCACCCGCTTCTCCGCCTCCAGCTCCATGGCTACACGGGGGGCACTCCGTGCTTCTTGGGCGGGTGAGGCTTCCGCTCCCTCTTCGACAGCAGGTAGCTGAGCGTCGTGTAGAGGACCCTGCGCGTCTCGCTGGGCAGGATGACGTCGTCCACGTAGCCTCGCCCAGCGGCGTAGTACGGCGTCGTCACCTTCCTCCTGTACTCTTCGGTGAAGCGCCTCACCAGCTCCTCCCTCTCCTCGGGCTTCGCTGCCGCTATGGCGCTCCTGTATATGATCTCGACGGCGCCCTCCGGCCCCATTACGGCTATCTCGGCCGTGGGCCACGCGTAGACCACGTCGGCCCCCAGGTGCTTGCTCCCAAGCGCGATGTAGGCGCCGCCGTAGGCCTTCCTCATTACCACCGTTATCTTCGGGACCGTCGAGCTCGCGTAGGCGTAGATTATCTTCGCGCCGTGCCTTATGATGCCGCCGTGCTCCTGGGCCGTGCCCGGTAGGAAGCCCGGGACGTCGACCAGGGTGATGATCGGGATGTTGAAAGCATCGCAGAACGTCACGAAGCGAGCTATCTTGTCCGAGCTGTCGATATCGAGCGCGCCGGCCATGTGCGCGGGCTGGTTGGCGACGACTCCCACCACGTGCCCACCCAGCCTCGCGAAGCCCACGACGGCGCTGGGCGCGAAGTGCTCGTGGACCTCGAGGAACGTGCCCCTATCGAAGACCAGGCCGATCACCTCCCTCACGTCGTAGGGCTCCTGGGGGTCGTCGGGGACGATGCTGTTCAGCCTCTCCTCCTCCCTGTAGGGGTCGTCGTCCGTCTCCACGTACGGCGGGTCCTCGACGTTGTTCGAGGGCAGGTAGCTCAGCAACCGCTTCGTCAGCGCGATGGCCTCCCTATCGTCGTTGGCCACGAAGTGGGCGACGCCGCTCTTCTCGGCGTGAACCTGCGCGCCGCCGAGCTCCTCGAATGTAACGTCCTCCCCCGTCGCCGCCTTGACGACCTTAGGCCCCGTGATGAACATGTAGCTCGTCTTCCTCACCATGATGATGAAGTCGGCCAGCGCCGGCGAGTATACTGCTCCGCCCGCGCAGGGGCCCATGATGACCGTTATCTGGGGGACGACGCCGCTGGCCATCACGTTCCTGTAGAAGATCTCCCCGTAGCCCTTCAGGGAGTCGACGCCTTCCTGGATCCTAGCTCCTCCGGAGTCGTTGAGCCCCACTATCGGTATCCCAAGCTTCATGGCCAGCTCGATGAGCGAGGCTATCTTGTGGGCGTGCATCTCCCCGACGCTGCCGCCCATGAAGGTGAAGTCCTGGGCGTAGACGGCGACCCTGCGGCCGTCAACCTCCCCGATCCCTGTGATCACTCCATCGCCGTAGGCGAACCTCTCCTGCATCCCGAACTCCGTCGCCCTGTGCCTCACGAAGCGCCCGAGCTCCACGAAGGAGCCCCTGTCGACCAGCAGCTCGATCCTCTCCCACGCTGTCAGCTTCCCAGCCTCATGCTGCGCTGCTATCTTGTCAGCCCCTCCCCCCAGCCTGGCCTCCTCCCTAAGCCGGCGCAGCTCCTCAAGCCTCCCCAGCTGCATAGGGGCCTACTCCACCTCCTTGACCCACATCTCGTATACTGCGTTCCCCACCCTCACTTTGATCAGCTTGGCTCCGCTCCTCACCATCTCGCAGGCGAGGTGCACGTGCCTCGCCACGCGGTGGATGAGCTCGTCGACGGTGGTGCCATTGCTCTCGAACGCCCTCAGCAACGACTCCGGCACGTACCTCGCCACCACGTCCTCGAAGCCCGTCACAGCGCTGACCAGCAGCCTAAGCCCCCTCCCCACGCTCAGGGCCCGCGCGCGCAGCCCCCTCAGCGCCAGGTATGCCGATCCCCCGCGGGCCTCCACCCTCACCGTGCTGCCCGGCGGGAGCGGCACAGCCCTCCACGGCCTGGCCCTCACCCCGCCCACGTACACGTCGCAGTCGCCGGCGACCGCCGCCAGAGTCGGCACGCTAGCCCTCACCTCTATCCTACCGCCGACCCTAACGGCCGGGTTCGTGATGGGGTTGCCGGCCAGGACGTTCGAGACCGCCCAGAGGAGCCTCTCCCACCCCTCGGCCGCGTCAACGATCTCTGAGGAGTGCGCGTCGAGCACTTCAACGTGCGCTGGGGCCTCCAGCCCTGCTTGCGCGAGCGCTTGAGGCATCAGCGGGGCACGCAGATTTGCGCTATAAAAGGGCTGTTGATAGGCAAGCGTCTAAAGTTGGCCCTGGACGGCGCCGCCCTCCGGGAGCTGCCTCTCCAACTCCACCCGGAGGTGCCCCATGACTTCGTCGCTGGGGGAAAAGAGCGTCAGCTCCAGCGCCGAGAAGTTCCCCGCACCCGTGAGGGGCACGTCGATGAGAAGCGCCCCCTGGGGGTCTGGTCTGACCCCCCTGGCGACAACCGCCGCCCTGACGGTGCCCCCGCTGTCCACGAGCTCTACGAGGAGCGTCACGTCGCCCTCGGAGCTCTGTCGGCCCTTGAGGCTGAGGCGGATGCGGAGGAAGAGCTTCGACTCAGAGGCCCTCCTGATCGAGACCTCATCAACAGTGAAAGGGGTTGAAGAAAACCCTCCGTTACCGGCGTTCAACTCGTGCCCTGGCGCTTACTCCTTTCTCTCCAAGGTTATCTCGATCGCTGATACCAGCCTCTCCTTGCCCGGCTCCCCGACCTTTTCGCTGGAGATGCTGACGTTGGATATGGCCACCTTTTCCCCCATGAACCGCTTGATGACCTCAGCTGCGTCGACAGCCTTCGATATCGCCCTGCCCCTGGCCTTCAGTATGACCTTCTTGCTGCCCAGGGTGAACTGGGTGACGGCGGCGAGGACGTAGTTCGCTACGGGCTTCTGCCCGACCAGTATCACTCCCTCGGCAGCAACGGGCGCCGCCATGCCGTTTCACCTGGCGCGGGGGCCCCTACTCCCCTGGTATTATAAGCTCACCGCTCCTCTAATAGGGAGATGAGAACCTTATCGCCTATCGATAGCCCGAGGGCTCCCGCAGCGCTGCCCTTGTTCACCGCCAGCTCCAGCTGGTTCTCGCTGTTGATCAGCAGGAGCGGCTCGCCCTCGCCCACGTAGCCGTAGGCCGGCACGAGGGGGGCCTCGAGGGTCGCGCCCCCCTTCGCCACCACCCTGCACCGCGAGCCGTAGCCGAGCCCCGCTGCTGCCACGTCGTCGTGCGTCGCGTTGAGCACCACGTTGCCGAAATCGTCGATGTAGAGGACCTCACACTCCAGGCGCGCCGGCTCGACGAGGGGTCTGGCGAACCTGGGCACCACCAACCCCCCGGCGGGAGGGCCGACCTCCTCGAAGGCGCACCCTCTCGCCAGGTGGGCTGCAACGGGCGCGAAGATGTCACGGCCGTGGAAGGTGAAGGAGAGCTGCTCGCGCATGAGCCGGGGGTTCTGTATCAGCCTGACTTCCTCGACGCCGTCCTCGAGGGCTGCCAGCGCTAGGACTCCGTTGTCGGGCCCCACGAAGTAGTAGTGCTTAGTCTTGACTGCGACTGCGCGCCTGGCGGTGCCCACGCCGGGATCCACGACGGCAACGTGGATCGTGCCGGCGGGGAAGTACTTGTAGGCGCACTTGAGCACGTACGCTGCGACCCTTACGTCCTGCTTCGGTATGCCGTGCGAGATGTCGACCACCACTGCCTCGGGCGCGATCGAGAGGATGACGGCCTTCATCGCCGCGACGTAGTGGTCCCTGTAGCCGAAGTCCGTCATCAGGGTGATTATTTTCTTCACCACGCGCATCTAATGCCTTCAGCTTCTTTTAAGCGTTAGGCGGCCAGCCCGCGAGGCGGAGCGGGGATAGGATTTTATCTTTCGCTCGGAAAAGTGTTTGTGAGCGGGCGCCGCCTGCTCTTCATCCCCGGACCCGTCGGCGTGGAGGAGGACGTCCTGCTCGAGTCGGCGAAGCCCCCCATCAACCACAGGGGGAGGGAGTTCCATGCTCTGCTCGATGAGACGCTGGGCCTCCTCAAGCGCGTCCTCCGCACGCGGAACGAGGTCGTGCTCCTCACGTCGTCGGGCACCGGCGCCGTCGAGGCCCTCGCGGCGAACTTCGGTCCCCGCAGGAGAGTGCTCGTGGTCAACGCCGGCGAGTTTGGGGGCAGGCTAGCGGAGGCCCTCAGGGTGCACGGCGCGCAGGTGGTGGAGGTCGCGTCGGAGCTCGGCACGCTCCCGAGCCTCGAGGGCGTGCTGGAGAAGATCGAGGCGGTGAAGCCGGAGGTGGTGGCCTTCGTCTACAACGACACGTCGCCCGGCATCAGGGTGAGCTACGCGAGGGAGCTCTGCAGGGCGGCCAAGGAGGTGGGCGCGCTTGTGCTCGTCGACGCAGTTTCGGCGGCGGGCGGCGACGAGCTAGACGTGGACTCCTGGGGGGTGGACGGGCTCGCCACCGCGTCCCAGAAGTGCCTCGCCGCCCCGCCGGGCCTCTCCTTCGTCGTCTTGAGCGAGGAGGCGCTGGGGAGGCTCGTGGAGAGGCCCACCACCGTGTACTTCGACCTGAGGAGGTACCTCGACTACCTCAAGCGTAGAGAGACGCCCTTCACGCCCGCAGTGACGCTGGTCTACGCCCTCCGCAGGGCCCTGCAGAGGATCCTGGAGGTCGGCGTAGACAGCTGGATCAGGCTGCACGTGGAGAGAGCAGCTGTCCTCTACTCGGCTTTCGAGAGCCTCGGCCTGGTCCCGTTCGTCAGGCGGGAGGAGCACAGGTCGAGGACCGTCCTCTCGTTCACCCTCCCCGGCCAGCGCGATTTGGGCGAGATCAGGAGGAGCCTCAGCGAGAACTACGGCATCGAGGCGGCCGGCGGGCTAGGGGCCCTCGGGGACCGAATCATCAGGTTCGGTGTGATGGGGCCGGTGAAGTACAGCGAGCTGGTGGCGCTGGTCACCGCGGTGGGCCTCGAGCTGAGGCGGCGCGGAGTAGAGGCGGACGTGGAAGCCGCGCTCTCCAAGCTGGAAAAGCTTAAGGGGCTCTACGAAGCCTTGCGGATCCGCTGAGATGGGGTCTGCCCTCGAGGCTGCGGCCCTGTACCCCGTCGACGGCGGTCGGGCATGCGCAGCCGCCTTCCTGCTTGAGTCGCAACGCCCCCTGAGGGAGGTAGCGAAGCTACTTGAGGGGAGGGGGTGCACGCTAGTCCTCTTCAGGCCGGAGCTTGTGGTAAGCCCCCTCCACCTCGTGGCAGCAGTCGACTACGCGCTCGCGGCCCGCAGGCTCGGGAGGGGGGTGGCTAGGTCGCTGCACGTCGAGGCCTTCCTCTTCGCCGCCGCCACCAGCGAGATCTCGAGGGCCCTTGAGCTCTTCAACCCTGACATGGATGGCGGCGTGGCGGCCGCCGTCCTAGTGGCGAGCGGAGAGGGGGAGTGCCTCGAGGCCCTGCGGGCACTAGGCGAGCTCGGGGCGCAGGTGAGGCCCCTGCCGCGCAGCGAGGCGGCCGCGCGGGTCCTAGCCCGGGAGCTGGAGGTTGGAGAGAGCGAGGTGGAGGCGACCTACGCCGCCGACTTTGTGGCAGCTGTCGAGAAGTGCGTCCTCTCCAGGATGACGCTCGAGTTCCTCTCGCGCTAGGACTGAGCCTCCTCGCGCGCGGCGCGCCTGATGCGCTGAACCGAGACGATGTGGCGGGGCTCGACCACGGCCACGCCGGCCACGCTGCCGATCACTTCGACCAGGATTATCTTGTCCGGGTTATCGAGGTTGACCTTGTTAGGGATGTGGGGGGCTATGGACGCTATCAGCTCGTTCCTCGTGATCGGGGACAGCCGTATGCGGGGCTCGATGCGGTACGTCTCCTCCGGCTTCAGCCTCCTCGAAGTCAGTTCCAGGGCTGCCTGCCTGATCCTCTCGAGGTCGGCCGGCACGCAAACCTCAACGGGGACCAGCTTGAGGAGGAAGCGGAAGTACCAGGGCTCACTCGCGATCTTGCGCGCCGCCTCTTCCACGACGTAGAAGGGGTCGAGCTTCGTGAGGAGGACGGCCAATCCCGGCAGGCCCGTGGGGGAGGCCCTCACCTCGCTATCTCCCAGCTCCCTGAGGAAGTACCAAAGCTCGCTGAGAAGGTCGTTCTCACGCCCCCTGTACGTGGAGGCTACGAGGTTGAACTCCTTGAGCATCCTCCGCCCAGCTACAGCTCGAGCTCCTCGGCACCCAGCTCTATCGCCGTCCTCTCCTCCACCCGCTCTATCATCCCGTCCCTAATCCACACGATCCTGTCGCTGACGTCGATCATCTTGAGGTCGTGCGTGGCCGTAACGACGGTCACCCCCCGCTCCACGTTCAGCTCCTTGAGG
>JAGDWA010000002.1:8878-36983 GCA_023269735.1 Thermofilum sp.
GGCGGTCGCCCAGGCCGACCCTCTCGAGCAGTTCCCTGGCCTTCTCCTCTCTCTCCTTGCGCGGCATCCCTGCGAAGATCATGGGCACCATCACGTTGTCGAGGGCGGTGAGGACGGGAATCAGGTTGAACGTCTGGAAGATGTAGCCGATCCTTCGATTCCTGACCCACGCCAGCTGGCGCGGGTTCAGGGAGGCCAGGTCGCGGCCGTCCAGCACCACCCTCCCGCTGGTAGGCTTGTCGAGCCCGCCGATCATGTTGAAGAGGGTGGTCTTCCCGGAGCCAGACGGGCCCAGTATCGACACGTACTCGCCGTACCTGATGTTCAGGTTTATGCCGCGCAGGGCCCTCACGACTTCACCGCGCAAGTAGTAGTATTTGTGCAGGTTCTCAGTGACGACAACGTACTCGGGCTTCTCGCCCATACCCCCGCCCGGCCTACCACCGCAGTAGCCGTATTAAAAACTTGCCCTCGTAAGGCTCGTGAGGCCGCCGCAACACATAAGAACCCCCCCGCCCCGCACTAAGCCCCCGGCAGGGGGTACTGAAGATGGAGTTCTGCCCTAAGTGCGGATCACTCCTTGCGCCCGCGGTAGTGAACGGTAAGCCCTCCCTCGTGTGCCGGAAGTGCGGGTTCAGGAAGGACGCGGCCCGGAAGGAGGGGTACATGGTCAAGGAGGTCGTGAGCCCTGAGAAGAGGGAGAAGCTCGTCGTGATAGAGGGCGTGAAGGAGAGGGAGAAGGAGAGGATAGAGGAGGAGAGGGAGTTCCTGAAGGAGTACTACGAGATACTCCTCGAGTCGATGGAGTCGGGCGAGGGCGAGTAGCTAGGCTATGCGCCTCGCCGTAATCGAGCCCTCACTCTGCAGGATCGATAAGTGCGCGCACGAGTGCGTCAGGTTCTGCCCCGTCAACAGGGCTGGCGCTAAGTGCGTCTGGATAGACGAGGAGCTCAGGAGGGCCGTGATCGACGAGAGGTTGTGCGTGGGCTGCGGGATCTGCGTGAGGAAGTGCCCCTTCTCGGCGATCCACATCGTGAACCTGCCCGAGCGGCTGAGCGGCGAGCTTGTCCATAGGTACGGGCCCAACGGCTTCGAGCTCTTCAGGCTCCCGATTCCCAAGCGCGGCGCCGTGGTGGGCCTGATAGGGAGCAATGGCGTCGGGAAGTCCACATCCCTAAGGATCCTGTCGGGCGAGCTCAAGCCCAACTTAGGCAGGCCAGGGGGCGCGGAGTGGGACGAAATCATCAGGTTCTTCAGGGGGTCCGAGCTCCAGACCTACTTCCAGCAGCTCGCTGACGGCGGGCTACGCGCGGTTAGGAAGCCCCAGGAGATAGACGCCATCCCGAGGTACGTGAAGGGTACCGTGGGTGAAGTGCTCGGGCGGGTCGACGAGAGGGGGGTGTCGAGGGAGGTCGCCAGCTCGCTGGGGCTCGACAAGCTGATGGGAAGGGAGGTCAAGCACCTGAGCGGGGGTGAGCTGCAGAAGCTCGCGGTCGCGGCTGCCATGTGCCGCGACGCCGACATCTACATCTTCGACGAGCCGTCCAGCTACCTCGACGTCAGGGAGCGGCTAAGGGTCGCCAGGGCCATAAGGGGCCTCGCGGGCTCGGGCAAGTACGTGGTTGTGGTCGAGCACGACCTGGCGATACTGGACTACATGTGCGATTACGTCCACGTCCTCTACGGCGAGCCCGGCGCCTTTGGGATCGTCAGCCTGCCCCGCGGGGTGCGGGTCGGGATCAACGCCTTCCTGAGGGGCATGCTGAAGGAGGAGAACGTGAGGTTCAGGGAGTACGAGATAAAGTTCAACGTGAAACCGCCCGAGCGGGCGAAGCTACCCGAGAGGGTTGTCGCCCGATGGAGCGCACTGGAGAAGTCGCTGGACGGCTTCAGGCTCTCGGTGGAACCGGGGGAGGTGTACGCCGGCGAGGTCATCGGAGTGCTAGGCCCGAACGGGATCGGGAAGACGACGTTCGTAAGAATGCTCGTGGGCGAGCTGACTCCCGACAGCGGCTCCGTGGAGGTGAGGCCCGGCGTTAGGCTGAGCTACAAGCCTCAGATCATCGGGCGCGAGGGCATGGAGGGCACGGTGCGCGAGGTGCTCGCGAGGGCGGGGGTTGACACTAGCTCGAGCATCACGTGGAGCGAGCTCATACAGCCGCTTGGGCTCCACAAGCTGATGGAGCGCGAAGTGAGCGAGCTGAGCGGCGGCGAGCTGCAGCGCGTCGCCGTCGCTGCCGCGCTGGGTAGGGAGGCGGACGTCTACCTACTGGATGAGCCGATGGCCTACCTCGACGTGGAGCAGCGCTACGCAGTCACGCGCGTCGTGAGGAAGCTCACCAAGGAGAGGGGGGCAGCTACGATAGTCGTCGAGCACGACCTGATGGCGCAGGACCTGATCGCGGACTCGGTCATCGTGTTCAGCGGCGAGCCGGGAGTCAGGGGCGAGGCGTCAACCCCCCTAGGCCTCCGCCAGGGCTTCAACAGGCTCCTCGCGGAGCTGGGCGTGACTTTCAGGAGGGACCCCGACACGCTGCGCCCGAGGGTGAACAAGGAGGGCTCGAGGCTCGACCGGTACCTGAAGTCCATTGGAGAGTACTACTTCACGGCCGAGGTCGAGGAGGAGGGCGAGGAGGGCTAGCAGCGGGGGCCGGCTCTAGCCCCTGGGTACAAACCCGATGCCCGAAGCCTCGACCTTTACGCCCGCCGGCACCTTCTCCACCTCGAAGCGAGCCCCCGTGAGACGCCCGCAGAGCCACACAGCCGTCTCGGCGTGGCTAGTCAGCTCGTCGGACACGGCGACCGACTTGCCTCCCGCGAGCGACATGTATATCACTAGGTTGTCGAGGGCGTGCGCATCGACTGGAACCCCTCTTTTGAGGGTGCGGACGAGCTTCTGGGCCGCCTCCCGCCCCACCAGCTCGGCCCTCTTCCCCTTCTCGCCCAGGGCGTCTGCCCCGACGAGGCCGTTCTCGTACACTGCCCAGAGCACGATGCCGCTGCCGGGCCCGAGCGCCGGGGTCTCCGTGTCGAGGGCTATTTCCGTCAAGTAGGCCCTGAAGCCCTCCGACTCTATGACCTCCCTCGCCGCCGCCGCCTGCCTCTCCGCGACGTGCCTCGGGAGGTTCGCCGCGTAGGAGACACCCCTGATCTCCCTGAGCTCCCCGGGGTCCCTTAGATCCACGGGCTTCAGGGGGTAGGAGGGGGACGCGACAACCTCTACGAGCCCCCCGCCCCTCGGGTAGAAGCCGCGGCGCAGCAACCTCACCTCCACCCTAACGCCAAACATCCGCAGGAGCGGCAGCAGGACGTGCTGGAAGTACTGTATGGGTGGCGACCAGCTGACGTCCGTGCCCCCCTTGACGCGCAAGCGCACCTCGCCGTCGGCCGCTACCAGGATGGGCAGCGTCGCCTGCAGGAGGAGCGAGATGCTGCCCGCGGTCCCTATGTCCACCTCCAGCGAGCCCCCCCTGGGCCTCCCCCCGGGTCTAACCGTTATCTCCATCGAGCCCACCGAGAGGCCCTCGACCTCGGCTCCCACCAGCTGAGCGATCGTCCTCACGGCTGCCAAGTGCTGGGGCCTCAGCCCCGGCGGGGACCTCTTCGCCCTTATGTTGACCACCTTGACTTCCTTGCCCAGCAGCGCCGCCAGCGCCACGGTGTAGCGCAGGAGCTGTCCGCCCCCCTCGCCGTAGGAGCCGTCGATGAGGATCACGGTCGACCACCCCTCAGGAGCCTCCTGGCTGCCACCACCCTCTGGACGACCGTGAGCAGCGATAGGAGCAGCGTGGCCAGGACGATGGTCCTCGCGACCGCCCTGCTCCACGACGCCGCAGCGAGGGCGAGCACCTTCGCCGCAACCCTCTCCCCCCGCTCCATCAGCCCGATGCCGCTCAGGTCCGCCCCCAGGCCCTCCGCCCTGGCCCTGGCGTAGCTCACCAGCTGCTCCGATATGGCCAGGGCGTAAGCGACGTCCGCTTCGATGATTCCCGCGAGGGCTAGGGCGTACGTGTGTATAGCGTCGCAGACCCTGTCCGTCGTCGAGTCGAGGAACGCGCCGAAGGCGCTCTGCAGCCCCCTCCTCCTGGCTATGTGGCCGTCCACCGCGTCCAGCACGGCTGAGGCCAGAACAAGCAGCGCCGCCAGCATCGGTAGGCTGCTGGCCGACGCCACGGGCACGAGCGCCGATATCGCCAGGGACATCAGCGTCACGGCATTCGGCCTTAGCGGCAGCCTGGAGGCGTCGACGTAATCCAGCAGCCTCTCGGCGCTGGCACGAAGCCTGTTAAGCACCGCCGCCACCCTTCCTGGCCTGGAGCAGGATGATCGCTTGCGCTAGGTCGCCGCCCGTCTCCTCGAGGGCTCTGCGGGCCTCCTCGAGCGTGACCCCAGCCTGCTCGGCGACCAGCTTCACGTCCTCCTCGCTCACTTCTAAGCTGACCAGCTCCTCACGGGGCCTCTCCACTTCGCGCCCCATGACTTGGTACACTCTCTCGCCCTGCACCTCAATCAGCATCACCGTGGGCTCCTCGATCACCACCTCCTTGTCCTGCAGGACGAAGATGACGCGCTCGCACTCGAGCCGGCTCACCTTCATGCCGAGCCTCCTCATCATGCGCTCCAACTCTCTCGGGGATGCCGCCCGCAAGCTCCCTCACCCTCCTCTCCGCGAGGGCCTTTAGATTAATTACGTTTTCCCCGGCTACGATCCCGCCGATCAGGCCCCCTAGGTCAAACACTGATCGGACGCGATCCAGTAGCACCGAGTCGCTAGTGGCCAAAGTGAAGGACGAGCCGAGCGAGGCGAGGAGGCTGTCGGCCCTCTCGCTCGCCACGGAGGTGCCCCTGATGCCCAGCCTCTCCATCATCTCGCGAGTGAGCTTCGCCAGCTCGCCGCTTCTGCTCACCTGCGAATCGAACACCACGACGACCTCCGACAGCTCGAGGTCTGAGATGTACTCGAGGGTCACCGTCAGCGCCGCTACCAGCAGCGGCGTGACCCTCACCTTCCTGAGCGTGGCGGAGAGGTCCCTCACGAACCCGTCAGTGGCTAGGATCAAGCTATCGCCGAGCATCGCCGACTGCACGGTTGACAGCACGTTGAACCCGTCCACAGCTAAGTTCGCGGGGCAGGGCGAGATCTTGGACATCCGCGCCCTCGCCGTCTTGGAGTCGAAGATCCCGCGGTAGAGCGCCAGCCTCTCGATCTTGCTGAGCGCCCACCGCGAGGCGACGAGGTCTAGCGCCGCCTTCCTCCCGTAGCCCCTTTCCAGCATGAATAGGAAGTCGGCCGCCGCCTCCACGAGGCGCTCAGAGGGCTGGAGCTTAACCGCTTCTGGCTTCGAGTACGGCATCCCTGAGAGCCTTCAGGAAGGCCTGCGGGTCCTCAACCCTCCCCGCCACCAGGTCGGGAGCTCCGCCGCCCTTCCCCTTGACCCTGCTTAGGAGGCTCTCGTTGATCTTCCTCGCGCTTAGGCCGGCCTTGACTAGCTCCTCACTCACCTTCACGGTGTACTCCCCATCCCTGCTGACTAACCCCACAATGCCCTCGCCGAGCGCCCTGGAGACCTTGAGCGCCAGCTCCTTCACCCCGCCCCCCTCGACCAGCGCTGCGACCAGCTTCACTCCCGCCACCTCTTCAGCCTGGGCGGCCAGCTTTGCAGCCTCGAGGTCGAGCGCCCTGTCGCGCAGCTCTCTCAGCTCCTTAGCCACCCTATCCCTCTCCCTGACGACCGCCTCGGCGCTCGCCACGACCCTCTCGACGTCCGAGCCCAGCAGCTCTGCTACCTCGATCAGGCGCCTCTCGACGTCCTGGAAGTACCTCACGGCGGCCTCGCCAACCTTGAACACTAGGCGGGAGACGCCGTCCTGGATCCTCTCGACTCTCACTATCTTGATCGGTCCGACCTCCCCCGTCCTTGCGCAGTGCAGCCCCCCGCACGCTTCTGCGTCCCACCCCTCGATCTCGACGATCCTCAGTACTGCGCTTGGCAGCACGCCGCCCTGGTACAGCCCGAAGCCGTACCTCATCTCGGCCTTCGACCTGTCCTCGAAGAACACCCTCACCGGCCTGTCCTCCATCACGACCCTGTTGGCGAGCCTCTCGATCTCTGCGACCTCCTCGGGGGTGATCCTCTTGTGGTGGGTAATGTCGAGCCTGCTGTACTCGACCCCCTTCTGCGCGCCAGCCTGCCACACGTGCCTCCCCAGCACCCTCCTAGCGGCGCCGAGCAGGATGTGGGTCGCGGTGTGGTTCCTCATCAGCGCGAGCCTCCTCTCAGCGTCCACAACGCCCCTGACGGTGGCGCCTGCCGGCGGCGTGGGACCCTCGCAAGTGTGGACTACCACCCCGCCGACGTCGATCACCTTAGTGACGCGGCACTCACCCCCGTCCCACACGAGCACGCCCGTGTCGTAGGGCTGCCCGCCCCCCTCTGGGTAGAAGGCCGTCCTGTCGAGGACCACGTGGGCCCCCTCAGACCTGATGACCTTAGCCTCGAACTCGAGGAGCCGGGGATCCCTGTAGTAGAGCCTCTCGGTGGGCTCAACCCCCTCCGCCAGCCTCGCTAGCCCCTCCTCGACCCGCTCCTCAGCCCTCCTTGCCTCCTGGTGCTTTGAGACGAGCGTGAGGTAGAAGTCGAGGGGCACGCTCACGGAGACCCCCATCTTCGCCATCTCCTCCGCGACGAGCTCGGGGGGCAGGCCGTGCGAGTCGTAGAGCTCGACGAGCTTCTCCACGGGGAGCTCGGCCCGGCCCTTGGCCCTCAGCTCGTCCGCCAACCTCCTCAGCGCGCGCTTGCCCTGCTGTATGGTCTCCCGGAACCTCCTCTCCTCAAAGTCCACGATGTCTAGGATCTCATCCCTGACCTCCACGTAGTCGGGGAAGTCGCTCTTCCAGAGCTCGATCTGGGCGGCTACGATCTCGGAGAGCGGCTTGGCCAGGTTCAGCCTCCAGAGGTGCCTGAGAGCCCTGCGTATGAGCAGCCTGGCGAGGTAGCCGGCCCCCACGTTGGAGGGGACCACGCCGTCGCCTATCATCCACATAAGCGTCCTGGTGTGGTCCGCCAGGGCGTAAACGTCGTGGTACGGGCTGAGCACGCGCTGCAGCTCAGCCACCTCCACACCTAGGCTCTTCGCGACCTGCTCCAGCGTCCTCTGAGCCTCAGCCGGCCTCTTGAAGTCCAACTTCCCCGATTTACGGGCGACGGCCAGCGCCAGCTCCCTGTCTAGTGGCTCGACCCCCGCCTCCCTCCTCAGCCACTCCACGACCCCGGGGAAGGTAGCGTCGTAGATCGTGGGGGAGCCCTTGATGAGCCACAGCAGCCTCTCCAGGCCGTACCCCGTGTCCACTATCCTGTTCTGCATCGGTATGACCTCATCCCCGACGACCTTGTAGTGCATGAAGACGAGCGTCGCCACCTCCAAGCCCTTGACGAGCACCTCGTAGTCCTCGCCAGCGTTCCCGCCGCCGCTCCACCAATCGAACTTGAACGTTATCTGCTCGGGGGGCACCCTGTAGACCTCGGTCAGAACCCTGTACGCGAACTCGACCGTTTCGTTGGCCCAGTACACGTACTTGTCCCTTATGTTGAACGCGTGGTGGGCCATCATCTCGAAGCCCGTTAGGTGCCTCCCGCTCCTACCCACGCTCTCCAGGTCGGTGAGGCGGATGCTGGGCTGGGATATCACCAGGGGGTTTGCCGGCGGGTCCACGATGCCCTCCGTGACCCAGGGCTGGAAGTCGTAAATCGAGGCCCCAACGAGGTACACGTCCTCGCGCCACCTGGCTACGACCGGGTAGCGCTTCACCCTGGCGTGGCCCTCCCTCTCGAAGAAGGACATGAACGCCTCCCTGACCTCACTCGGCTTCTCCATTCTCGCACCAGCGCCCTCTCCTACGAACTCATAGTCCACGCACGGCTGGTCGCCGCACACCTCGCGGTCCGGGTCCAGCGTCCAGAAGTCGCTCCCGCACACCTTGCACTTCTTTAGGTAGAAGCCGTGCTCCTCAAAGAACCCCAGCCTCAGGAGCTCTTCCCTACCCACGGCTGCGGCTAGCCAGCAATCGCTAAATACTTTGCTGGCTGGGCCGGTGCCCCCTAGAAGCCGGGGCTCTTCTGCCTGACGAAGTTGAGGAGCGCGTGAGCCTCCGCGTGAGCTCTAGCAATGCACCTCTCGATCACGCTCGGGATGGGCAGCACCAGCGCTGTAGCAAGGTTTGTGGCCTCGAGGACTCCCTGGACCACCATCAGGTGCAACACCTCCGGGAGCGGCAGGCGGGCGTTGATGGCCAGGTTGACGGCGCTGGCCTGAGCCTCGCTCAGAAGCTTGGCGTAGTGCTCCGGCTGGTAGTCGACCTCGCCCACCTCGACTACTCTCCCGTTGATGACGAAAGCCTTGATGGGCAGCGTTATCTCGATCGGCTTGATGTTCAGCTTCGTCAGCAGCTCAGCGAGCTCGGGAGAGACCACCTCCCCCTTCCTCGCGACCACGGTGTCCGTGGCAACCCAGATGGCCCCCTCCATCACTCGGATGGGCACCTTCAACTTGCTGAACAAGCTCATCGAAGGGCCTGGGGGGATCCCCGTGTTGCCGGCTGGGATCACGATGTCGCTGGTTGCGACGTCGCCCGGCTTTGCCTTCCTAGTCATCTTGTACTCGCTCGCGATCGAGAGGGCGAGGCTGAACGGGTTCTCGTCCGTGAAGATCACTGCGTTCTGTCCGGTGAGCTTCGAGGTCAGCGCTTGAGCCGCCTCCCTCCTACCCTTCTCCACGGCCTTGAGGAACAGCTTGTTCTTCACGACCTTGAGCGCGGCGCCCCGCTTCCTGAGCTTGCTCCGAATCTCGTGGAGCGCCGGCGCCGGTATGCCGGAGATGTCCACTAGTATCATGTGCTTGTGCTTAGTAGCCAAATCGATGTACTCGCTCAGCTTGGCGACCTTCCGCGGGTGGTGGGGCCTCGTCCTCGCGTAAGCGGCGGCCAGGCTCACAGCGCTTCCACCCTGACGGGGGGTCCCATCGTGAGCTTGACATAAACCTTCTCCAGGTTGTACGGCTTGAAGCGGCTTAGCAGGAAGCCCAGCACCGCCGCTGCGTTCTCTGCGACCTCCTTCGGCTCCTGGAGCTCGCTACCGATGCGACACATCACCTGCGGCTGGTCCCTCAGCTTCACCCGGACGGAGCTCTTGGCCCTCTTCACGAGCGCCGCGATGTCCGCGCCGGGGGGGACAGGCTGGGGCATCTTGGCGCGGGGGCCCATGAACCTGCCCAGCAGCCTCCCCACGACTGGCATCAGGTCGGCCTGGGCCAGGAACACGTCGTACTCCCTGACGAGTTTCTTGGCCTCCTTCTTGTTCGCAGCGATCCTCTCAATATCAGCCCTCGAGAGCACAGCGTCCGCGCCAGCCTCCCTAGCTTTGATCAGCAGGTCGCCCTCCGCTATGACTGCGACCTTCGAGAGCTTGTTGGACGGAGGGTGCGGCAGCTGCACCAGCTCGACGAACCTGTTCTCGGCCTGCTTGACGTCCACGTCCCTCAGCTTTACTATCAGCTCGTAGCTCTGAATGAACCTACGGGGCTTCGCTCTGGCTTTCGCCTCGGCAACCGCCTTGAGCAGCCTGTCCACCCTCACGCTCATCATACCCCACCGGCTTCGTACTTGCTGATTATGTGGTCGTAAGCCCCACTCTCTACATCTCTTAACACCTCTTTCGGCGTCTTACCGTCGATTTTCACGCCCATGCTCTGGCACGTCCCTATGACGCACTTAACTGCCGCCTTTAGCGTTCGGGCCCCGATGTCACTCATCTTCACCCTAGCTATCCTGACGACAGCTTCGAACGGTATGCTGCCCACAAACTCCTGCCCCGCCTTGCCCGAACCCTTCTCCGCCTTTAGCTCCCTGATTATCAGCGCGGCGGTGGTCGGAGTGCCCACCTCCACCTCGAACGTCTTTCTCTCCGTGTCCACGGTGACCTTCACGGGTACCCTCATCCCGGCGAAGTCCTTGGTGAGCTCGTTCACCCTGTTCACCACCTCGAGGACGTTGATGCCTAGGGGCCCTAGCGCGGGGCCTATCGGTGGGCCCGCGGACGCCTTCCCACCCTCGATCAGGAACTGGAACGTCTTCACCCTCGATTCAGACATACCCACCGCCCGCCAGAGGCCCCGTCTGCTACTTCAGCGGCAGGAACATCGACGAGCGCGTCGCCTTGAGGCCGGGCTCTCCGTGCTCGACCTTCTTGCACGTGGGCGCGAACTCGCCCAGGTAGTGCCCTATCATCTCGGGCCTTATCTCCACCGGAACGTACTCCTTGCCGTTGTGCACGTGGATCGTCAGCCCCACCATCTCAGGCAGTATGATCATGTCGCGAAGGTGCGTCCTTATGATCGGCTGCTTCTTCTCCCCCTCCGCCATGGCCCGCCTCGCCCTCCTCACCTTCTCCAGTAGCTTCCTGTGCTCGGGCTTCAACCCCCTGCGCAGCGTCCTCCTCTGCCTAGCAGGGAGGACCTCCGCCAGCTTGTCGAGCGGCATCGCCAGCAGCTGCTCGAGGGTGTACCCCCTGTACATGAAGACCCTGCTGCCAAGGGCCTCCTCGCCCATCCCGACCCGTGGCGCTCCTGCGAAGAGAGGTTAAAAAGCTTCGCTGGGCAGGCCGATGCTCAGTAGCCAGGGGGTCACTTCTGCTGCGTGCCGCCGCGCTTCCTCCCGGTCCTCCTCGGGGCTATGTGGCCCACCTTCTGGCCCGGTGGCGCGGTACGCGGCACCGGAGTGAGGCCCTTCGGGTGGTGCCCGCCGCCAGCCGGGTGAGCGTAGGCGCCCATCGCCTTGCCCCTGACAGTGGGATACTTAAACGACTTGGCCTTAGACAGGTGGTACATTTTGCCGGCCTTAAGCATCGGCTTCTCAACCCTCCCTCCCCCCGCCACAATCCCGATGGTCGCCCTGCAGTGCGAGCTTACCTCCTTGACCTTCCTCGATGGGAGCTGGAGCAGCGTCTTCCCATCCCTGTGGGCGAGCACCACCGCGTAGGTGCCGGAGGCCCTCGCGAACTTGCCGCCGTCGCCAGGCCGGCCCTCAACGTTGCAGACCAGCGTCCCCTCCGGTATCTTGCCGAGGGGGAGCACGTTGCCGACGCTGATGGGGGCGCCCGCCCCGTAGTAGACCTTCTGCCCGACGGCCAGGCCTTCGGGGGCTACGGTCACCATCTCCACCCCATCCTCGAACTTTACGCGCGCGAGGGGGCAGCCCCTCCCCGGGTCGTGGAACAGCTCCACCACGGTACCGGCAATGGTCTTAGCGTAGAGCTCCTCCAAGTTGAGGGGCCTGTACCTGGCTGGCGCCTCGTGCTTCCACCCTGGGTTCCTGAAGGTGCTGCTCCCCCTCCCCCTCCGCTGCACCAGGAGCCTTTTGCCCATCGACCGCCACCCCTACAGCACGCCCAACCTGCTCAGCACGTCCACCGCGCTGTACCCCTTAGCGAGCTTCACATAAGCCTTCTTCTCCCCCGTCGGCGTTATCAGCGTGTTCACCTTCTCGACCTTGACCCCGTACAGCCTCTCTACCGCCTCCTTTATCTGCGACTTGTTAGCGCCCCTCTGGACTATCAGGGTGAGGACGTTGTTCTTCTCCGCCATTAGAAGGGCCTTCTCCGTCACGTGGACCCTGATCACAATGCTAGCGGGTTCCATACCACCACCCCGCGGAACCTCTCGGCCAGCTGGCTGAGCGCCGACACTGTGTAGACGGTCAGGCGCCCGGGGCAACCCCCCGGCGCGAGGTGCAGCACGTTCAGGGTGCGCGCGGTCGCAACATCCACGCCCGGCAAGTTGCGCGCCGCCCGCACGATGCCCCCGTCCTCAGCGACGACCACCAGCACGCTCTTGGGCACCTTGTAGCGCCTGCCCCTCATCTTGCCCCTGCCAGCCCTGACCCTCGTCCCCTCCATCGCCCTCTCCACGTCAGCCCACAGACCGAGGGCTTTGAACACCCTCCTGACCTCCCTCGCGCTCCCCAGCCCCTGGAACTCGTCAACCACCACCACCGGCACCTCCTTGACCCCCTCCACGCGGTGGCCCCTCGCGCGCACCAGCTCCCGGAGAGCAGTGGCGGCGAGGGCCGAGACCGTGGCCAGCCGCTTCTCCTTCTCGTTGATGTTCTCCCTGATCTTCTTCTCAACGCGGGGCGGGTGGGCCCTCCTGCCCTTAACAGCCTGGGGCACACGTGCAGCGCGAGAGCTGCCTTTGACCCTCGGCACCCTGGCGATGCCGTGGCCGACCCCCCAGCTCTCAGCAGTCGTCCTCAGGCCTGCGAGGGGATCCGTCCCCTTGGGCTGGAGCCTAGAGGTGAGGAGGGCCAGGACCGCCCTCCTGATCAGGTCGGGCCTGACAGGAGCCTCGAAGATCGCCGGCAGCTCTACGCTGCCCACCGCCTTGCCCTCGAGGTCGAAGACGCTCACGACCCTCCCCATCCCCATCACCCGCCGGCGCCCTGCGTGCTGATGAACACTAGCTTGGGTGCCTCCCTCTTCTCCCTCCTCGGCCTCACTGGGAACCTCAGCTTGACGAGCCTCTTCACCGGGCCCGGTACAGTGCCCTCCACGATCACGTAAGTGCTCCTGACCAAACCGTAGTGCGGCCAGCCACCGGGCGGGTTGATGTTCTCAGCCTGGACGTCGGCTATCTTGAGTATCCTCTTGTTGTACTCCGTCCTCTGGTGGAAGCCCAGCTGGCCGGCGAAGGGCGTAGTGAACATGATGGCCGGCGCCTGTGGGCCCACGCTGCCGATCCTCCGGTGGCCCTTCCTGTGCTTGTGCCAGCGCGGCAGGATCTTCACCCCAAACCGCTTCACTACGCCGCTGAAGCCCTTGCCCTTAGTGACGGAGATGACGTCGACGTACTGCCCCACCTCGAAGACCTCGGTCACGCTGACCTCCTTGCCCAGCACACCGAGCGCATAGCTCAGCGCCTCCTGCGGCGAGCCCCCCACCTTGACTTCGAACACCTCCGGCTTCTTCTTGCCCACACCGGCCTTCCTAGGCTGCGTGGCGACGATCACCCTGACCTCGGAGATCCTATCCCTGACCTCGCTCAGCTTCCTCTCCTGCTCCTGGCGAGTGCTCTCCTTGGGCGGGGTGAATACGCGCTCCAGATCCTTCGGCAGCTCGGAAGCCCACACCTCCGCGATGCTCTTCAGGCCGTAGGGCGTCCTCTCGTAGGCCCTGACCGCTAGTACCAGGAGCGGGGGCACCTCTATGACGGTGGCCACCTTGGAGACCTCCTGCCCGTAGAGCGGGCTGTTCGGGTTGTCCTCTAGCCTCACTACATGGAGAGTGCCCACCTTGTAGCCGGCGAAGCCCAGGAGCTGCGGCCTCCCGACGTCCACCCACGTTCTAACGCGAGCAACTATGCTGCGGGCCCTCTTCCGCGGGTAGTACGCCATGCTGCCGCGGCGCGGCCTGTGATCCTTCACCATCGCCCTGCACCCTCCTGGCGACCCCCTGCGCGGTGGGAGCTCTTTTAAGCTTTGGGCTCAGTCGATCAGGAGCTCGAGGATCGAGAGCGCTATCGGTATTGCCTCCTCCGTCCTGATCGTGAACGTGCCCTGGTTCGGCACCAAGTTCACCACGTAGTGGAAAGCTTCCCTGGGTTCAAGCCCCTCCTCCAGCGCCCTGTCGATGACGCCCCGCTCCCTCTCCCCGAAGAACACCGCGACCTTACCGACCCTCCTCGCGTCCTCGGCGATTCTCTCGGCCACTCGCCCGATGGGCTCGCCTATCCTCGAGGTCGCTACGCGCAGAAAGCCCTCGCATGCCCTCACTGCGCCCCGCAGGTCGGGTGCCGTCAAGACCGCATAGCCCCAGTAGTAGGGCACTTCGCTCCTGTCCACGACGCGCGGCTCGCCCTCCAGCAGCACGGTGACCCTCTCGCGCGGTCGCGCAACGCCCCTCGCCAGGATCGGCCTGCCCAGTCCGACGTCGACCAGCACAGAGTCTTTGAGAGCTCTCAAGACGACCCCCTCCCTGTACTCGCAAACGAAGCCGCGCCCCCTGAGGGACGGGGGGTGGTGCGGGCTCTGGAGCGGTGGGATCACCCCGCAGTACTTCAGCGCCCTGTCAAGGGGGATCACCTTGCGCCGCAGGTACTGCGGGGTTTCGGCATACCGGAGCGTCTTGACCGTTAGCTCTCCGTCCTCGCCGTAGACCAAGACCTCCTCGACCCTGAATATCGATAGGTACCGCGCTATCAGCCCCAGCCTTAGGGTCGCGAGCCGCTGATCCTCTCCCACGAAGATGTTCGACGGGATCACCACTCTCCGCTTCACGCTGGGCTTCGGGGGAGGCCGCCTCGCCACGCTCTCCTCGGGCCGCTGCTCCGAGCCCACGCGCTCCAAGCCTACTTCTTCTGCTTCTCCTTCTCCTTGCCCTTCTCCTTGCGGGCGCCTGACTCGCTCTTCTCCTCTACATCATAGAAGATGGACGTTCTCTGCCTACCCCCCACACCCTTCACCCGTTTGGGCTACGGGCGCAATGCTTTAAGAAGTTCGCTACTCGACCGCGACCCAGTACGCCACCTTCCCCCTCTTTATCTCCCTGACCTTGCCCTCCTTCAGGAGGAGTCGCAACACGTAGAAGGCCTGGGAGTGCGTGAGGCCCAGCTCCCTAACGAGCGTCGAAGTGGGGGTTTCGCCGTGCATCTTGAGGAACTCGAGCACCTTGCTTTTCCTCTCCACCACCTGAGCGGTGGACCGCCGCGGCATACTGCGGCCCTTCCAGCAAGAAGTATTAAAAACAGTTTTCTCGCCGCTAGCGTAGGCCGAGCGCTCTGCTTATCGCAGGGTGCATCTCGAGCAGCTGCTCCCTTGCCAGCAGTTGCTGGTACTGCAGCGCTATGCCCACCGCCAGCAGCAGTCCTATCCCGCTGCCGAGCGTCCCGAGTAGGTCGCTCACCACGGCGATGGCGCCCACGAGCGCGCCGCTCACCACCGTTAGGGCCCAGACGTAGGGCCTCAGCACCTGCTCGAGGATCTTCGTGGAGGACCTGAAGCCGGGGATCTGGAGCCCCGCTTTCACCAGCTGCTCAGCCTGCCCGCGCGGGTCCAGTCCCGTAGCGGCCACCCAGATTATGGCGAAGATCGTGGAAAGCCCGATGACGAAGGCCGCGTATACCACCACGTGGACCGGGTCCTGGGCCAGTGCGAAGAGGCTCCTGGGAGCGGTCAAGTAGTACATCAGCGACTGCTTGAGCGGCTCCATCGTGGTGGCGTTGTACATGACGAACCAGTTCAGCCAGGGATTCGAGTTGTCCGCGTTGAAGCGGGTCCACACGGCTCTCCCTACGATCTGGAGATTCGCCACAAGGGCCGAGAGCAGGATTATGGGCAGGTTCGAGACGTAAAGGAACTTCAGCGGTATGCGGGCCCTTACTCCGCCGTACCGCGGGGCCGAGATTGGAACCTCGATCCTCATGCTCTCTAGGTACGTGAGCAGCACGATGAACACCGCCATGGAGATGAGGCCCACGAGGTCAGGGTAGCGCGAGCGCCGCAGCACGACCTCGCGGAGGAGCGTGCTGTTGCCAGTTGCTGCGTAAGTGAGGGCCGCATAGGCGAGCGACGGAATAACCCCCACGTAGAGGTGGTCACCAACGGGGCCCACGGGGGAGAAGAGCTCCCAGAAGACCTGCTGGGCTACGCCGACCAGGATGAACAGGCTGACTGCGCTGCCGATACCCCACCCCTTCTCCATCATGTCGTCCATCAGCAGGACAAGCACAGTCACCCCCATCAGCTGGCCCAGGACGAGCAGCTGAGACAGCGGTGACAGCTGTCCGTAGACCCCACCCCATATGTAGGCGAGCGCCTCCGCGAGCCCGAAGAGCAGCGTCAAGAGCCTCTGGACCCCCGAGAAGACCCTCCTGCCCTCCCTCGTCGTCAGATCCAGCTCGATGATCCCGCTCCCAACGAGGAGCTGCCACACAATCCCCGCCGTCACGAGGGGGCCGATGCCCAGCTCGAGCAGCGTGCCGCGCCTCGAGGCCATTATCACCTGCAGGAGCAGCATCGGCTGGTACCCCTGCTCGGTCCACCTGACGCCGTAGAGTGGGACTTGGCCGAGCGCCAGGTAGATGAGGAGGATGAGGGCTGTCCAGAAGAACCTCTCCCTTAACCTGAGCTTACGGGGCGGCTTCGGCACCTCGGGGAGGAGCTTGAAGAGGGCGTCGAGCGCGCTCAAGAAGCTTCACCCTTGCGGATGAAGGCCCCGCCAGCGGCCTGGAGCTTGCGCACAGCGCCCTCGGTAGCCTCAAGACCGATCACGACCAGCTTCCTGGTCACCTGGCCGCGGCCCCCCAGCTTGTTGTAGCCGAGCTGTGTGATGTCCACCCTCACTACATCGCCCTCCACTTGAGCTAGGCCGGCCCTCACGAGCTCGTCCGCCCGCTCGTCGAGCTCACCGACGTTCACTACTCTCGCTTCAGCCACCAGCGACGGGTGCCGCGTGAAGCCGTGCTTGCCGTACCAGTCCCTGGCGTAGGCCATGACCCAACTCCACTTGTGCTTGTGGTAGCCGACCCTCCCCCTCCCGCCCTTCCTGCCGCTCCTCCTGTGCTGCGCGACCCTCCCCCAGCCGCACGTCCTCGACCCGCGGTGGTACTTCGACTTCTTCTCCCTGCGCACCACCATCCCTCCTCTGCCGCCACCCTTGCACTCGCGCTTTAAAAATGAGGCGCCGGGCCGCGGGACGCAAGTATTTATGGCTCCCACACCCTGAGCGGAGCGGGGGATGAGGCAGCTCGCGACTGACTCGTGATGTGGTCCTTCGAGTGCTGAGCTCCAACCGAAGAGCTTAATTATCTGGGGTCGCTGGGGGCCCCAGCGAGGGGGTAGCGTTGGGGGAGGGAGAGTACATTCAGTGTGTCTGCGGGAGGATCATCAGGGACCCCTCCGAGTACAAGGTGCTCTACATCAAGAAGGAGAACAGGGAGCTCGACATTCTGTGCCCCAATGACACGTGCTACCTGAGGGAGCTCGGCTTCATCCAGTTCACCCTGGAGGACGACAAGCCTAAGATCACGAAGGCCACCTTCTACTCGCCCTTCGTGACCTGGAACGTTGCGAGGTTGGGGAAGGAGCGGGCGACGGAGCTACTAAAGCAGCATCTCCAGGCCCTGATCAAGAGGTACATAGACTGGCGCAAGATCGTTGAGGAGACCAAGAAGCAGATAGAGCGCGAGAAGGCTGCTGCGGCGGCCACTGCCTCAGCACCAGGCGGAGGATCCGAGGCCGGATCTAGCGAGTAGCGGGAACCGCTGGGGGCAGGTTTTTAAGGGCAGCTGGCAGCGGCAGCGGGCGTGGGCAGGTACGACAGAGCGGTGACGAGCCAGCCGCGCAAGGTCAGGAAGAGGCAGGTGTACCGGGCGCCGCTCCACGTCAAATCCAAGCAGCTGGTTGCACCACTCTCCGACGAGCTGAGGCGCGAGCTGGGCGTGAAGCGCCTCAGGGTGAGAACCAACGACACTGTGCTCATTGTGCGCGGCAGCTTCAAGGGCCACGAGGGCAGGGTGGTCAAGGTGGACGTGAAGAAGGGTAGGATCTACGTCGAGGGTGTTACGAGGGTCAGATCCGACGGGAGAGAGGTACACATACCCATCCACCCCTCGAAGGTCGTCATAACGAAGCTGGACCTCTCGGACGAGTTGAGGAAGAGGATCATCGAAAGGAGGAAAGCGGGCGTTAAGATCGAGGCCACGGGGGGAGGGGTGGGCGGGCAGTGACGAAGGGCGGGATCGGCTCTCTCGGCCACCTCAGGCGCAGCATGGCACCGCCCTGGTGGCCAATAACGAGGAAGGGCTTCGCGTGGGCCGTGAGGCCCTCGCCGGGGCCGCACCCGGCCGCCTTCTCGATCCCCGTAGCGGTCGTGCTGCGCGACGCGCTGAAGTACGCGTACACGCTCCGCGAGGCACGCAGGATCATCGCCGAGAGGAAGGTCTACGTAGACTGGAGGGTCGTGACCGACTACAAGTTCCCGGTGGGCCTGATGGACGTGATCTACCTCAAGGGCGCCGAGGAGTACTACCGGGTAGTCCCCCACCCGACCAAGTTCTACATGCTTCACAGGATAGACGAGAGGGAGGCCGAGATCAAGCCGCTGAGAGTCAAGAGGAAGGTCACAGTTAGGCGCGGCGACCTGCAGCTGACGTTCCACGACGGGAGGACCCTCCTCCTGAAGAGGGGGGGCGAGCTGGGCAAGCTGTCCGAGCTCAGGACGTTCGACACGATCGTCTTCAACCTCAAGGAGAAGACCGTGGTGGACCACGTCCCGATGAGGGAGGGGGTCATCGCTTACGTCATCGGGGGGCACAGCGTGGGATTCGTGGGGCGGGTGGAGTCGATCCAGGTCGTCTTCAAGCGCGCCAAGGCGGTCACGGCGCTTCGGAGCCTCGACGGCCAGTCGGTCGCGAGGACGATACTCGAGTACGTGATGGCGATCGGCGCGGAGAAACCATCGATCTCGCTGCCATCGGAGGAGGAGGTTAAGGAGTGGGAGGAGAGGCTGGGCAGGCGGCCGTCGCTGTAAAACTTAAAAGATGGGTGGCGAGGGCTCGCTGTGCCGCAAGTGCCGTACTTGGACGTGGGCCACCCGATGAGGAGGGTCTACATCGGGAAGGTGATAGCCCACATAGCGGTAGGCGAATCAGGCGACCGCTTGCTCAAGGCGGCGCAGGTGCTGGAGACGTTGACCGGCCAGAAGCCGGCTTTCAGGAAGGCTAAGAGAACGATAAAGGAGTTCGGCATCAAGCGCGGCGAGAACATCGCCTGCATGGTGACGCTGAGGGGCGAGAAGGCCTACGAGTTCCTCAAGCGCGCGCTGGCGGCCGTAGACTACACGATCCGGAGGTCCAGTATCGACGAGCACGGCAACTTCGCCTTCGGCATCAGGGAGCACATCCACATCCCCGGGACGAAGTATGACCCCTCGATAGGGATCTTCGGCATGGACGTGATTGTCGCCCTGGAGAGGCCGGGCTACCGGGTGGCCCGCAGGCGCAGGCGCAGGTCGAGTATCGGCAAGGGCCACCTCGTGACCAGGGAGGAGGCGATAGAGTTCATAACGGAGGTGCTGGGCGCGAAGGTGGTGTAGGATGGCGAAGCTGAGGCCCCCGAGGAGGAGGAAGTTCGGCAAGGGGTCCATGAGGTGCAGGCGCTGCGGGACGCACGAAGCGATCATCAGGAAGTACGGGCTCTACCTCTGCAGGAGGTGCTTCAGGGAGGTAGCTCCGGAGCTCGGGTTCAAGAAGTACAGCTAGGGGGTCAGCATGGTCGTCGTGGACGTCCTGGCAAACGCCCTCGTGACAATCAAGAACAACGAGTTGAGGGGCGCCCGCGAGTGCATCATATACCCCAGCTCGAAGCTCGTGCTCAGGGTCCTCAGCGTGATGAAGCAACACAACTACGTAGGGGACTTCGAGTACATAGAGGACGGGCGCGGGGGCAAGATACGCGTCTACCTCATCGGCCGGATCAACGACTGCGGTGTCATAAAGCCGAGGGTGCCCGTTAAGAAGGGCGACTTCGCGAAGTGGAGGGAGCGCTACCTCGCCGCCAGGGACGTGGGGATATTGATACTCTCCACTTCCCAGGGTGTCATGAGCGACAGGGAGGCGGAAGCCAGGGGGATCGGTGGGGTACTGCTAGCTTACGTCTACTAGGCGGTTCGGCGGGGCTTCTGGCTGGAAAGAGTTAAGCCACACACTGGCGGAGGGTCACCCAGAGAAGCTTTATTACAGCGCCCGCGCTGCCCCGCCGCTGCCGGGTGGTGACGATGGCTGGGGCCGGAGGGACCGGGATGGAGAGGCTGCTGCGCCTGCGCGCCGAAATGAACAGGAGGAGGCCAGAGTTCGTCAGGATGAACGCTTGGGCTCTGAAGCGGCTGGACGACTCCTGGCGTAGCCCCAGGCACAGCCTGGACAACAAGATCCGCCTTGAGCGCAAGGGCTTTCCGCCCAGGGTCAAGGTGGGTTACAGGGGGCCGAGGGCGGTGCGAGGGCTCCACCCCTCTGGCCTGAAGGAGGTCCTCGTCCACTCGCCCTCGCAGCTCGAGGGCCTAGACCCCAGAACGCACATAGTCAGGATAGCCTCCACCGTGGGGGCGAGGAAGAGGGATGAAATACTCAGGAGGGCCAGGGAGCTGGGCCTGAGGGTCGCCAACTGACCTATGAAGCCTTTTAAAGGGAGCTGGGCGGGTGGGCTCGATGAGCACCACGGCCGGCAAGCTCGTCAAGCGGCTCGCGGCAGACCTACTGAAGGTAGGAACTTCGAGGGTGCGCATCGACCCCTCGGCGACCGAGAAGGTGGAAACCGCGATCACCAGGGAGGACGTGAGGCGCTTGATTAAGGAGGGGCTCGTCTACGAAGCCCCGCCCTCGACCCCGAGCAGGGGCAGGTGGAGGATCGTGCGGGAGCAGCGCAAGAGGGGCAGGCGCAGGGGCCCCGGCAGCCGCAAGGGGCCCAGGGTGGATGAGAAGAGGCTCTGGATAGCGCGTGTGCGCGCGCAGAGGAGGTTCCTGAAGACCCTCAGGCTCAAGGGGGTGATCAGCGCCGCCGACTACAGGAGGCTGAGGGGGCTCGTGAAGGGTGGGATGTTCTCCAGCGTCAGGCACCTGAAGATGTACCTGGAGGAGCACGGGCTCCTGAGGAGGCCCGAGGTGGCGGGGGGTGGCGAGAAGCGGTAGGTACAAGGTTCCCTTCCGGCGGCGCCGCGAGGGCCTCACTAACTACTACAAGCGCCGCAAGCTGCTGCTGTCGGGTAAGCCCAGGCTCGTCGTGAGGATCACGAACAGGTACGTGATAGCTCAGCTGGTGAGGGCCAAGCCCGAGGGGGACGTGACGCTGGTCTCGGCGCACTCTGGAGAGCTCAGGAAGTACGGTTGGAAAGGCGGCACCAAGAACACGCCCTCAGCGTACTTGGTGGGCTTGTTGGTGGGGCTCAAGGCCCTCAGAGCGGGGGTGGGCGAGGCGATACTGGACATAGGTCTCAGGCGGGCGACCAAGGGCGCTAGGGTCTTCGCCGTCGCTAAAGGTGCTGTGGACGCTGGGCTGAAGATCCCGCTGGGGGAGGAGGTGGTACCCTCCGAGGAGCGCCTGCGCGGGGAGCACATAGCGAGCTACGCCAGCCTGCTGGGGGAGGGGGCCAAGGAGCGCTTCTCGGAGTACTTCGAAAGGGGCCTCTCGCCCACTGATCTGCCGATGCACTTCGAAGAGGTCAGGCAGGCGATACTCTCCTCCTTCGGGGAGATGGCCGGCGGGGAAGCTACATCATCAGCTTGATCAACTCGTTTATCGCAGGCCCCCTGTAGCCCAGCTCCCCGCCCTCCCTGAAGTGCTTCTTGATGCTACCCCTGTAGCCCCCCCTGGGCGGATGCAACCTAAAGACTGGCTTCAACCCTGGCAGCTTCCCCAGCTCGATCTTGCCCTCCAGCAGCGCGCTCGCCAGCTCCTCCACGCTGGAGAAGCCCATCCCCTTTAGGACCTCCTCGGTCAGCGGCTTGTTCCCAACCACCCTCCCGCGCTTCTTGAGCAGCTCGACGAGGGTCTCCCTATCGATCTCTCCGTAGGTGACGACGTACTCGACCTTCCTGAGCATGCCCCTAACGCTCGGCGTGTCCGGCACCAGCACGCAGTGGTTAACCTTGTGGAGCCGCAAGAGCTCCAACGTCTTGCGCTCGTCAGGTCGCCTGTCCGGGACCCCCCTGATCCTGACTACTGCAAGGAGCGCCATACCCATCACACGTTGAAAGCGTAGGTTCGCTTCAGCGCCTCGTACGTGGCCTTGGCAACGTTGTGGTGAGTGCGGGTCTCACCCCGCGTCCTCACCCAGACGTCCTGGACACCGGCTAGCCTCAGGACTATCCTAGCGGCCTCTGGGGCCACAAGGCCTACGCCGCGCGGCGCCGGCAGGAGGACCACCTCCACACTCCCGCTCTTGCCCCGCACCTTGAACGGCACGCTGTGGGCTTCGCCGCAGAGGCAGTGCCAGCTCCCGCAGCCTCTCCTCACGGGGACGATGTTGAGCTTCGCCCTCGCGATCGCCTTCTCGATGGCCAGCCGTATCTGCCTCGACTTGCCCATCCCCACGCCCACGTACCCATCCTCGTTGCCGACCGCTACGGCGGCCTGGAACTGGCTCACCTCGCCCGCGTCCGTCTGCCGCTGCACGACGTTGATCGATATTATCTCATGCTTGAGCCCTGGTAGCAGCGCGTCCACAACCTCAACCTCCCTGATCGGCAGGTTCATCTCAAAGAGTTGCGCTATGCTAGCCACCCTGCCCTCCTTCACCAACCTGCCCGCTAGGCTCCTAGGGACCCACTCCTCGGACATCCCGCGGGCCTACCGGTAGAACTTTTTATAAAGCTTGTTACGCGCCGATCTCTGGCTCGCGGGAGCTAGAAGGTGGTGGGGTGCTCAGGAGCACCCTCGACGCGCTGAAGCAGCTGGAGCCGCGGGACTTCAGGGTCCTGAGCGCCGTGGAAAGGGGTATGTCCAAGTTCGAGTACGTGCCGGTGGAGGAGGTCGCCAGGCTCTCCGGCTTGGAGGCTGATGAAGTGCTGGCCATAGCCAGGAAGCTCAACTCGCTGGGGCTCCTGCAGAGGAGGGTGGGCAGCTACACTGGCTACATCCTGACGTCCAGGGGCTACGACTGCCTGGCGCTCAATACCCTCGTCAAGAGGGGGGTCCTGAAGAGCATAGCAGCATCACCCATCGGCCGCGGCAAGGAGTCGGACGTCTACCAGGGGGAGACCCCTGCTGGCAAGCTAGTGGCAGTGAAGTTCCACCGCGTGGGTAGGACCTCGTTCAGGCAGACTAGGCGCTACAGGTCGTACGTCGGCGAGCGGCACCACATATCCTGGCTCTACCAATCGCGGTTGGCCGCCCGCAACGAGTTCGAGGCTCTGAGGATCCTGTACGCCGCGCGCGTCTCGGTCCCCGAGCCCGTGGACTGGAACCGGCACGTCGTCGTCAGCGGCTACGTGGAGGGCGTCGAGCTGAGCGAGGCCCCCCCACTCCCCGACCCTAGCTCGTTCTTGGAGGAGCTGCTAGTCGAGGTCGGCAAGGCCTACGCAGCCGGGGTTGTGCACGCTGACCTCAGCGAGTTCAACGTCCTGGTGGCGCAGAGCAGGCCTGTGATCTTTGATTGGCCGCAGTGGGTTTCTAGCTCCCACCCCAGCTCTCTCTTCTACGTGAAGCGGGATGTGGAGAACCTTTTAAAATTCTTCAGGAGGAAGTATGGCGTAGTATACGATGTCGAGGAGGCAATCAGAAGGGTGATCGGTGGGGGTGTTCAGAAAGATCCTAGGGCTTGACCTGCTGCCGGGGGAGTCCCCTCAGGCTTCGCAGGATCCCCACCTAGCCTACGCCCTCCTTGTAAACGGCGAGGTTGAGGAGAGGGGCGTCGTCAGCCTGCGCGACCTGCTAAGCCTGATAGAGAGGGAGAGGGTGGAGGCAGTGGCCGTCGACAACGTCTACGAGCTGGCCCCCTCGATCAGCGAGCTGCAGGGCCTGCTGAGCTCGCTGCAGAACCCCCCTAGGCTCGTGCAGGTGACGCTGATCGGCGACAAGTCCTACCCCCTGCCCTCGCTGGCCGCGTGCCTCGGCCTAGGCGGCGGCAAGCTGAGCCCTCACCAGGCAGCCGAGGTTGCCGCCAGGCTCTGCTACATGGGTGTGGGCTCCGAGCTCCTGCTGTTCGAGCTAAACGAGACGCGGATAGTCGTCGCTAAGGGCAGGAGCCCGTCGCAGGGCGGGATGAGCGCGGAGAGGTTCAGGAGGAGCGTGGAAGGTAGGGTGCTCGAGAAGACCAACGAGCTGCGCCAGCTCCTGAGCGAGAAGGGGTTCGACTTCGACCTCTTCGTGACGAAGGGCGCCTACGGCGTGGAGCGCAGCGTGTTCATAGTTTACGCGCCGCGCGAGCGATTGTACGGGCTGGTCAGGCCCCTGAGGGACCACGACCTGCAGATCAGGATCGAACCTGTGGCTAAGCGCAAGCCCTCCTTCGTGCCCCTGCTGGCGCAGGGCCGACGCCTGCGCCCGCGTGGCGACTACCTGATCGTGGGCGTGGACCCGGGCGTCTCTGTTGGCGTCGCTGCGCTCACCCTCGGCGGCGAGCTCAGGCTGCTGACCTCTGGCAGGGAGCTGGGGCGCGGGCAGGTGATCCGGCTGCTGCTGGAGGTTGGTTCGCCAATCGTCGTGAGCACGGACGTCTCACCCCCTCCTGATTACGTGAAAAAGCTCGCAGCGACGCTTAACGCCGTGCTGGTGAGCCCGCCGAGGCCGCTCACGATAGAGGACAAGAGGAGGCTGGTGAACGAGTTCTCATCGACGGTGCCGGAGTGCCCGAGGATAAGGGACCCCCACCAGAGGGACGCTCTGGCCGCAGCGCTGTTCGCCCTGAGGCAGCTGCAGCCCAAGTTCGACGAAGTAAGGGAGAGGGTGGACAGGCTCGGCCTGAAGATACCGGTCGAGGAAGTCAAGGCGCTGGTGGCGAAGGGGGCCCCCATCTGGGAGGCCATAAGGCAGGTGTCGAAGTCTGTGCTGGTCCCTGAGGCGCGGGTGACCGCCCCTCAGTCAGCCGCTCGACCAGTTAGCGGCACCGTCAAGCCGCACCCGGAGGAGCTAGCGAAATTAGAAAGAAAGGTAAAAGAACTAGAATTAGAACGAGAGAAATTGATGAATAAGATAAATGAATTAGAGAGCTTTATAGATAGAATTCTGACGGCTCAGAGCTATGAAATCAGAAAGGAGAAAGAGATAGAGAAGATGCAATCCAAATTGCTTAATTTATCTAAAGAGGTCGAAAGTCTGGCGCAGCAGGTCGAGCACCTCAAAGGTGAGAACAAAAGCTTGAGGGAGATCCTGGCGAGGGTTGCTGACGGGGAGCTCGTCGTAGTGCCCAGGCTGAGCAGCCTGGGCTCAGCGACCGATCAGCCCCCCAGCCGCGTAGTCGTCGTGGGCGCGCTGGCCCCCACGGACTTGGAGCGCATCAGGCAGGCGGTCAAGAGGTTGAGCTTGCGCGCAATCATTTGCGAGCAGGAGTGCCCCGCAGGCCTCGCCGAGGCGCTGGCGTGCGATGGAGTAGCTCTGCTCACGGTGGACGAGGCGTCTCCCCTCACCGTGCTCGGCTCCGTCTACGTCTTCGACAGGAGGCGTCTGGAGAGTGCGATGGAGGGGAAGCTCAGGGAGCTCGAGAAAGGCTCCCTCGAGTACGCGAGGAACCTCGTCAGAAACATCATCAACAGCTACAGGGCGGAGAGGGGCGGAGCCCCCCTCGGCTAGAAGGGGGTTATCTTCCCTTCAACGAAGTCATACAAAAGCTTGTTCACCCTGTTGAGCTCCTCCGCGACTATGCCCTCCGCCTCCTTCTTGGCCCTACGGTACTCCTCGTCCCCCTCCGCCACGATGCCGACGTAGGCGATTAGGGGGTCGTTGATTGGCCTCCCTATCTGGCTGAGCAGCTTCACGTAGGCCTCGTCAACCCCAGTCTCGCTAACGACCCTCTCTGCTATCATTCGGGCTAGCACGTTGTAGAGCTTGCCCACGTGGTTGACCGGGTTCTTCCCAGCGGCGGCCTCCATGGACATCGGGCGCATGGGGGTGATCAGCCCGTTCGCCCTGTTGCCCCGCCCCGTCGCGCCGTCGTCCCCGTGCTCCGCTGACGTGCCCGTGACCACTAGGTAATACCCGCTCTCATCGGTGGCCGACGGGTCATCGCCCGTGTTGACGTAGACGTTCACTTCCCTGCTGGTGATCTTAGAGGCCAGGTCCTCTATCCTCCTCTTTACCTCATCCTTCGCGCTAAGGTACTCGCCTCTGCTCACCACGTGCCGCGACACGAACGCCACCGCCACCGTCAGGTCGATTTGCGACCCCCTCCTCACGGCCATGACCTTGATGTCCTCTCCCACGAAGGGGAGCTCACTCTTGACCTTGGGCGAGTTCAAGTAGCGCTCAACCTCCAGGACGAGCCTCTCCGTCTCGCTCAAGGGTGCGTAGCCCACCCCTAGCGAGGTGTCGTTGGCCCCGGGGTACTCCTTGCGTCTGCTGAAGATCGACACGAGGTCCGCTGAGCCCTTCCCCACCTTGTAATCCACGACCACGTGCTCCTCCGGGTTGAGGTAGCGGAAGTTCCTCCTGATCCAGTCCTTAGCCGCAGAAAGGAGGATCGGACCCACCGGGACCAGCTCCACGCCCCCGCCTTCAGTCCTGACCTCCGTCGTCGCCCTCCCCGCTATCAGGATGTAGATGGGCGCGAGCACCTCGCCGCCGCCGAACCTCGGCCTAGCCTGCCCACCTACTACGAGCACCTTGTCCACGTTGTGGTGGAGCACGGCCCCGAACCTCTTGATGTACTCCCTGCACAGCGCAGCGCTCGATGCCTCCGCGATTGCGTCGGCGATGTAATCCGGATGGCCCAGCCCCTTGCGCTCGACGAACTCTATGAACCTCTTCTCCACAGGCGGGCTCTCGAAGCGCTCTACCACTATGTTGGGCTGCGCCATCGACAGCCCGGTTCGATACGGTATTTAAGCTAACCCCTAGATATGAATTTGAGCATCAGTTACGCGAGCGCGCCAGCCTCCCCGGTGTACACGTAGAGTATGTTGCTCCCCCTGATGAACACCCTGCCGTACTTCACGAGCGGCGCTCCGTTCTCGCTCACCTGGACGGCCTCGGCCAGGATCAAGTTCATGGTGGCGTCGACGTCCTCTATGACCCCCCTGTACTCAGTGCCGTCCTTGAGCCTGACGTTGACCTCCACGCCCAGCTCCTTCATCCTCAGCAGCGCTTCGATCGGGCTCCTCAACGCGTCGAGCGAAGACCTCGCGCCCATGCTGGGCACCAACACTCGCGCTGCCTCAGGGAGGCTTATTAATCCACCGGCTCCGAGGGGTTCAGGAGCGATGACGGAGGGTCCCAGGAAGGTTGTGTGCGAAATCTGCGGGCAGGCAAAGCCCCTGGCTAAGCTGGCCGGGAGGTACTACTGCTACGAGTGTGCACGCAAAGTGCTTGAAGAGCACATACTCACGCAGCTGAAGGAGCTGGAGAGGAGGGGGATAGTGCAGCTCGCCAGCCTGCGCAGGGGGAGAGCGGAGCCCCCAGCCGGCTAATCGCCTCCCTTGTGCCTTGAGGCTTCGTGGCGCTTGCGTAGCTCCCGCTCCCTCTGCTTCCTCTTCCACTTGTAGTGGTGGGTGTAGCGGTACTTCAGGCTCAGCAGGCCTCGCACCCTCCTACCGGCCATGGTCTTGCCTTTGAAGGCCCTCCCCCTGTCCATCTTCACCGCATAAGTGGTGGGCAGCTTGGGCTTGGCCGGCTCGACGGCCCCCGCAGCCACCTCCTTCAACCACTCCCTGAGCCTCTCGACATTTTCCTCATGGACGCTCTTGCGCCGCTCGTCGACGTACACGCCCAGCAGCCGGGCCTCCTGCACCGTGAGGCCTAGGGCCTTGATCTCACCGACCGAGTACCCCCTACCCTCCCTCGCCGGCCTGGGCGGAACCCCCCCGAATCGCCTCAGCAGCGGAACCTTGACTATCGGCGGCGGAGGACCCTCCGCGCTCACGTCGGCTCCGCTGCAGGCCCTCCCTCCCCTCCTTTAAACCCTTTCCCCCCACGGCTTGCACCAGCTTGCGCGCGCGCAATGCCAGCAGCCCACCGGCGGCCAGGCCGGTGAAGAGCCCCAGGATCCCCGCGAGGAGCAGTAAGCGCTGCGCTGGCTGGAGCGAGCCCTCCGCCAGAGCACCCCTGCCAGCCAACAGCAGCGCGAGCGAGAGCAGGCATAGCGCGAAGTAAGCTATGAGTGGGTACAGCAGCGTGTAAACGACAGCCGGCTCGAGCCTCGATAGCGCCAGTATCAGCGCGGGCGGCAGCGCAGCGTTAGCGACGAAGAACGGCACGGCTTTGGCGGCAGAGCTCCTCGCCTCCCTTATCGCCTGGAACCTCGGGAGCACACCTCCGCTGCCCCGCCCAACCCCTATTATCCCTAGTGCTCAAGTGGTCGGCATCCCCCTGAGCGGGTTCGCCACCCGAGCTCTCGCAAGTATCGGCGGGCGCCAT
>JAGDWA010000002.1:36993-46668 GCA_023269735.1 Thermofilum sp.
GCGGCTAGAGCCCCAGCGCTCTGAGGGTCAGCTGGAGGACCGCCGCTAGGGCGTATGCGCCGTAGGTTACGAGCGCCCCGTGGGCGTACCCCCTGGTGCTGAGCGGGCGGCCGAGCTCGTGGAGCGCTGCGCGCAAGACGGAGAAGGCAGCGATCGCTGCGAGGGCGACCGTGGCGGTCTCCCGCCCGTGGAGGGGGAGGGCGTAGTAGGCGAAGAGCAGGCCGCTGGGGTCGGCGAGCAGCCTTACGAACCGCAGCCTCGATTCCGCCGCCTCGGCGGTCCAAGTGTAGTGCAGCAGCAGGGTGCCGGCCGCCGCCAGGATGGCCGCTGCCGCCACAGCCTCCGGGCGCAAACTGCCGTCTACGGTCACCCCTCTGGCGAGGCTGCCCCCTTCCGGAAACCCCTGTCCCGTGCTCACGCGCGCCAGCACCAGCAGCAACGGTGCGCCGAGCGCTGCCAGCAGCACCGCGTCGCCCGCAACGCTCCTCTCGAACCTGCCCACCCAGGTAACCACCACCGCTACCATCAACATCAGGGCGGGGTTGGCGAGGGCCTGGAGGAGATCCCTCGCCCCGCTAAGCCCCAAGCCCTCCAGCAGCCCCGAGAGAGTCAGCCACGCGTAATTAACTAGCGCGGGGCTTATCCTCCTCGGCTCGGCCAGGCTGTAGAGGGCGAAGAACCCGCCCTCCAGCCTCACCGCAAGCGTGACGGTCAGCGCCGAGAGGGCCACCGAGCTCGCGAGCAGGTAGACCGCGTAGGCGGGCGCGAGCGCAGCGTAGCTGAGCAGCAGCAGGAAGACCCCTAGCATCGCGGGGAGGAGCTCCGCCGCCAGCCTTGGGAACATCCTCGTGCCGCCCCACGTGTATGCTGCCGCCGCCGCGACCACCGTGGATATCGCGACTCCCAGCTGCACGCCCACCGCAATGCTTTGCGTCAAGTCGCTTGACCCCACAAGCTGCAGGAGGAGCGCGTGAAGCGAGAATGTCAGGGCGCTGGACACCGGCAGGGTCAGCGAGAAGAGCGCAAGTAGGCCGAGGCCAAAGGGGGGTGCGCCGGTGCCGCTGAAGGTCTGAGCTTGCCGAGCATCGAGCCAGGCCAAGAGCGCGCCGAGTGGAGCTCCAGCTAGCGCAGCCCTAGGGCTCGCGTCCCGGGGCGCCTCCAGCGGGGTCGGCAGGGCCTCTAAGCCGAGCCAGAGGGGGCTCAACGCTCGGGAGAAGGCGGAGATCAGTAGCGCGTGGCCTGAGGTTATAGCGTAAGAGAGAGCTAACAGAACCACCATGTCCACGTTCACGCTGCCCTGCGGGCTCAGGACCCCGCGTGGAGGGAGCATAGCATAGTGCCCTCTGAGCAGAAGCAGGGCGACCTGCAGTGCGAGGAGAGAGGAGGCCGAGGCAAAGCTGGCGGAGAGGGCAGCTACCGCTAGGGGGCGCCGGGCCCCCCCGGCCAGCGCGAGCGCGGTGGCCAGTGGCACGATGAGGGGCTGCACTAGCAGCAGGCTGGGCAGCCGGTCGCGAGCCAAGGGCACTGCGTCGCCTACCAGCAGGCCCACCCCCGACCCTATCAGGAGCGCCGCCGCGACGAGGAGCGCGCCCCTCACCCGACCCTACCCCGCCCGGTGCCGCTCGCCGCCTCCCCCAGGAACCTGCCCTTCGAGATCCTCGAGAGGAAGCGCGCTTTAACGCTGCACCCACTACCCCCGTTCACGCAGTACTCGCGCAGCGCGTGTTGCCGCGCCCTCCACTCCTCAGGGGCCATGAAAACGCACCTAACCCCCTGGCTCGTGGCGCAGTAGTAGCGGCAGCTCCTGCCCTCCTGCACGCTCGGGCGCGAGCTCCACACCTTTAATGCGTAGCGCGCACTCAATCATCGTTCTTCCGCAGGTAATCCGCGTATTTCTTTAGTTTCATATATGTATCATTCAATGCCTCAGGGATGACCTTCGTATTCGATATTACAGGCATGAAGTTGGTATCTCCTAACCACCTCGGGACCACGTGCACGTGTAAGTGCGCCTCCAGCCCCGCGCCGGCGACCTTGCCCAGGTTGATGCCTATGTTGAACCCATCCGGCGAGAGGGCGCGGCGCAGCATCTCAATGCTCCTCCTCACCATCAGGCCCAGCTCGCAGATCTCCTCGCGGGACAGCGCAGAGAGGTCGGGGACGTGCCTCGCGGGCGCGACGAGGAGGTGGCCCGTGTTGTAGGGGTACTTGTTCATCAGCACGACGGTCAACCCCGACCTGTGGAGCACGAGGTCCCGGTCGGGGTCCTGGGATTCCACGGCCCTGCATATGAAGCATGCCTCGTCTCTCTCCATCCTCGCGTACTCTATGTACTTCATCCTCCAGGGGGCCCAGAGCAGCTCCATACGCTGTCACGGCTCGTCACCGCTTAAATAGTTTGGCAGCTCGAGCCCCGCGGGCGGCTATCCCAAACCCTTCAGGGGGTCTCGTCGCAGCGATACTGGGAGAGCAGCTGAAGCGGCCGGCGAGCGTCGCCGCGGCAGGCGGAATTTTTATAGGAGCATGCGCGGGCGCGAGTGACGATGAGTCGGACCGTCTCGCGGGAGGCGCGTAGCAAGTGGGAGGCGAAGGAGTGGTTCAGGGTGCTGGCGCCGAGCGCCTTCGGCTTCGCCGAGGTTGCCACGGTGCCAGCCAACGATGCTCGATCACTCGTTGGCCGCACCGTTGAGATCAGCTTCTACGACATCACTAAGGATATCTCGCAGCTCCCGATAAAGCTCAAGTTCCAGGTGGTCGACGTCGAGGGCCTCACGGCCCGCACCCAGCTGAAGCAGATCGAGCTCACTAGGGACTACGTGAGGAGCCTGGTGAGGAGGGGGACCTCGCGCATCAACGCGATACTCGACGTGGAGACGGCTGACGGCATCCGGTTAAGGGTGATGAGCATGGCGGTGACTCAGAGCAGGGTGAAGGCTTCGCAGAAGAGGGCCATCAGGAGGGTGATGTTCGACTTGATATCAACCAAGGCGGCATCGATGAAGTTCGATGAGTTCGTCCAGGAGATCGTGCTGGGCAGGCTCGCCGCGGAGATCGAGGCGGCCGCCAGGAAGATTTACCCCCTAAGGAAGGCCGAAGTGTACAAAGTGAAGGTCCTCACGAGCCCCCTCGAGATCTCGAAGATCCTGGCGGGGACGCCCTCGGAGGGGGCTGGGGCAGAAGCGAGAGGACAGTGATCAGATCCCTGCTGGCCAGGCGACCGGCCTCGTAGGCGTTCAGGGACCCGAACGTGGCGAGCAGGCAGAGCGCGTAGTAGCCGGTCAGGATCCTCTCCACGAGGAGGGGGAGCGCGTCAGCGTGCTTGACTGCGACCACGCCCTCCCCCACCAGGACGCTGTCGGAGACCTTCACCAGGCCCTCGGCGGCCAGCTCGTCGAGCTCCCTGAAGAACACGACGCCGTAGACGGGGGGCGTCCTGAGGCCCCTGGACGCCGCTAGGCCCTCCGCGAGCTGCAGGACCCTCCTACTCACTCTCGTCAGGGCCTCGGCATCCCGCTCCCCGGCGGCACGCATTAGGCCCCGATAATGCGCGGGCCTCCCGCTTAAACCCCTCGGTACGTGAGCGGCTTGATCTTCGCGGAGAGGGCCTCAAGATCCCCCTCCAGCTCGCCTAGCTTCGCCAGCGTCCATATCGGGCTCTCCCTGCTCACCGCGTACTTAACCCCGTGGGCCGTCCTCGACAGCCTTCGCACCAGGCCCTGCTCCCTCAGCTGCTCGATCACCTCCTTTATCAGCGTGAGGACGACCGGGTGGGTGGGCAGGCCGGCTTCGCTCGCTAGCTTCTTCGCGTTGAACGTGAGCATGGTGCCCTTGGTCGAGGCTATCATCCTCCCTAGGGTTACGAGTACGATTCTCTGCAGGCGGGAGAAATCCCTGTAAACCTCGGGGGTGAAGCGCTGAGCGGTCACAGTTGCCGTCGACCCCCAGCCGCTATAGTAGAGCCCCTCAAGGGCGGAGCGAAACAGCGCGATAGCAGGTGCGTAATGCGTTGGGAACACCGGTGGGTTCGCGATTCCACGAAAGCTTTTAAAAGCGTGACACGCGTGGCAGCTGAATTCGATGGAGGAAAAGCTGCTGATAGCCGACATCTCGTCGATAGTCACTGGAGCCCTGCGAAGGGCCATCGAAAGCGGTGAGGTAGCCGGCAAGCTGGTGCTGCACGCATTTGTGGTCTCCCACTTCGAGAGGCTGGCGCGCGAGGGGTCGTACAGAGGGCTCGTGGGCCTGCGGGAGGTGTTGAGAGTGCGTGAGGCCTGCGAGCGGAGGGCGATGGAGGTGGAGTACATCAGGGACCTGCCGGAGGGCCTCCGATCCGCGCGCGATGCCAGCGTGGACGAAGTGCTTCGTGAGCTAGCAGCCGACCTGGGGGCCGCATACGTCACCGCCGACCCGATCTCGGCCGACGCAGCCCGCGCGGCGGGCGTCGAAGTGGTGTTCCTCAGGCCGTTCCCTGAGGACGGCTTCATCCTCGACAGGCTCTTCGTGGACGGCGCGCTCTCGATACACCTAAAGGAGGGCACGAGGCCCTACGCCAAGGTCGGCAGACCCGGCAAGTGGCAGTTCGTGCCCCTCCGTGAGGAGCCCATGACGAGGGAGGAGCTGGAGAGGATCGCCAGCGAGGTGATAGAGAGGGCAAAAGGGTCTCCCGAGGCCTTCATTGAGATCGACAGGCCGGGCTCCACGATCCTTCAGGTGGGAAGGTACCGGGTCGTGATCACGCGGCCCCCGTTCTCCGACGGGATGGAGATCACCGCGGTGAGGCCGCTGGTCAAGCTGTCCCTCGAGGACTACAACCTGCCGCCCAAGCTGCTGGCGAGGCTGGAGAGGCAGGCCGAGGGCATCCTGATAGCGGGGGCGCCCGGGATGGGTAAGACGACTTTCGCCCAGGCCCTGGCGGAGTTCTACCGGCGCAAGGGCAAGGTGGTAAAGACGCTCGAGTCCCCCAGGGACATGCAGCTGCCGCCCGACGTGACGCAGTACTCTAAGAGCTACGCGTCCTCCGAGGAGATCCACGACGTGCTGCTGCTGTCCCGCCCCGACTACACGATATTCGATGAGATGAGGGACACGAAGGACTTTCAGCTTTACGCCGACCTCAGGCTGGCAGGCGTCGGCATGGTGGGTGTGGTGCACGCGACGAGCCCCATCGACGCGATACAGCGCTTCATTGGGAGGGTGGAGCTAGGCATGATACCCTCGATAGTCGACACGGTCATCTTCATAGAGAACGGTGAGGTGAGGAGGGTCTACGAGCTGGAAACCGTGGTGAAGGTGCCGCACGGCCTGCGCGAGGAGGAGCTGGCGCGGCCAGTCGTTGTCGTCAGGAACTTCATGACGGGCGAGCCGGAGTACGAGCTCTACGTGTTCGGTGAGAGGACCTTCGTCGTTCCGGTGAAGAGGCTCCACGGGGCCGAGGAGTCGATAAAGGCGCGCCTGGTGTCGATAGTGAGGAAGTACGTGCCCAACGCGGACGTTGAGGTGAGGGTGGAGGAGGGGAGGGTGGTGCTCCTAGTGGACGAAGAGTACTACAATTACGTCGTCGGCAAGCCCAGGAGGAAGCTGGAGAGGATGATGCGCAAGCTGGGGATGGAACTCGAGATCCAGCCCCGCCTCTACTAGGAGGATCACCTCACCGCGACGTGGCCGTCCAGCAGCGCGTGGATGAACGTGATTACGTGCTCTGTGAAGTACGCTGTGGCGCCCACGCTCACCCACGCGGTTCCCAGAGACCTCAGCCAGCCCTCCGCCGCCGGCTCCAGGCCCATGTGGTCCCCGAGGATGAAGGCGGCAGGGGGCCTTATTTCGACCTCGGACACGTCCACCCCCCGCTCGTGCATGTAGAAGACCCTCTCCCTGCCCCACTCGCGCACGAGCCTGTTCACCAGCTCGCGGAAGCCCCCTTCGTAGAGGGCGGCCCCCCGTATCGCGACCCCGCACGCGAGATCGCGCACCAGCTCGCCAAAGTCGCCCTCGCTTAGTAGGACCCTGTCCATGCTGCCGCCGTCGAGCTCCAGCGTCAGCGGGCCGGGTCTGCAGCCTTCGAGCACTGCGTAGAAGCGCGTGTCGCGCCGCAGACCCCTCCTCGTGGAGAGCGCAGCTATTGCGGCCCTCGCCACGACGTCGAGCCTGCCGTAGGGTGCGAGCGCGCGGGGCTCCATCGTGCAACTCACGTAGGCTTGCGAGGCCTTGACGACGAAGGCTCTCGCGCAGCCGGTCATCGCGCTAGCTGGGCGGCCTGCCGAGCGGCAGCTTCTTCCTCCTCTCCTCCTCGGGCCGGATCCTTATGATCCCCCTGAAGATCGCGCACCTTATGCACAGGTTCTTGGTGACCTCGTACGTGGGTATGAGGGCGCCCTTCTTGCGCAGCTCGTCCGCCAGCTGGGGGTCTATCGGCGCATACCTCTTGGTGACCTTGACGATCTTGGAGCGGGGGACGAGCGCGCCGCACTCATCGCATTGAACCATCGGCTCCTTGCCCTTATCGCCCTTATGCCTCCCCCGGCTCTTCCTCTTCTTGGTCATGCCTCCTCCCAGCTCCTCGGCGGCTTGAGCTTATGAGATTACCGGCTGCCCCTGGGCTACGTCGGGCGGCCGCGGTTCAGCGGCTGCTAGGTCATCGGCACCCTCCTCAGGAAAAGTTGGGGGCCACGCTCGGGCCCGGCTCCGCAACGAGGCCCCTAGGCAAGCTTTAAAAGTGGAAAAGCGCGGGGCGCGCGCATGGCGTACGTTCCCAAGCTGCTGCTGGTGGGCCGGTGCGTGAGATGCGGCAAGAAGCTGTACAAGGGAGACGAGATGTACCAGTGCCCGAAGTGCAACGTGCTGTACTGCCCCATTTGCTACCGCAAAACGCAGCGCAGGTGCCCGATCTGCCTCACAGAGCTCGTTCCCTACTAGCTTGAGCCGACGGCCTCCAACAGCTCCCGCCTACCCCTCACCGCGTACTCGACTAAGGGGCAGACGGAGTTGCAGATCCCGCACCGCCTGCACTTGGACCCATCCACCTCCAGCATACCCCCCTCCGCCCTGATGGCGCGCTCGCTGCACCAGACCTCGCACGACCCGCAGCCCAGGCAGTAAGCCGCCCTGATAACCACTGACACCACCTCGCGCAGCCTCGCCCCGGCGGCTCCGCTCAGGGCAACTTCGAAGCCGTTAGTTCGCCGCGCGACCTCCAGCTCCAGGTCTCCCAGCCTGATCCGCCCGCCGCCCGCCTCGCTCGCCCCAAGCGTCTTGGCCAGCTGGGCGAGGTTCCGGAGGAACTCGTCGTAGCCCCTGTCGGTCTGGCCCACCGTTATCAAGAGCCTTCCACCATCAGCGCTGGAGACCTCGACGCGCGGCCCCCTTCCCGGCTCGCTGCACCCCCGCTGGGCCAGGCGCTTGATGTCGCCGGGCGGCTCCAGCCAGCGCCAGAGCCCGAGCCTGACCCACTCCTCGCAGAGGCCGCGCTCAGCGGCGTAGCCCCTGAGGAAGTCCTCCCATGCCTCCCAGAGGGTCTCGTCGAGCTCCCTCAGGGCCTGCGCTTCGCCGAGCTCGATTGCTGGGCAGAGCCAACAGCCGAGCCTGTCGAAACCCCTGAAGTACAGCTCGTTCACCGGCAGGCGCTCACGGAAGATGTAGAGCCACACGTCCAGCGCCGTCCAGTTATGGATCGGCGATGCAACCAGCACGTTGGGGATCCAGCGGTTCCGGTGGGTCCTGGGGCTCAGAGCCCTCGCTGCTGACTCAAGCCTCCTCTGGCCCACAATACTGAGAGCGCCGCTCGAGAAGCGCTCTCTGAACGCCCTGGCCGTGGGCACCAGCTTGCACACCTTGCAGCACCACCTGTAGTCGCGCGCTGGCGGCCCCATCACCCTGAGGGACCTCCAGAAGGCCTCTCCGGCGCCGGCAACAGTCAGCTCCGCGCCCTCCCTCTCGGCGAATCTCTTCACGTAGGCGACTGTCCCCGGCAGCTCGAGCCCCGTGTCGTTGAAGAGGAGGGGGGTCCTGCCGAAGGCCTTCCTGGCCAGCGCGTACGCCACGAGGCTGTCCTTGCCCCCGCTGAAGCTCACGACCGGCCTCAGCCCACTCTGGGCCGCCAGCTCGCGGAGGTAGCTGACGGCCTCCTGCTCGAGGAACGAGAGCCTAGCTTCATTCGCTTTCGCTGCGTCTAGCCACGTGGGATTTGCCGGCTTCCATGCGTACGTTTTGGCCCTCCACACCTTCAGAACCCTGACCCTCCCCCTCCCCACCGTCACCCCCAGGCCCTCGTGACCAGTGGGCGTCGCCAGCGCCACGAACAGACCCTTCTCGCGCGGCACTTCGCCCTCCACGACCCTGTCCCGGTGCACCTCGTACGCTCTCGCCAGGTGCGGCAGATCGACGATGGCGTAGTGGCCCACGCGACGCCTGACCAGCTCGGAGGCCCCGACGTAGAGCGGCCGGAACCTCCACCTCGCCTCGCGCAAGTCGAAGTAGCGGTGGCCGACGATATAGCCGTCGATCACGACCTCGTCGGCGGAGTCGGGGTAGGGGATCTTGTTTAGCAGCACGATCCTGCGCCTCGGGAATGGCTGCACGCCCAGCTCGCTCTCGATCAGCCGCCAGAGCTGGACGTAGTCGCGCCCGAGCGACGGCCGAGCGTCCGCCGGCGGCGTCAGCTTCAGCGGCCTCCCCTCCCCGCGGCAGAGCCCGCAGACCCTCGTCAGCAGCGGTACGTTGCAGCGGTCGCACCAGAAGAGGGTGGCCCCTACCCTCGCGAGCACCTTATGGGGCCGCAGGCTGGTGCGGCGAGGGGGGGAGCTCTTCGCTACCATCCACTTGGGGGACCGCTACTTCACCTTGCTAAACAGGCTTGCTATCTCGCTCTGGGACAGTATCCTGAATACCTGCTCCTTAATCGTTATGAGGCCCACCTCCGCCTTCGCCGGGGAGATCCCACCCTCGACGCTCTTGTCGAGGATCCTCAGCGCTAGCAGGGTGGCGTCCTCCAGCGTGAGCTTGTCATCGTAGAGCTTCTCCAGCATCTCCATCGCCGCCTGAGAGTTGGCCCCCACGGCTGCCGCCTTGTAGCCCATGTAGCTGCCGCCGGGGTCCGTCATTATCAGATGGGCGCCCCTCCTGTCCACGCCGACGATCAGGAAGGCGACGCCGAAAGGCCTCACCCCTCCGTGCTGCGTGTAGATCTGCTTGATGTCGCATATCCTTTTCGCCAGGAGCTCCACGGGGATCCTCTCACCGTAGGTCAGCCTGTACACCTGGGCGTAGACGCGGGCGTCGTCTATGAGCACTCTGGCGTCCCCGAAGAGGCCGGAAAAAGCGAGGCCCACGTGGTCGTCCACCTTCTTTATCTTCTCCGCGCTCTCGGCTAGCCTCGAGAACTGGCGCTTCTCGGCCACTAGAACGACGCCCTCGGAGGCCTTGATCCCTATCGTCAGGGAGCCCTTCTTGACCGCCTCGTTAGCGTACTCCACCTGGAACAGCCTGCCGTCGGGTGAGAACAGGGCTACCGCCCTGTCGTACCCGACGCTTGGCGGTGTGAACATGAGGCCCCCGGCTTGCTGCGGGGGGCGCGAGCTTTAAAGCTTTGGCTGCCCGCCCGCCCCCTGGAGCGGCCTGGGGCCCAGCGAGCCGGCCACCCTCCTCGCCCTCCTCAGGGTTCCCGTCACCTTCAGGACCTCC
>JAGDWA010000002.1:46678-70826 GCA_023269735.1 Thermofilum sp.
GCGTCAGGTGTGTATAAGAGACAGCCAGTCACCTTTAGGACCTCCAGGAGGGGCCTCGGGTGCACCGCCAGCGCGGCCCTCAGCAGGGGCAGTCCCTCCCTCCTGACCCTGACCACCGCCACCCGCGCGCGTTCATCGAGCTCCACGACACTCGGCTGAACCTCCGCCAGGCCCCTCAGGCCCCAGAGCTCCTTCACGGAGCTCTTCAGGAGCTCCTCGAGGTCGCCCTCCGCCAGCACCCTGGCAACTACGTACCGGTAGGCCCGCCCCATCGAACCCCCGGGGGCTAGCGCGTCCCGTTAGTCGAACTTGAGCTTCTCCAGGAGCTCTATCGCCTGCCTCAGCTTCTCAACCACGACGCCGTTGTCGATGGCCTCGAGGTCCGTGCCGCACCCCGGGCACCTGAACATGAACTCCACCACATCATCGAAGGAGTACCTCACGCGGCAGCGGGGGCAATAGAAGAAAGAGCTTCCCTGCTCGTACTCCAACCTCTTCCGCAGGATGTCGAGCGCTTTACGCTTGCGCTCCTCCAGGACCCTGCTCGGGAACTCATCCGTCAGCCTCCAGTAGTAGAGGTACCAGCCCCGCTCTTCGTCCCTCACGCGGCGGTACTTTGCTAGCCTGGACTCGTATAGCGCGTTTAGCGTCCTCCTGATGGTCGCTATCTCTATGCCCAGCGCCTGGGACAGCTGCTCATCGGTCGCCTCCCCCACTTTGGCCAGCCTGTCGACCACCCTCTCCGCGACTTCGCCGTGGATCTTCTTCGCCAGCACCGCCAGCACGCGCTCGCTACTACCCATTGCAGCCACCGCCAGCCGATACTAATCCTCCGCGTCCTGCTTTATCAACCTGTCGACCCTCCCCGCCCTCCACCTTGATGACTCTCTTGCCGCGTGGGGAGGGGATCACCTTCAGCTTGGCGCCCTCGAACTCCCTCACGAGTTCCCTCCCCCCGAAGAGCCTGTCGAGGAACACGGCGAGCGCTGCCACCTCGCTGTGGGGCTGGTTGCCTATGGCCACGTTGAAGTCGGCTAGCTCATAGACGTCGGCCGGGACCTTCTCGGCTCCCACGACCACCATGATCCTTTTGCCCTTCCCCCTTATTCGCTCCAGGACGTCGCTTCCCTCGATGCTCTCCCCGTACATGGTGAGGTGAACGACCACACCACCGCTGCGCTTCCACTCGGCGATGACGCTCCTGTAGGATGGCACCACCTCTACGAAGAAGGGGCCGCCCCACACCCGCGTCACCTTGTTCAGGCTCTCCACGATGCTCGGCTCCACCTCGCCGACGAATATCACACCGCGCGCGCCGAAGGCCCTAGCAACCAGGCCGACGTGCGTTGAGATGCGCTTGTCCCTGCCGGGGCGGTGGCCGAGCCTCAGGACGACGACCTCGAAACTCCCTACGCGCCCGAGAGCTTCGCCTGAACGGCTTTCAGCCACTCCTCCCTCCCCTCCACCACCACTCGCAGCAGCCCGCCGCGTTCCTCGATCTCCCTCACGTAGGCTCCGGCCATCAGCTTGCGCAGGAGCCCGTCGTCGGCGGGGATCGTGAGCTCCAAGGTGGAGTAGTTCGGCAGCCTGGCCAGGATCTCCCGCTTCAGCCTGTCGAGGCCCGTGCCGTAGCGAGCCGAGATGGGCACAGGGTCCAACCCCCGCCTCCTCGCCACCTCCAGCGCCCCCTCCAGTTCCTCAGCGGTCCCCACCAGATCCACCTTGTTGGCGACGGCCAGCACCCTCGACCTGTTCACGCCCAGGGACGCCAGCACCGACAGGCTCGCCGACAGCTTCCGCTCGATCTCCGCGACCCCCTCGCTCGCGTCGTAGATCAGCAGCACAAGGTCCGCCAGGAGCACTTCGCCCAGCGTCGTGTAGAACGCGTCCAGCAGCTGGGGAGGCAGGCAGTCGATGAAACCCACGGTGTCCGAGACGATCACGGGCCTCCCATCGATGCTCGCCCTCGCGACCTTCGTCGAGAGGGTGGCGAAGGGGCGCCCGTCCACGTGCCCGTCCTGCCCTGTGAGTGCCTTGAACAGGGTGGTCTTGCCAGCCCCCGTGTAGCCTGTGAGGGCTATGTAGTAGAGACCGTTTTCGACGCTCCTCCGCCTCCACCGCTCGGCCTTCCGCGCCCGCAGCCTCGCAAGCTCGGCCTCCACCCTGGCGATGCGCCTCCTCACGTGCTTGTAGTAGGTGTCGATCGCGTACTCGCCGCCGCCCATGAAGCCGTGGAGCTCGCCCATCTTGGCCAGCCTCAGCCACTCCCTGACGAACGAGAGCTCTCTCCTCAGCCTGGCGAGCTCCACCTGGAGCTTAGCCTCGCGGCTGCCGGCGCGCTGGGAAAATATCTCCAGGATCAGGTCGAACCTGTCCACAACCTCGACGCCTAGCTCCTTCATCAGGTTGTAGGCCTGCACAGGCTTCAGCTCGTTGAAAAAGACGACCTTCGTCGCGCCAACACTTTTCACGAGCTGCGCCAGCTCCTTCACCTTGCCGGCACCGATGTTGTACCGGGGGTCGGGCTCGCGAACCTGAGATACGGCAGCGGCCACCGTGTAGCCCGCCGCCTCGGCTAGCTCCCTCAGCTCGTGGAGGAGGCTCCTCTCGCCGTGCAGCCTGCGCTCCACGAGCACTACTACTCCTCTCCCCCCTTGAACACCACCACGTCCCCTAGCGTGGGCTCCCAACCGGCTCCCACCCCCGCGCCCCTCAGCGCACCCTCGTCCACCACCTCTATCAACTTCACCTTAAGCACCCTTTCAAGCTTTCTGGCGAGATCCACCGGCGGCACCAGCGTCCCCTCCTCGATCCTCCGGATGACCGAGACCTTCACGCCCACCATGGCGGCCAGCGCGTCCCTCGTCAGCCCCGCGCGCTCCCTGGCCTCCCTGACAACCTCCGCGAAGTTGTCCACGACCTCCTCAACGACCGCCGGACCAGCCCTCACCGCGCGGGCGGGTGGGCGGGGGGCCTGCTTCCGCTGGCCCGCCTTCTGGGCGCCCAGGGGGTAGGCCTTGACGGCCCTCTTTGCGCAGCGCTCGCAGAGGAGCAGCTCGGCCCGGTCGACGATGCCCAGGTAGGCGCGGCCCCTGATCTCCTCGCCGCACAGCTCGCAGCGCACGCAGGTGGCTCCCGCTCAGGATATTTAACGCTTCGTGCGGGGGAGCTCCGCTGGAGGGCAGCCCGGCATCAGGTTAAAAAAGGCTCGCGCTGCCACCCGATCGGTGCCGAGCAAGATACTGACTGTACGGGACGCGCTGAGCAACCCATTGCGGAGGAGGATCGTGGTAGCGATAATGGACAACCCGGGCATCGGCGTTAGGCAGCTGGCACGCTTGCTCGGCGTTGGCCTGGGGACCCTCTCGGGGCACCTGCTGATCCTGCAGCGCCTGGGGATCATTAGGGAGGAAAGAAACGGCAAGCGGGTCTCCCTCTACGTCAACGAGAAATTCCTCCTGAGGTGACCCCGCGTGAGGTTCATCTACGCGCTCCCCGAGGAGATCGCTGAAGGGAAGACGACAGACGTCTACTTCGAGAGGACCCTCAAGACGTTGAGGGAGGAGGGGCTCGATCGCGTTGAGGTGGCGGCGGAGGTCACGGTCAGCGCCCTCCCGCGCGACTACAAGTGGTTCGTCTTCGCCGGGCTTGCGGACGTGCTGCGCCTCCTGGAGGGCAAGGGGGTTGACGTCTACGCCGCCCCCGAGGGCACGGTGCTGCGCCCCACCGACTACCACGGGGTGAGGGTGCCAGTGGTGGTGGTCGAGGGCCCCTACGGCGAGTTCGCAATCTACGAGACAGCGCTGCTCGGCTTCCTCGCCTCAGCGTCCGGCATAGCGACCAAGGCCGCGAGGGTCAAGAAGGCGGCGGGCGGCAAGCTGGTGCTCTCCTTCGGCGCCCGCCGCACCCACCCTGCGATAGCCCCGTTCGTCGACTACTACGCGTACGTGGGCGGCTGCGACGGCGTCTCGTGCGTCAAGGGCGCCGAGCTCCTCGGGATCCCGCCCTCGGGAACCATGCCGCACAGCCTGATGGTGATCTTCAGGGCTGTCAGAGGGGACCACACCCAGGCGTGGCTCGCCTTCGACAAGCACGTGAGCAAGGAGGTCCCGAGGATCGCGCTGGCTGACACCTTCTGGGACGAGGTGGAGGAGAGCATCAGAGCAGCCGAGCTGCTGGGCGAGAGGCTGTGGGGCGTCCGCCTGGACACGCCGGGCAGCAGGAGGGGCGATATGGCCGCGATAATCAAGGAGGTCAAGTGGAAGCTGAGGGCCGCCGGCTACGACCACGTCAAAGTGATAGTCTCGGGGGGTCTCGACGAATACACCATCCCCTCCCTCGCGGAGGCGGGAGCAGAGGGCTTCGGCGTCGGCTCGGCCATCGCCAACGCCCCCTTCGTCGACTACGCCCTCGACATCGTCGCCGTGAAGGTCGAGGGGGCGTGGAAGCCCATCGCCAAGCGGGGCAAGTACAGCGGTAGGAAGCAGGTGCACAGGTGTTGGGACTGCTTCATCGATGTGGTGTCCCTGGACGGTGAGCCGCCGCCGAGCTGCCCCAAGTGCGGCAGAGCCATGCAGCCGCTCCTCGTCAAGCACATGGAGAGGGGCAGGATAGTGCGCGAGCTAGAGCCTCCCCAGAAACTGCGCGAGAGAGTGCTGGCCCAGGTGGGCCGCCTAGAGCTTTGACGGCCATCGTGGCGAAGGGTTTTAAAGGCCCTGCGGACCTTCCGCAGGGGGGCGCCGGGGTCGCCTAGCCTGGTCGAGGGCGCCGGACTCATAATCTGGTCCGGCTCCGGGATAGGACATCCGGTTAGCGGCGCTGCCGCACGGAAAACCCGGGTTCAAATCCCGGCCCCGGCACCACGCCTGGCCCTTCGCGCTACGCGTGGCCCTGCCACCGGGGGGCCGAAAGCCTTATAGCGACGGTTGGAGCGCCCTTACCAGCGGCCGTAGTCTAGTCTGGTAGGACGCCGGCCTGCCACGCCGGAGATCCCGGGTTCGAATCCCGGCGGCCGCACCACCCGCCCAGCCGGCAACCCCGGCTAGAGGTCGGCGCGCTTAACCCTCCCCCCTCACGCCTTCGCTACTGATCGGCGCCAGAATCACGCGCCCGGACACTTTAGCGAGAGCGCGCGCGACCTCCTCGGCGTCCTCCTTCCACGCCAGCGCCAGCACCATGCCCCCTCCCCCCGCCCCCGTGATCTTCGCCCCCAGGGCTCCCGCTGCGCGCGCCGCGTAGACCAGCTCCTCCAGCTTGGCGTTGGAGACGCCCAGCGCGCTGAGGAGGCCGTGGTTGATGTTCATGAGCTCGCCCAGCGTCTCATAATCGCCCCTCTCTATGGCGTCCCTCGCGGCCTCGACCAGCCGCGCCGCTGCATCGTAGATCCGGTCCACGACACCCTGGTGCCTGGACTTGAGGGCCAGCACTTTCGAGACCATCTCCCCGGTGGACCTGGGGATCCCGCTGTCCGCCAGTACGATCCTCACCGGCTCGAGATCGGCCTCGAGCCTCACGAAGCCCTCGCCTCTTCTGTAGTAGATGGCGCCGCCGTACGTTGAAACGGTGTTGTCGATCCCGCTGGGCCTCCCGTGTACCACCACCTCGGCCTCGTAAGCCAGGCTGGATACCTCCTCGAGGCTCAGGCGGAGGCCGAGGAGGCTCGCGGTCGCGGCCACCGTCGCGACGGCCACCGCGGCTGAGGAGCCCATCCCCGCACCAGGGGGTATGTCGGACTCTACCCTCACCTCAAGGCCCAAGTTGAGGTGGGCCCTGGCCAATACGGCCCGGGCTGCGGCGTACACTGGGTAAAGCGGGCTCCTCGGGTCGGCCTGCGCCCCGAAAGTCCCGCTCCCCAGCTCCCTCGAACTGACCTCCACGACCCCCTCCTCCGCCAGCAGACGGGCTTCCGCCCTGGCGCGGACGTCGACGGCTACAGCTATCGCTGGGCAGCCGGCGACCACGAAGTGCTCTCCGACGAGTATGGCCTTAGCTGGAGCGCTGGCCCTGCTCAACGAGGTCACCCAGCAGCTGGGCCAACCGGTCCAGCGCGGAGCGGCCCTCGGGCCTCGCGTGCAGGGTGAGGAGCGCTAGAACCTTCGCGAGGGTGTCGCGGGAGCAGGGGTCCCCCTCCCTGGGAGTCCTCTCGATGGCCCTCTGGTAGGCCTCCATCCACATCACGTTCACCCTGCGGATCAGCTCCACCAACTCGTCAACATTTCCCGACAGCTGGGGGGCAGCCTTCACCAGCACCGCCACCGCGGACCTGATCCGCTCCTCGAGCATCGCCGCGTAGTCCTCGCTGCCGGGGACCAGGCCTTCGGCCAGCTCGTACGAGACGATGATGCGACGCGCGGCGGCCCTGTACCACTTCGCCACCAGGTTCCCCCTCCTGCTCACCCTCACGACCCTGACCAATCCGCCCTGCTCGAGAATCGAAAGGTGGTGGACGATCGATGAGACGTTCTTGCCCAGGGCTCGCGCCAGCTGCTGAGGCGTCATCTCGGCGTGGCGGAGCAGCGAGAGGATCCTCCTCCTCGTCTCGTCGGCCAGCAGCTTGGCTACCGCGGGGTCCCTGATAACGAGCACTTCCTCGCCCTCCATTCGGGCACCCGCCAAGCCGACCCTTTTAAGACCTCGCCTCCTACACGATAGCCTCTTGTATCTCCCGGCGGGACTCTTCACCGAATGCCTCTCGCCTGCACGATCTACGAGGTCGTTGGCGCGCGGGAGCTTAGGGAGGTGGCTGGGCGACTGGCGGAGCGAGGGTTGGAGATCACCGACGAGTCCCCCGCGAGGGTCAGGGGCATCGCCGAGCTGCCGGACGGCGCACGGGCCAGGTTCGCGCTGTACGCCTTCAAAGGCAGGATCTTCCTCGTAGCCATGGCCGGCAGGAGGCTGGCGGCTAGGGTGGCTCGCCTCATCTCGCAGGCAGCGTCCGTGGAGCTCGTTGAGGTGAGGGTTGACCCCCTCCGCTTCATGCAGCTCTACGAGGGCGCCGTGGTCAAGGTGGCGGTTTTCGACATGGTGCGCGCGCTGGGGCTCCGCCACGTGGTGCTAATCGGCGACGCGGTCTCCGACAGCGACGCCTACAGGGAGCACCTGGGCGCTGGCAGGCTGAAGTACGTGCTGTTCCAGACGGGGAGGGGGCTGGTGCTAGGGGTCAGCGAGTCGGGGGTCGTCATAGCGCTCTCGCGGCTGGGGGAGGACGAGCTGTTGTCGATAGTCGAGGGGGAGCTGCTGCCGCTAGCGGCCCAGGCTCGGTGACCAGGCTCAGATCCCCAGCTCGCTAGCGGCCTCCTCGTCGAGCAGGTGGCGCAGCTCGCTATGCTTCCTGAAGAACTCGACTGCAAAGCTGCACACCGGGACGATCTTGTACCCCTGCTCAGCCGCCCACCTCACGGCATGAGCCATGAGGTGGCTCGCAATACCCCTGCCGCGGAACTCCGGCGGCGTGTAGGTCGAGAGCACGTACATCTTCCCTCCCCGCAGCTCGTACCTGAGGAACGCGGAGGCCCCCGGCGCCAGCTCGATCAGGAACACCCCCCTCTCCGGCTTGTGCAGGACTTCGTAGCCCACGGGCAGCCGCACTGAAGAGCATTTAAAAGCGTTCGCCCAGCGAAGGTGGGGGCCCGTAGTCTAGCGGTTAGGACGCCCTGGCCGCGGGCCGCGGAGGCCTTACAAGCTGCGGACGGCAGCTGGGCTGGGATCGCGGGAGGTCCCGGGTTCGAATCCCGGCGGGCCCACCAAACCTTTACCCCCAGGCGTGAGGGAGACGTGTGACCCGGCCGCGCGCGGCAGAGCTCGCGGCGGTGCTCTCGGTGGTGCTCTTCGCCGTAGCCTCGGTCAGGACGTTCTTCCGAGAGGGGCTACTGCCCGGATGGGATCACCCTGTCCACTTCACCTGCTCGTACCTGACCTCCACCTACTTCTTCCCGAAGATCCTCGGGTGGGATCCCTACAACAACTTCGGGTGGGTTTTCAACCAGTTCTACAACCCGGGCGCGTACGTCCTGGTGGCCCTCATCTACCGCCTGGCCCTCGGCCGCCTCAGCGTGCTCGACGCGTACAAGCTGGCCCTGGTGGTGACCTACGCCCTCCCGGGGCTGGGCGCCTACGCCCTGGCTAAGTCGCTCGGGGGGGATGCGCTGGGCGCTGTGATGGCGGCCTTCCTCTCGGTGGTTGTGCTCCGCGAGGAGTCGGAGTGGCTCGACGCTGGGTTAAAGCAGCTGTACTACATCGGCATGTGGCCCCACAGGCTGGGCGTGGGCTTCGCCCTCCTCGCTCTGGCCTTCCTCTGGAGCTCCATGAGGCCGGGCAGGCACTGGTGGCTGCAGAAGGTCTCCCTGGCCGCTCTCTTCACGGCGGCGGCCATCCTCAGCCACCCGATGACGGCGGGCGCGCTCCTCATCGCAGAGGTCATGGCCGGCCTCTCCAGGGCTCTCAACTCGCTGATCGGCGCCCGCCCCGAGGAGCCAGGCGGCCGCCTCAGGGGGGCCCTCCTAGCGCTCGCGAGCCTGGCTGCCAGCCTGCTGCTCGCTCTGAGCCTGACCGCCTTCTGGCTCGTGCCCCTGGCGCGGACCAACGACGTCTACCACAACCTGCCCACGATAACGTGGCACGTGGGCCCCAAGGGGGTGCAGTACTTCATCGGCACGCTGGGCGGCCTCACCCTGCCCTTCGCCTTAGCTGCAATAGCGCTCTCAGCCGCGTCCGCTAAGGGCGCCCGGCGCCTCCCAGCGGTGGCCGCCGCAGCTGCGTCCCTCCTGCTCTGGGCGCTCAGCGCGAGGAGCCCGGACGACGGGTACGTGGGGCTGAGGTTGCTCCTCTCCGCGCTCCTCTTCCTGTTCGTCTCATCGGTGAGCGAGTCGCCCGAGCCGGCGCTCGTAGCCTCGGTGGCCTCGGCCCTCCTCCTCGTGGCGACGGGGCCGGAGTCCTTCAGCTTCCGTTTGATGGGCCTCAGGGTCGACCTGAGCCCCCTGATCCCCTACAGCGACAAGCTTGCCTACTACAAGTTTGCGGGCCTCGCGCGCTACCTGATCCTGACGGTGGCCGGGATGGGCGTGTCTAGGGTGACGGGGCTCGCGAGAAAGGCCCTCGGGGGGCTGAGCAAGCGCGCAGCCGCGGTAGCCTACGTCATCCCCATCTCCGTGGCCGCCGCCCTGCTGCCGTACCACGCTGAGGCCACGGACCTTCTCTACCCTCAACTCGGCGCGCCCCGCTTCAGGCTCGACCTGGACTTCCCAGGCACGAGGGAGCTGCTGAGGGTGATCGACTGGGTCGGAAGCAACGTCCCCCCCAACACCTACGTGTTCTACCAAGACACCCTGTGGAAGCTAGGCGATTGGAATCGGTTGCCGGTCTCCCACTACTTCTACATCTCTTCACTGATCACGGGTAAGCCGCAGGTGGGCGGGTGCTTCGGCACCCGATACATCACCCACCCCCTCGCCAACAGCGAGGGCGACCACCTCCTCGGCTGGCCGATCGACCAGCTCGTGCGGAACGTCGAGCTACTCTACAGGGCCGCCGGCGAGCTTGGCGTGAGCTACCTCGTGATCTTCGACGGCAGGCTGGTGGCATCGATGAGGGCGCGCCCCGACCTCTTCCGCGAAGTTTACAGCGAGGGCCCCTTCCACGTCTTCGAAACGATGCGTTTTAACCCGATCGTCAGCATCGAGGGGGGCGAGGTAATGGACGTGACCATCAGGCCGAACCTCATCCGTGTGAGCTACACGGCGCCGGGCAAGGCGGTCATACGCATACGACAAGTCTACTACCCCGGCTGGCGGGCCCGCATTGATGGCTTGCCGGCGGCGATCAGACCCTACTACCCCGATGCGAGGGCTGTGGGGTACAGGGTGCCGTTCATCGAGGTTGAGGTGCCCCCGGGAACATGGATCTTAACGCTGAGCTACGAGCTCGACACTGCGGGCGACGGCGTGAGCGCGGTGACGCTAGCGCTGCTAGCCGCTGCTAACGCCGTCAGCCTCATGGCCCTCCTCCCCCGCGCTTGGCGCCCCGGCCCAGCTTCCTTACGACGTCGAGCACTTTAACCAGGAAAGCGTCCCCCACGGCGGCCGGTACCCTCAGCGCCGCGGCCCTAGCGTGCCCCCCGCCCCCTCCCCCAAGCTCGAGGGCGATCGGGAGCAACTCGCCCAGCGCGTCGAAATCGACGTTGGAGGGGACGCGGCAGGTGGCGACCACCGTCTGCTCCTCGGGCGAGAAGAGAAGGACGACGGCCTTCCCCTCCGCCCGAGCCAGCCTGGACGCCACGTGCCCCGCGAGGCCCGAGAGCCTCAGGCCGCGCGCGTCGATGACCATGCCCCCCTCGACCTCCAGCACGACCCTCCCCCTGACCTCCCTCACCTTCTCGGCCACCGCTCTGTCGAACTCTTCGGCCAGGACCGCGATATCGTCGCTCACCAGCCTCTTCTCCTCCACCCACATCTTGACGAGCCTCCTTTTGAGCTCCTCCCCCGACGCTGGGGCGCTGATGGCCGCCGAGATGGCCTCCGCCACCAAGCCGAGCTCGCCGCCGTCCTCGGCAGCGCCATCGCTGATCTCACCCAACCTGGCCAGTCTGGCGTAGAAGGCTGGGTCATCGGTCTGGTGGGCGAAGGCATCCCGCGCCACCGTCGACGCGCTGCCGCAGCTGGAGTGCAGCAGCGCGACCCCAAGCTCCGCGAGCTCCGCCGCGAACCTCAGCGTCGTGGGGTGGTGGTCCACCCACAGGATCTTGCAGCCCTGAGACGCGTGGGCGCTCAACGCCAGCGAGAGGGAGGGCCAGGTGGCGCTGTCTATGCCCAGGTCAACCACCACTATCCGGTGGGGCCTCAGGGGGATCAGTCTCGTGAGGGTGGCGGCCAGCGTGTAGGGCCGCGCGATCTCGAGGCGCACGGGCTCGCCCCTCCTCCTGAGGGCCGACATGATGATGGCTGCCGCCGCCAGGCCGTCCAGGTCCCCGTGCGCGACGATGTAGCTCATCGGCCTCCAGCGGGATGGGGGTCAAGCTTAAAACGCTGCCGGTCGGGGACGCAGGGATGCCGGCTGTTAGGAGGGTGCTCGGCTCGAGCCTCTCCTTCAAACGGAGCTATCTGGGGAAGGTCCTCAGCAGCGAGAAGACCATCACGGTAAGGTGGGGGCTGGTTAAACCGCTCAGCAGGGTGGTCTTCGTGGAAAGCCAGGGGATGATCTACGGCAGGGCCCTGATCTGCAGCGTGCACCACGTGCGCTTCTCCCAGCTGCAGAGCCCTTCGCTGGCGAGCAGGGACGGCTTCGCCAACGTCCGAGAGATGGTGGAGAGTTTGCGGAGGATCTACCCCTTCGCCAGCAACGACGACTGGTTCACGGTCATAGAGTTCAGGCTCCTGGAGCGGCTGAGGAACCCCGTTCCCAAGGACGTCATAGTGAGGGAGGTTCCCCGCGCCGCCCGCGAGGCGCTGGCGCGGGGGGCCTGGGCGAGCTCGCAGGAGAGAGAGGCCCTCGCCGGCCTGGCGGCTGGGGAAGGCCTCCTGAGCGTCGTCGAGAAGTGCAACGTCACGGTCTCGAGGCTGCTCGAGATCCTTGAGCCCTACCTCCCGGCCCATGCACGGCTTCGAGGGCCTTCAACAGGGCAGAAGCCACCTTCTCCTCCTCGGAGCGCAGCCTCAGCAGGTACTCTAGGAACTCCTCCTTGACGCGCTTCACGACCTCTTCGGGCTGCGAAGATCCTTCGGCTATCCCCCTCAGCATCGCCTCCATCCGCCCGCGGACCTCGGGTGACGTCAGCTCCGGGGCTACCTCCGACAACGCCTGTATGAGCGCCCTCCCGAGCGGCGTGGGGATGCACCTCTTCTTGACGACCTCGAAGTACTTGCGCTTAACATTCGTGTGGATGTGATCCTGCATCGTGGCGTCCGTGCCGATCCCGTAGCGCTTCATCAGCCTCAGCAGCTCCGCCTCGCTCAGGTAGGGCGGGGGCTTCGTCTCCAGCTCCACGAACTCGACGCTGAGCGCGCGAGCCCTCTCGCCTTCCCTGACCCTCGGGAGGGGCTTCTCATCGGGCCGCTCGAACGGGTAGACCAGCGTGTAGCCGGGATCCAGGACCTTGAGGCCCTCAGCGCGGAACCTGAGCCCGGCGAAGTCGAGCACCACCGACTGCTCCTCGACCCTCATCGGGGGGCTGAGGGTCGCGAGGAAGTGCCTGACGATTAGGTCGTAGAGCTTGAAGCCCTCGAGGCCGAAGCGCTTCACCACCTCCTCCCGCCTGACGCACTTGAGCGGGTAGATCGGGGGGTGCGCGCCGTCGTCCTCCCTGCCCTGCCGGACCCTGAGGGTGGGGGCCGCGAGTATCACGCTGCTCACGTAGGGCCCCAGCTCCTCGTGGGCAGCAAACTTCGATGCGATCGCTCTCAAATCGAGCGTGGGGGGGTAGATCGTCGTGTCGGTCCTTGGGTAGGATATGAGGCCCTCCTGGTAGAGGTTCTCGGCCAGGTCCATCGCGCGCTTCGGGCGGATGTCGAGGAACCTGCTAGCCCTCCTCTCCATCTCCACGGTGGCCAGGGGCTCGGGCGGCTCCACGACCTTCTCCTCGAAGCGGGCCTCGACGACGGCCCCAACGGGGCTCCGCCGGACTGCCGCGGCAGCGCTCTCGGCCTCCTCCCTCCTCTCGAACCTCCTCTCGCTCCTGAGCCTGACGACCCCGCCTCCGACCTCGGCTGAGACGACCACCTGGTAGTACTTCCTTCTCTGGAACTGCTCCCTCTCCAGCGCCCTCTTCACGACGAGGTAGAGGACCGGCGTCTGGCAGGGGCCGTAGCTGAGGAAGTACCCGCGCGGCAGCCTAGCCCCCCGCTTCTCCACGAAGAGCGTCAGGGTCCGCGTGAAGGCCGCCCCTATCACCAGGTCGAGCACCATGCGCGCGAAGGCCTTGCTGGCCCACGCAGCGTTCGGCCTCCGGAGGTTCCTGATGGAGTTCAGGATGTCATCCCGGGTGACCGCGGTGAACCAGGCCCTCTGGAACCTCAGGTTGGGGTTCGCCCGCCTCATCACCTCCATCACCTCAAACGCTATGGCCTCGCCTTCCACGTCAGCGTCAAGCGCCAAGATCACCGTGCTCGTGCGAGTGGCGAGGGCCCGAAGGGCCCTGACATAGCTCCCCATGCCCTCCCTGACGACCTTCACCGGCTCGAGCCTGAACAGCTCGATCGGGTCCACGCTCCTCCACCTGTTATACTCCGGCGGGAAGTCGAAGTCCATGAGGTGGCCCCGCACGCCCACTGCTGCCCAGAGCCCGCCGCCCCTCCTGAACACGTAGACGGGCACGCCGGCTACCTTCACCGTCGCGGGCCGCCCCTCGGCTAGGTAGGCGGCGAATGCTCTCGCCACCCCGGGCTTCTCAGCCACAACGACGGCTTCGAACCGGCCGATGTCGGCGCCCCCCTTCATCGGCTGCCCTCCCGCTGCGCGAAGCAGTATATCCCCATCGTTGGCGTCGGGGGCTCAGCTACTTCTTCGCTGCCTTCCTCCTCCCCCTCTCTTCCTCCTTCCTCTCGGCCTCCACGCTCCGCGCCCTCAGGCCCACGCCCAGGAGGCTCCGCATCGCCTCGTCGAGGAACCTGATGAAAGCCCCCTTCTGGCCCACGAAGGCTCCGAAGTTCTCCGAGTCTACCTCCACTTCGAGGTTCGTGCCGACGATGTCGGCGTCCCTCAGGTGCCGCCTTATCCACCCAATGGGATGCATCGAGGCCACCAGCTGCTTCAGGTCGAGGGTCAGCTCGACCCCCCGCAGCGCCATCCCGCTCTCCTTCTCCATCTTCTGTATCCTCTCCCCGCCCTTGCCGATGAGGCGCCCCAGGTAGCCCTCCTTCGAGATCAGCAGAGCGTCGGGCGTGTTCTTGCTGGTGATCGAGTGCTTCTCCTTGAGGGGCCTCAGGTCCACGACCGTGACTAGCTGCGCGTCGGGCGCGTGAGCGTAGGCCAGGCTCATCAGCTTCCTTTCCTCCTCGCTCATCTCCCTGGCCCTCACCCTGGCCTCCAGCGCGAACTTGAGGGCCCTCTTTGCGCCCGGCCTCACTATGTCGCGTATGCCGAAGTCCACCACGAAGGTGCGCTCCTCGCCCAGGAGGAGCTCGCGCGCCAGCGCCGCGCTGTTCTCGCGCGGCGCCTGCACCACGGGGTCCCCGGCCACCACCAGCTTCGACTCGCCCCCCAGCCTGAGCATGGCCTCCCTAATGGTCTCGGGCGGGAGGTGCTGCGCGTCGTCGAGGAAGAGGAGCGTCCTGTCGAAGGTCCTGCCGATGAGGAAGCTCGGGTCGGCCAACACCACTCTGCCCTCGTCGAGCAGCTTCCTCAGATGCTCCTCGCCCTGGGGGCCGACCAGGTCGTAGAGGTACGAGGACGCGACGCTGAAGAAGTGCGGGCCGAGCTCTATGGAGGAGTACCGCCTCCCCGTCGAGACGTCCACGAGGGGCCTCACGATCACGAACCGCGAGTACCTGCCCTCGGAGAGGGCTTTCAGCGCGTAGTTGCACGTCACGTAGCTCTTGCCGGTGCCGCTGGGCCCGAAGGCCCCAACTATGTCCACGTCCCTGCTCTCCAGCGCCGCCATGAGCTGCTTCTGCTTCTCGTTGGCTGGGGTTATCTGCCAGCTCACAACCCTCGCCACCAGATAATCCTTTAAAAGAGCTTCTGCCGCCGGAGCCGCTAACCTTATCAACGCGCTGGAGCCCCGGCACTCAAGGCTAGCAAAGGGGTTCGACGTGGGCAAGCCGTACCTCGTGAAGGTGCGGGGGATCAAAGACCTGGTCAACGTAGCTGTAGCGACGCAGATCTTCATGGTGCACAAGCTGAGCACCGAGACGACGGACATACTCTACGTGCCCTTCCCGTCCTATGATTCCGTGGCCGTCTACTACTGCGAGGCGAACGAAAGGGTCAACGGCAAGTACCTGCTTTTCAACAGGTTCACGGGCGAGGTCAGCGTTAGCGACAGCTTCACGAACGACAGCAAGTACGTGCTTATCCCGATAATCGAAGTCGTCGAGCAGGAGATCCTGCCCAAGGAGTTCCTAGAAAGGTACCAGAGGAGGCGGAAGAAAGCCAAGAGGAGGCAGTCGGCGTGACCTGACGCTGGCCGCCCTCTGCCCTGCAAGACCTAGCCCCACCTGCAGCGGGAGCAGCCGCTAGCGGGGCTCTGGACTCAAGAAGGTCGGAGCAAGTAGCTTTCTAGGCCTCGCGGCCGGAGCTCTACGAGCGTCACTCCTTTCGTGGCAGGGAGGGCTACGTTGTAGACCTCTGCGCGCCCCAGGGTCGTGCGGAGCTTCACGCTGTTGTGGGCGTGCCCGTGTATCACAGCGTCGGGCCCTGCCTGCATGATGATGCGCGTGAGCTTGCGGGACCCCATCTGGCTCCAGATCCTGGTCGGCTCCCCCTCCAGCGTTGAGCAGAGGGGGGCGTAGTGCGTGAGGAGCACAACGTAGTCGGCTCCCCGCTTAGCCTCCGCGAGGAGCCGCTCGATGAGCGCGAGCCGCCGCTCGTAGATTTCCCTGATGTTCGGCACGTTCCTCGCCTGCCACCTTGTGGGCTCGTCCAGCGCCCCCCTCGTGCCAACGACGGCGACCCTCGCTCCGCTCGCCTCCACGAGCGCCACCTCATCCTTCAGCCAGCGGACGTCGGCGCACGACTCCCTCAGCTCGCCCTCCACCTCGTCGTACTCCTCGTTGCCGAAGACGGCTACCACGGGGCCCTTGTACACGCTGCGCACGACGTCCATGACGAGCCGGCAGTGGTGAACCGCACCCTTGTCCACGATGTCGCCCGCGATGAGGATCATGCCAGCGCTGCTGAGGGAGGGGAGGGAGGCCCGGAGGTAGTGTAAGTACCTAGGGCCGTGCACGTCGCTGAAGGCGGCTAGCAGGACGCGAGGCCCCTCCACACCGCTTCGGTGCCGGCTGGAGGATAAAGCCTCTTCCTGGCTGGCTGCGGCGAAAGTTTCGCGCTCATGCGCGATGGCGAAAAAGCTTCAGGAGGACGCTGCCCCGTGGGGCTCACCTACACGGAGAGGATGATCGTGGCGAAGTACCTGTCCAGCAACCCTCCCCCTAAGGCTAAGGAGATCGCGAGGGAGCTCGGGGTCTCCGTCAAGACCGTCTACAAGGCCCTGTACAAGTACAGGAAGCTGCGGGGCGCCGAGGAAGCTCTGAGCGCCGCGCCCGCGGACCCGGGCCCGCGCAGCCACGGGGGTGGCCCCGACATCGAGGCCCTCCTGAGGGCCCTCCTCGAGCTGAAAGCGTCGATCGACAGGCTCAACGACAGCATCAACAGGCTCGTTCAGGCCCTCTCCTCGCAGCCGAGCCGCGCGGAGGAGGGGGACCAGCTGGCGGACCTCCCCAGCTTTATAACGGGCAACCCGTGGCTCGAGCTGATAGGCAAGCTAAGCAACGGCTAGCTGAGCCGCTGGAGGGACTTGACGGCTCTGCCTAGGACGGCCTTCCTGAGGAGGGCAAAGAAGGCCTTGCTGAACACCGTTTGGGCGTAGGGCTCCTCGACGGTCATCGGGCCCAGGGCGAGGGAGAGCTCGAGCAGCCTCGGCCGCGAAAGCAGGGCCGCGTAGAGGGCGCCCAGGGCTTCGCCAGCGTCGGCGTCGATCACTGCCTGCACGCCCAGCAGCCGGCCCTCGCGCGAGGCCACCGCCTTGATGAGGGCCCCCTCTCGCCTGCCCCATCCCCTGATCCTCGTGGACGCGGGGTCGTAGCCCAAGGCCGCTGCCTCTCGCGCGGTGAGGCCAAGGGAGGCGTACAGCCTCCCCCTAAACCTGGCGACGAAGTACCGCCTCAAGACCGCGTGCTCAAGGCCCGCCTCGCGCAGCGCGAAGTTCAGCGCCTGGGCGATGGCCTCCTCCTCGCACAAAACGGCGTGGGCCGAGCCCTCTGGCTCCACGACCTCCGTGGCCGCCCCTAGCGCGGCCAGCCGGCCCCCCTCCAGCCTGCAGCCGGAGTCGACGCGGAGCCTCCTCACCCTCACGCCCGGCAGGAGGGGGATTTCGGGGGCCTCGCCTCCCCCGTAGTTGACCACTAGCTGGCGGCCTCCATCCCGGCCGGGGGGCTCGGCGAGCAGCCTAACGCCCGCCTTTTGGAGCTCAGCCCGTATCACGGACGAAACGTCCTCGTCGAAGCACGCCTCCTCCCAGACCAGCGAGACCCTCAGCCCCACGGCCGCCAGCGCGTCCACAGCGGGCATCGCCGCGAGTCCGCCCAGCACGACCACCTCCTCGGCCCTCGCGAGCGCCTCTCGGAGCCTCTCGGCGTCCTCTGGGGTCAGCAGGTTGATGACGCCCGCCCCCTCCACCCGGGGCCAGATGGACAGGAGCACGGAGGGCCGCTCGTACTCCCTCCCGCGGACCTCGACCACCTCGCCGCCCCTGATCGACACCTCCTCGCAGCTGACCACGTCCACCATGTCCACGACCTCCAGCAGCCCCTCCGGCACCGTGACGACCTCATCGACCAGGCCCGCCGCGTAGTACGGAAGCAGGTGCCGGGCGTAGCCCAGCCGCCCGCTGCAGCGCACTAGCACGACGTCGCCGCGCCTCACCAGCTTCCGGAACGTGTGCACCGCTGCGCAGGCGGCTGCGTCGTCGCCGAAGACGAGCAGGGCCACGCGGGTAAAGCTTTAACATGGTTTAAAGCGCAGTGGGGTGGCGTGCCCCGGGCACCCAGCGTCCAGCTGGGCATCGTCGGTAAGCCCAACACCGGCAAGAGCACATTCTTCGCAGCCGCCACCCTCCAGGACGTCAAGATAGCCCCCTACCCCTTCACTACGATAGACCCCAACGTGGGCGTGGGCTACGTCAGGCTGGAGTGCGTGTGCAAGGAGTTCGGGGTCGCCGACAACCCCGTCGGGTCCTACTGCATCAACGGGTGGAGGTTCGCGCCGGTGGAGCTCATAGACGTGGCCGGCCTCGTCCCCGACGCTTGGCAGGGGCGCGGGCTAGGCAACAGGTTCCTCGACCACCTCAGGCGGGCGGACGCGCTGATCCACGTGGTCGACGTAGCTGGCTCGACGGACAGCGAGGGGCGGCCCGTGAGACCGGGAACTCACGACCCCCTTGAGGACGTGGGGTTCCTGGAGCGCGAGCTGGACATGTGGATCTTCTCGATGCTGGAGAAGGATTGGAAGCGCTTCGCGATGACCGTCGAGGCCACCGGCTCCAAGCTTGAGGAGGAGCTCTACAAGCGGCTCAGCGGGCTCCAGATAGACAGCGCGTCCATATCGGAGGCGATCGAGGCGGCCGGCCTCCGGGGCAAGAGGCCCACCCTCTGGACCCAGGAGGACCTGCTGAGCTTCGTTCACGAGGCTAGGGTCAGGGCCAAGCCGATGGTAATCGCGGCCAACAAGGCCGACCTGGGTCCGGCACGCGCCAACGTCGAGAGGCTTCGAGAGGCGCTGGGGGGCCGGTACGTCGTGATACCCACGTCCGCCGAGGCTGAGCTGGCGCTGAGGAGGGCGGCGGCCGCCGGGCTGATCAGGTACCTGCCCGGAGACAGGGATTTCGAGGTGGTGGGCAAGCTGAGCCCCAAGCAGGAGGAGGCGCTCGAGTACATCAGGAGGAACGTGCTGAAGGTCTGGGGCTCCACGGGCGTGCAGGAGGTCTTGAACGCCGCCGTCTTCGGCGTCCTGGGCTACGTCGCGGTCTTCCCCGTCGCTGACGAGCACAAGCTCACCGACAGCGAGGGGCGCGTGCTGCCGGACGTCTACCTTATGAGGGGCGGCTCGACCGTTAGGGACTTGGCGTACGCAATCCACACCGAGCTCGGGGAGAGGTTCATAGCGGCGATCGACGTCAGGACCAAGAGGAGATTGGGCGCGGACTCGAAGCTGCAGCACAGAGCCGTCATCAAGATAGTCGCCGGCCGTTAGGATAGGGGTTTAAAAACGCGCTCAAGGGAGGGTCACGCCGATGGCGCTCGTGGAGCTCATCGACGTGCACTTCCGCTACGCCGGCAGCGAAGAGTACGCGCTGAGAGGGGTCTCACTCGAGGCCGAGGAGGGCGAGTTCGTGCTCCTGGTGGGGCCCTCGGGGTGCGGCAAGAGCACGCTGCTGAGAGTCCTGAACGGCCTGATACCCCACTTCTACGAGGGCGACTTCAGGGGGGTGGCGCGCGTCGCCGGGCTCGACGTCCCCAAGACACCACCCCACGTCCTCGCAAGGCACGTCGGGATGGTGTTCCAGGACCCCGAGAACCAGCTCTTCCTCTCGAGCGTCGAGAGGGAGATCGCGTTCGGGCTCGAGAACATGGGCCTGCCCCGGAGCGAGATCCGGAGGAGGGTGAGGGAGGTCCTGGAGCTCTTCGGCCTGGAGGAGCTGAAGGACAGGGCCCCCTACGAGCTGAGCGGTGGCCAGCAGCAGAAGGTCGCCATCGCTTCGGTGATGGCTCTGGAGCCCCGGGTGCTGGCGATGGACGAGCCCACCGCTAACCTGGACCCCATCAGCGCGCTCGAGATACTCTCCCTCGTCAGCAGGCTGACGAGGGAGAAGGGCGTCCTAGCGATCGTGGTCGAGCACAGGCTGGAGCTCGCGCTGCGCTTCGCGACGCGCATGGTGGTGATGGATGGGGGCAGGATCGTCGCCTCGGGGGACCCCCGGAGAGTCGTGCTGGAGGCCTCGAGGCTGGTGGGCTTCCCACCGGTCGTCGTGGCTCACCAGCTGCTGAGGAACCGGGGCCTCATCGGTGGGGCGCCGCCCCTCACCCCCGAGGCGCTCTCCGAGGAGATCCTCGGGGTGATCGGATGGAGGCGATAGTCGCCGAGGACGTCCACTTCTCCTACGACGGGCTCCAGCCCGTCCTCAACGGGGTCTCGCTCGTGGTGAGGACGGGGGAGGTTCTAGCCCTCATGGGAGAGAACGGGGCCGGGAAGACCACCTTAGTCAAGCACTTCGTCGGGCTCCTCAAGCCTAGGCGCGGTAGGGTCCTGGTCTTCGGGGTGGACACGCGGGAGGCCACAGTCGCCCAGTTAGCGAGGCGCGTCGGCATGGTGTTTCAGAACCCCGACCATCAGCTGTTCGCCGAGACTGTCGAGGAGGAGGTGCTCTTCACGCTGAGGAACATGGGCGTGCCCCCTCACGAAGCGCGCGCCATCTGCGACGCCGTCCTCAGGGAGTTCGACCTGGCCCGCTACAGGGACCGCTCGCCCTACAGCCTGAGCGTGGGGGAGAGGAAGCGCCTCGCGTTAGCCAGCGTGCTGAGCTACGACCCCGACGTGCTCGTGCTCGACGAGCCCACCGCGGGTCAGGACTACTTCAACAAGTCCAAGATCGCGAGGCTGGTGAACGGCCTGAAGCGGCGGGGGAAGGGCGTAGTGGTGGTGACCCACGACGTGGAGTTCGCCGCCCAAGTCGCGGACCGCGTGGCACTGATGGCCGGCGGGAGGGTGGTGAGGGAGGGGCCGGCGGCAGAGGTTCTCACCGACGCTCAGGCTATAGCGGCGGCTCGCCTCACGCTGCCGCAGATCCCAGCCGCTGCCGCGATCCTAAGGGAGAGGGGCGTTAAGCTCAGCAGAATCCCGCTGCTGCCGGGTGGGCTCTACGCGGAGGTGATCGCGCTCCTCGACGGTGGTGCCCCGTGAGCTCCGTCCTGGACGTATTCAGGTTCAGGCGGAAGAACACACCCCTTCACAGGTTGGACCCCCGGGCGAAGTTCGCCATCCTAGTGCTCTTCAGCGCGGCCTCCCTCATCCTCAACGACCTCGCGTCCCTGCTGCTCGTGCTGGTGGCCGAGGTCGCGCTGCTGGCAGTCGCGAGGTCAGCGGGGGAGTGGCTGCGCTCGCTGAAGGGGCTCTCTATGCTCGTGGCGATGATACTCGCCCTCAACTACCTGACCCTGCCGAGCAACAGGCTCTTCACGGCCCTGACGCTGGCCCTGCGCTTCATCTGCCTCACAACAGCCTTCTCGGTGTTCTTCCTGACGACCGCCGCCGACGAGCTGGCGACGGCGCTGGAGGCCTCAGGCCTCCCGCGTGAGTACAGCATCATGTTCACGATGTCTCTACGCTTCGTCCCCTCGCTGGCTAGGGACCTCCAGACGATCTCCGACGCGCTCAGGTGCAGGGGGCTGGAGCTGGAGAAGGGGGGGCTGAGGACGCGGATCAGGAACTACACGTACCTACTGGTGCCGCTGATAGTGTACGAGCTGCGGCGGAGCCTCATGATAGCTGAGGCCCTCGAGGCCCGCGGCTTCGGGGCCCTCAAGAGGGTCGAGCCTTACGTCGAGCTCAGGCTCGGGCGCGCCGATTACGCCGCGATAGCGACCAGCTGCGCGCTACTGGCCCTGACCGTCGCCCTCAGGTTCACGAGCCTGTACGAGGCCTTCGTGAGGCTTCAGCTCTCGATCTTCGGCGAGCTCTAGCGCCCCTTGCCGTAAGCCTTTAAGCGCAGAGGTGCGCGCTCACCGCGTGAGGGTCCTCATCACCGACCCGATGCCGGTGGAGTTCGTCGAGGAGCTGAGGCGGCGGGGGGTGGAGGTTAGCCAGATCCTGAGCCCGCCGCCAGAGGTGCTAAAGAGCATTATCGGTGACTACGATGCGCTGGTGGTCAGGAGCGCCACCAAGGTGACGGCCGACGTCATCGAGCGGGCCACCAGGCTGAAGGTCATCGCCCGCGCGGGCGCAGGCCTGGACAACATCGACGTGGAGGCCGCCAGGAGGAGGGGGGTTAGGGTCATCAACGTTCCCGAGGCTGTCGCTAACGCCGTAGCCGAGCTCACCCTGGGCCTCATCTTCGCGCTGCTGCGCTCGATACCGCAGGCTTCGGAGAGCCTCAAGGCCGCGAGGTGGGAGAAGGCCTCCTTCGTCGGCCGCGAGCTTGCCGGCATGACTGTCGGAGTCGTGGGCCTGGGTACGGTGGGCACGCTCGTGGCCCAGAAGCTGGCGGCGCTGGGGGCGCGCGTCGTGGCCTACAGGAGGAGCAGGGAAGCCCTACTCAGCGCGGCGGCCAGGCTGGGGCTGGAGCCGGCCCCCAGCTTAGAGGAGCTCTTCAGGAGGTGCGAGCTCGTCACGCTGCACGTGCCGTACACGAGCGAGACCCACCATCTCGTGAGCTGGCGGCTGCTCAGCTCGATGGCGAGGGGGTCCTACCTCGTCAACACAGCCAGGGCCTGGGTGGTGGACGGGGCGGCCCTGCTGCGCGCCCTCGACGAGGGCATCCTAGCCGGCGCGGCCGTGGATGTGCACTACCACGAGCCGCCGCGGGAGGAGTGGGAGTGGCGGCTGATCAGGCACCCCAGAGTCGTGGCGACGCCGCACATCGGCGCCCAGACGAGGGAGGCAGGCGCCAGGATCGCCAAGGTGCTCGCCGCTAGGCTGCTCGAGGCTCTCGAGAAGGTTTATTAAGAGAGGCGGCGTCCCCCCGCGGAGTCGGCGTGGGCTTCTACAAGTACGTCGCGGAGCTGTGGAAGAGGCCGAGCGAGGGGCCGCTGGCCGAAGTGTACAAGAGGAGATTGATGGAGTGGCGCAAGCAGCCGTCGATAGTGCGGGTCGAGAAGCCCACAAGGATCAACCGCGCGAGGGCCCTGGGCTACAAGGCGAAGCCCGGCTACGTGGTAGTTAGGGTCCGGGTCAGGAAGGGCGGGCTGAACAGGCCCCGCCCGAGCTCGGGCAGGAGGCCCAAGCGAATGGGCGTGCGCGGCTACTCCCCCCACAAGAGCGCGCAGCTGATCGCCGAGGAGCGCGCGGCGAGGAAGTATCCGAACCTGGTCGTCCTTGGCTCGTACTGGGTGGGCGAGGACGGCATGTACAAGTGGTACGAGGTAGTGATGGTTGACCCGAACCACCCCAGCGTGAGGAACGACCCGGAGAGGAACTGGGTGTGCGGCTTCCGGAGGAAGTTGGACTACTCCGGGAAGGTCGAAAGGGTACTGGAGAAGGTCAGGAAGATGTTTGGGGAAGCCAAGAGGGATGGGAAAGCAAGCGAGTAAGCTGGCCCTCCATCTCGAGTCGACCGCCCTTTGCCACGCGACAGAGAACCTCGACAAGGTGAAGACCGCGCTCCTCAACGCTGTAGCCGGAGGCCGCAGGGGGCCCCTGGAGGAGCGGCTGAGCGTGGCGATGCTCGAGGGCTACTACGGCAACCCGATCTACGTGCTGAGGCTCAGAGTGCAGGACCCCCAAGAGGCTAGCGAGCTCTTCCTCGGCATCGTCAGGAGGCTCGACAGCGAGGACCTAGCCAGGCTGAGCAGCACCCTCGAGCAGAGGCTCGACTCCTCGGGCGCGCTGCACCTGCGGTTCGACAAGCAGCTGGCCTTCCAGGGGCGGCTCAGGCTCTACGACGGGGACGACGTGATCAAGGTGAAGGTGAAGCTCGCGCGCCACGCGCTGGAGGTGCTCAGGGGCCGGGGGCTGGAGGCGCTGGTGGGATGAGGAGGAGGTTCTACGACCTGCTGGTGTCCGCAGACATCCTCACCCGCGACGCGCTGGAGCGCGTCAGGGACCTCGGCTTCGCCGGCGTGGGGGCGTCAATCAGCGCCCACAGCCTAGCGGCGTCGCCTGAGCGCGTGCTGGAGCTGGTCGAGGGGGTCCGGCGGGCCGGCGAGGAGGTGGGGCTCGACGTCGTCGCCAGGCTCACAGTGAGCACCCCGATGGGCGAGGGGGCCTTAAAGCGCCTGCTCAGGAAGTGGAGGAGGAGGTTCGAGGTGATCTCCGTCCACGCAGTGAACAGGCAGGTGACGGCGTTCGCCAGCAGGGACACGCGAGTGGACGTCGTGACCCTGCTGCCCGGCTCGCGCCTGCTGCGGGGGGATCTGGACTACATGAGGGATTTCGGGAAGCGCGTCGAGCTGCTCCTCGCACCCCTGCAGAGCGGGTCGTGCGATGAGAGGGCCTCCGCGCTGGCTTACGCGCTGGAGTCCATCGAGATGCTGAAGAAGGCCGGCGTGACCCTGGTCTTCTCGTCGGGCGCAGTGAGTATCGACCAGCTCCGGGACCCGAGATCCATGGCTGCGCTGCTGAGCACCCTGGGGCTCAGCCCCGAGCAGGCCTTGGACGCCCTGTCGAGAAATGCCGCCGAGCTAGTCGCGGAGGCTCGCGAGAAGCTTAGAGGCGTGGTGCCCGTCCGGGGCGTCAGGGTTATCACCCGCGGGCGCCCGCGGGGCGGCGGTGAAGCCGAGAAGCCCTGAGG
>JAGDWA010000002.1:70836-71190 GCA_023269735.1 Thermofilum sp.
GCGGCGGGGGCCCGGCACCGGCCGGCGAGCTGGCGCGAGCTAAGGGAGCTGCGCTCGCTGCTAGCCTACCAGTTCGGTCCGGGCGCGGAGAGGCTGCTGGAGGGCCGCGTGGAGGTTCGACTGTCGCCCCTCACCGGGCGCATCCGCGAGGTCTACGTCGACGGCGAGCTGGTCGGCACCATCAGGGCTAGCGACGGCTTCTTCGTGCCATCCATCAGGGGGGCCGAGAGGATTCTCGCGCTCCTCGAGAGCCCCCGGTCGCGCGTCATCGTGCGGAGCGATGTCGCCCAGTTCGTGGCGGAGGGGAGGAGCGCCTTCTGCAAGCACGTGGTCGCTGCCGACCCGGAGATCAGG
>JAGDWA010000002.1:71200-87092 GCA_023269735.1 Thermofilum sp.
CGAGCGCGGGGGCCTGCTGGCCGTCGGCAGGGCCGTGATCAGCGGCTGCCTGATGTCTTCCAAAAAGCTGGGGGTGGCGGTGAAGGTCCGAAAGGGCACAAAAGGTTAGGTCACTTGTAGAAGACCGCGTACCTGAACTGCCTCCTCTTCTCGATCCTCACGTTGAAGTTGTCCCTCAGCGTCCTCTCCATCTCCCTGTAAAAGTACTGGTTGGTGAGCCTCGAGGGGGGCTTCACCCGGGGTATGAGCCCCCTGATGACGTTCAGATCGGTGGTGTGCTGCTTGTAAGCGACGTAAGCGTAGCGGAGCAGGGTGCGCAGCTTTATCGAGACGCACTGCGACCTGGCGCGCTCCAGGAGCTCCCTAGAAACGAGAACGACGTGCTCGAGCAGACGGGCCCTTTCGGAGTCCGTCATAAGGCTCCGTAGCGCGTGAACTCCGCTCTGGATAAAACTTATCCGCCACATTTATATATACTAGTAGTCAAAGAGCGGTTAGCTCACGGCGATTCTAGGCCACTTGCCAACAGTTTCTCCACCTCTCGACGATCGACTCCTACAACCTCGGCTAGCTTCTGCAGGTCCCCCCGCGAGGGACTGGCCCCGCCCTGCACGCTGAGGACGTAGCGCCGCCCATCCTCCCCCCCTATCACCATGAGGAGCCTCCTCTTCACGCCTCCCTCCACGATTTCGTACAGCTTCAAGCAGGGCCCCGCGCACTCGTGCACCGCAACCGTGAGCGGCAGGGCCTCCGACCACGCGGCGCTGTGGACCACGTCTGCCAAGGTCAGGCCGATCGTGGCGCCGAAGTCCTCGTCGAAGTCCAGCGCGTCCTCCTCGGGGGAGAACTGGCGCTGCAGCCCCTCAACCCTAACTAAGCGGCCCCCTGACGGCGAGTATACCGCGCCCCGAGCCCTGACCGCGCGGGGGGCTGGATCCTCAATGCGCAGGTCGAAGCTGAAGACCTTGACCATCATGGCGACCAGCTACTCGACCACAGGTATGCCGAACCTCTTCGAGGCCATCACATGTTCCTCGTACGGTATCGAGAAGACGTCAGCGATGCCCTCGTAAGCCCTCCTGTAGGGCTCGCCACTCATGAGCTTCCTGATGTTCCTGACGTAGACCTCCTCGGAGAGCCTCTTACCCGTCAGCCTCTCCCACTCCTCGATGGTGTACGAGAAGAACTTCTGCGCGCGGTCCCTGTAGAGCTCGGGCATGACGTTGAACGTGCAGAAGGGCACGACCCTCCCGTCAGGCATCGCGTAGTGCACGTCGCAGCGCTGGACGCGGCTCACGTCGTAGTTGTACGTGTCCATGAAGTGCATCATCCCCAAGAACAACGCGTTGTAATGGAACTCGCCCAGCGCCGAGTAGTCGTGTTTCAATAAGATGTTGAAGATCATGCGCAGGAACTTCCTCTTCTTCCTGAACTTCTTGGGGGCCTGGCTCGCGTCAACGTACTTCCTCAGCTTCGCTAGGACGCTCAGAAGCACCACGTACTTGTTCCTGCCACTCCTTATCTCCTCGGCCGCCCTATCGAGGAGCCCCATGACGCCCTCCACGTCCACAAACCTCGTTATCGGTATCAGCTCGTCCGCGCTGTCCCAGAAGACGTAGGTGGCTGCCCCACAGGCGAAGTGCGTGGTCAGCTCGAACTGAGGCCTGCCCGTCAGCGCCTCCACGAAGCGTGAGATGGGGACGACGGTGGGCACCGGGTACCAGTCCTCCCTCCTTATCTGCCCGCCCGTCTGCCTCTCTACCTCCGCTAGGATATCGGGTATCGTGACGCGCAGCCTCTCCCTCTCCTTCCTCGGGACCCTCCCGACGATGGAGACCGGCTGCATGTTGACTCCGCGCACAATGTCGGAGTGCTTCACGCCGAAGCGTATTATCGCCCCGACCTCGTGCAGGTTGTACCCCCTTATCACTGTCGGTACCAGCACGACTCCGAGGCCGGCCTTCCTCAGGTTCTCGAGCGCGTAGGGGACCTCCCAGTGGTTCTTGGGGTTCGTGTGCGGCGTGACGCCGTCGAAGCTCATGTACACGGTGTTCGTGCCAGCCTGCCTGAGCTTGACGGCCAGCTCTGGGTCGAACGCTAGCCGGATGCCCTCGGTGTTCACCTGCACGTGCTCGTAGCCCTCCTCCCTGGCTACCCTCACTATCTCGACGATGTCGTCCCTCAGCAGCGGCTCTCCGCCCGTGAACTGGACGGCAATCGCCCCCCTCGGCAGCATCCTCTTCGCCTCCCTCAGCATGAAGCGGATGTGTTCCAGCGAGGGTTCGTACACGTAGCCGGCCTTGACGGCGTAGAAGAAGCAGTACCAGCACCTCAGCTCGCACCTGTTCGTAACCGCCACGTTGAGGAGCGCAGTGTGGCTCTTGTGGCGGGGGCAGAGCCCGCAGTTGTAGGGGCACAGGGCGGTCAGCCCCACGTTGGGGGTCCAGATCCCTTTCCCGTCCCTCTGCCACTTCTTGTAGCGCTCGTAGGTGGAGTAGTCGCCGAAGTACAGCTCCTCGAACTCGCCGTGCTCGGGGCACACCTTACGCATGTAGACCTTCCCCTCCCTCCTAAAGACCGTCGCGGGGAGTAAGGAGTAGCAGTGCGGGCACAGCGACAGGGTCCTCGTTACCAGCTCCTCCCCCTCGCGGAGGGGAGGCGCGGGGCCCAGGTGGATCCTGTAGTCGATGCCCGCGCGCGGCATGAGGAGCTTAGCGTACTTCCTGACCTCCCCGGCGATCTCCTCAGCCGTCAAGTTCCTGAGAGCCGAGTAATCGACTCTCTCCAGGAGAAGCGTCGACTGCGCAGGGGCGTCGACCACTAAGACCCCCGCACCAGGGTGCGCAACGTCCCCTTTAAAACGTTGTCGGCCCTGAATCGAAGTCTCCGTACACTTTCCTTCTTTGCTCTATGACCTTCCGCTTCCTTCATCTTCCACCTGGCATAGCAGTGCCCTAAGCAGTGTAAAAGTTCGGTAAAGAGAAGCTGCGGCCGGGCCTCGCGACCGCCGGGCCGCCATCCAGCCTCTTGCGCAGGGGGCTCGAGGCCGGCCGTAGGCATTTAAGGCTTCCATGGATTGGGGGTGCGTGGAGCCCAGGCTGCTCGTGGTCCGGGTGCCCGTCCCTGAGAAGACCAACGTGATACTGGGCCAGGCCCACTTCATCAAAACGGTGGAAGACCTCTACGAGGCCATCGTCACCTCGGTGCCCACCGCCCGCTTCGGGATAGCCTTCTGCGAGGCATCAGGGCACAGGCTGGTGCGCGTCGAGGGCAACGACGAGGAGCTCAAGCAGCTGGCCGCCAAGGCGGCGCTCGAGGTGGGCGCTGGCCACTTCTTCGCGATCTACCTCCGTGACGCTTGGCCGATAAACGTCCTGAACGCTGTAAAGGGCGTCCAGGAGGTCGTCACCCTCTACTGCGCAACGGCGAACCCGGTGCAGGTCATCGTGGCTGAGACCGACCAGGGGAGGGCGGTCCTCGGGGTCGTCGACGGCTTCAAACCCGTCGGTGTGGAGGGCGACAACGAGAGGCGGGAGAGGGTTGAGTTCCTGCGGAGGATCGGCTACAAGCGGGGCTAGGCGCGCCGATGAAGCAGTCGATAGTGGTGAGGACGGACATTAAGATGGGCAAGGGCAAGCTGGCTGCGCAGGTGGCGCACGCCGCCGTGACCGCCGCCGAGGTGGCCAGGGCCGAGAGGCCGGAGTGGTTCAGCGAGTGGATGAAGTCCGGCCAGAAGAAGATAGTCCTGAAGGTTTCGAGCTTGGAAGAGCTCCAGAGGGTATACGAGGAGGCCAGGCGGATGGGGCTGCCCGCCGCGATGATCTCAGACATGGGGCTCACGCAGCTCCCCCCAGGCACCGTGACCGCGGTGGCCATTGGGCCCGCCCCCGACGACTTGGTCGACATGGTGACCGGGAAGCTGAAGCTGCTCTAGGCGATGCCGGCACCCTCCCGGTCACCCCTCGACAGGCAGCTGGGGATGCACTACTACGCGACGGAGGTCGACGGCGTGGGCGGCGTCCTGAGGGAGCGGGCGGACGACTTCCGCGTCTACGAGGTGGCGCTGGGTAACGTGGTCTGCGCGCCGGGCTGCTCGAGGCAGCTGGGTGGCGGTGGCGGCAGCTACGTGTGGTTCCTGCTCGAAAAGCGCGACGTGGACACCGTGACGGCGCTTAGGGCCATCGCCCGGCAGATGGGGATCAGCCACAAAAAGTTCAGCGCCGCCGGCCTAAAGGACGCGCGCGCAGTGACTTTCCAGCTGGTGTCTGTGGAGGGGGTCGACCCGAGCGCCGTACCGCGCGCCGTGGGCAGGAAAATCCGGATCCACGACGTGTTCACGATGCCGTTCAAGCTGGCAGCCGGGATGCTGTGGGGGAACGTGTTCGAGATCACCGTGAGGAGGCTCAGCGTGAGCCTCTCAGAGGCCGAGAGGAGGCTGAGGGGCATACTCGAGCAGCTGGGGAGGGAGGGCGCACCCAACTACTACGGCTACCAGCGCTTCGGAACCATCCGCCCCCTAACCCACGTAGTGGGCAAGCTGGTGCTCCAGGGGAGGTTTGAGGAGGCCGTTCGCGAGCTCCTCACCAGGGTCTTCCCCCACGAGTCGGAGAGGGCCAAGGAAGCCCGGCGCTACCTGGCGTCGACATGGGACGTGGCTGGCGCCCTGAAGCTCTTCCCCACCAGGCTCCACCACGAGAGGATGATCCTGCACTACCTGTCCAAGCACCCCAACGACTACTCCGGGGCCATTAGGACGCTTCCCCTAGCCATTAGGCGGCTGTTCGTCGAGGCTTATCAGGCTTACCTCTTTAACCTCGCCCTCAGCAAGAGGATAGAGATGGGGCTGCCGCTCTCCACCCCGGTCGAGGGCGACCTCGTGATGCTGGGGGGGAACGAGAGGGCTATCGTCCGAGCCAGGAGCAGCAACATCGACAAGCTGCGGGAGCTAGTGGAGCGGGGCGCGGCGGAAGTCGTGGGCAACGTCTTCGGCTACGCGAGCGTGCTGTCCGAGGGCCTGCCGGGGCTCGCGGAGGGCGAGGCGCTGAGGGAGGAGGGGGTTTCGCTCGACGTGTTCAGGGCCAAAGTGATGCCTGAGCTCGCCTCGAGGGGCACCGTTAGGCCGCTCTCGCTCAAGCCGTCCCAGCTGGAGTGGCGGCTCCTCGACGAGGGGGGGCCTTGCGTCACGCTGCGGTTCGCTCTGCGCAGGGGCTCCTACGCCACCGTCCTACTCCGCGAGATCGTGAAGCCGGAGGACCCCGCCGCGCAGGGGTTCTAGGGCCTCCAACCTCCGAAGCTCCTCCGCGTGCGGGTGGGCAGAGAACGTCGTAAGTGGGTTGGTGCGGTGGGTGCCCGGACCGGCAGCTACTCCCTGCAGAGGAGGGCCACCGAGCCTGCCTAGGCCGGCAAGCGCAGGTAGAGGTACTTGAGACCCTCCTCCTCGCTCCTGATGCCCAGGAGCTCCGCGCACATTGCCCTGGCTGTGCTGCGCATCAGCTCCATCGCTCTGGGCGGTGGCACCCTCAGCTCCTCGCAGGCCACCCGCCAGCTCTTGGCCTGAAGGACCTTGGTGATCAGGAGGAGCTCCTGCTCCTCGCTGAGGAACCCGTAGTTGCCCATGAAGTAGGCCCGGGCCATCTCCACCATGCAGTCCATGCAGTTCTCGAGCGTCATGTCGCCCCAGGCGTAGGACACAAGCCTCCCCACTTGCGAGGCCGTGAGGTCCGGCCTGCTCGGGACCCCGGGTGTGGCGCGAAGGAGGGCCCTGGCTATCCTGGGCCCCAGGTCGTGGTAGGGCTCCGCGAGCGAGTACAGCAGCCTGCGCTTGAACTCAATCGCGATCCTCTCCACGTACACTGCCGCTTCCTTGTTCAGGGGCTTGATGACGAGGGCCGAGTACTCGCCGCTGACCGGGTTCCTCTCGGGGGAGAGGTGGACCGGCGTGTACCCGTTCTTCAGCCAGAAGTTCAGCAGCTCCAGGGTTACACCGAAGCCGGCGCCGACCCAGTCGTAGCCCTCCCCCCTCGCCTCCTCCTCGACCTCCCTGAGGGCCCGGGACCCCAGCCCCTTCCCCCACAGGTCGGGGTGCGTCGCTATCCTCACGATGCGGAGCCCCTTGAACCTCCCGAAGTCCACCAGCTTGTAGTGCTTGATCAGCCGGTCCGGTATGATGTTGCCCATGATCCAAGCGCCCTTCGCGCACTGCTTGGCCAGCTCTTCGTCGAGGGGGCCCTCCTCGGCGAGCTCTATGGAGACGACGATCTTACCGTTCTCCAGCCTCAGGGCCCTCGCCCTGTGGTGGGGCGCGTCCATGATCATCCCCAGGTCGTTCGGGTTGTTCCTGTAGTGCGCCATGATGTAGATGCCGAAGAACTCCCTTAGCGAGCCCTCGTCCCTCAGGAAGAACTCCTCGGGATCCGGCGCCCAGTAGACGACCCTGCCCTCGTTGACCAGCTTGAGGTCCTCCTCCGTGATCGGGGCCGGCTCAGCGTCGAGGAGGAGCGTGTCGAACGCCCACCTCTCCACAGGGTCCCCCACGGCGTAGCGAATCGGCTCGTACATCTCGTACTCGCGCACATCAACGTTCTTCAGCTGGCGCAGGCGCCGGAGGAACCTGACCGAGAAGCCCCTACCGGCGCCCTCGTAGCCGTGGATCGTCGACGAGTAGACGATCTTCCTGTGGCGCTTCAGCAGAGCGAAGAGCATCGGGACTTGCAGCGAAGCCGCCTCGTCCACAGCCACTACGTCGGCGCGCTTCGCCACGGCCTGCAGCGGGTTAGTGTACGTGATCTCGATCCCCTTCGACCTGAGCCCGACCAGGTAGCCGCGCTCCTCGACGGCCTCGACCTTGTGGCCCAAGCTGGCCAGCCCGCGCCTTGCGAACTCCAGGAGCACCTGGACGTTCAGCTCGCTGGGCGCCGTAACCACCACCCTGCACCTCCCTTTGGCCCTCCTCAGCTTGTGCGCGAGAGCGGCTAGGCCCAGGCCCACCGCTGCCGACTTACCCCTGCCCCTATCCGCAGTCACCACGATGACGAGCTTGCGGTCGCCCTCCACCTTCTCGTACATCCTCTCCATGAGCCTCAGGACTTCGACCTGGTCCTGCGTGAGGACCAGCCTGTATATCTCCTCCGGGAACACCCTGCCCTCCAGGGGTATGCTCACTTCCTTCCGCTTGAACTTGGGAACCGAGGAGGGACACTCCGAGCGTTTGAGGACCTTCTTGCCGTCCACATCGTAGATCATTACGCCGGCGTACTGGAACAGTTTGGACACGAAGCGCTCCTCGAAGAACCTCCGCAGGTCCTTGGCGGTGTACTGGGGGGTCAGGAGCGTACTCTGGAAGCGCGTCACGATGCTCTTCAGCCTCTCGAGCGACGGCATCAGGAGGACGTAGAGCCCCCCTCCGGCTACTACGCCGGATAGGCGCCCTATGTCGTTCGGCTCCAGGTTGTTGATCAGGTCTATGACGGCCGCATCGAAGGTCCTGCCGAGGACCTTCTCGCTCTCGTGGTAGGGCACGTAGGCCACGCCCTCGCCCCCCACAAGTTTTGCGAACATCTCCTTCCTCGAGACGCCATCATCGTAGAAGGCGTGGTAGACGTAGAGCACACCCTCACCTCTGCGCTCGCGGTGGCGCCTCCAGAAGATCGCGATCGCTTCAGCGGCCGCCGCAACCAGGTTGCCGTCGTTATCGCCGAGCAGAACCAGCATCACCCTGTGGTTAGCTCTCCTAGCGTACCTGAGAGCCGCGCGGAGCTCGTCCACCGCCTCCGCGCTCAGGATTACGGGCTTCACCTCTAGCACGGCATGTGAAGGGGCGGAACAGGGGGGCTTTAAAAGCGATCAGGCGGCCCGAGCAGCAGCCTCGAGCTTCGCCCTCAGCTCGGGCGCGACCTTCTGGGCCATCTCGAGGGCCCTAACGATCTCATCGACGCTGAAGCCGCCCCTGCCCCCTTTCTGCATCGCGCAGACGCTGCCGTCCTTGGTCAAGACGAACGTTAGCCGAGCGTCCATGACTAGTTCCTCCTCGTAGCAGGGGTCGACCACGAGGGCATCGCCGATCTTTGCGATCGTTACGAACACGGGGACGTCCGCGATGGGGAGCGCAACCCTTTCCTCGCTCTTTGAGAGGGTCCCGTCCGGTGCCACCGCGTACTTCGGCACCCTGGCGTTGAGGAGCGCAGCCATCGCAGCCAGGCCCGACGCGTCGATGAAGTTGCCGTCGTGGTCGATCGGGTAGATGTCGATGAAGACCCTCCAGACATGCTTCGCTGGCACCAGGACCAGGTCCTCGAGCTTCAGGGCGGGCGCGCTGCGGAGCCCCCTGTCCACGACCCTCGCGAGCTCTATGTCGTTTTCGTCGGGGGGCCCCGGCTCGAATATCGGCGAGGCCACGGGAATGAGCTCGGCGTGGACGACGAGCGTGCCAGCGTTCGGGCTGTCGGGGAAGGGCGGGCCGATCGACGCCTTAACCCCCGCGATGGCCTTCGTGTGCCCCAGCGAAACCCTGGCCGACCCGTCGGCGTTCCCGGCCACTCCCACCTCGATCTTCACCTCCCTGTACTCGTCCGGCTTCCGGCCGTCTATGCGCTCCCCCCTCTTTATCATCGAGCGGATCGCCTCGCGGCGGGGGAGCGGGATGAGCGTGTGGGCCCTCTCCATCAGCCCTCACCCGCCGACCCGTACTCGAGGCCTACGCCCGAGTAGCGGTCCTTCAGGGCCCTCCTCTGCTCCTCGTAAATCCTCTGGATCGCCTCGCGCGCCATGCTGAGCGCCTGGACGATCTCCTCCCTCGTGAACCTGCCATCGGCCTGCAGCAGCGTTACCTCGCCGAGCCTGGGCATCATGGCGATCGGCATGTCGCCCTCGCCGTACTGATCCTCGAGCCCGTTTATGTCGAGCGCCAGCTTGCCCTCTATCTTGCCGATCGAGACGCCGGCCACCAGGTCCATCATGGGGATCCCGGCGTCGGCGAGGGCCACGGCTGCCGCGGTGATCGAAGCGACCCTCGTGCTGCCATCGGCCTCGATGACCTCTATGTACACGTCGACGGAGGTCCTCGGGTAGTCCTCCAGGAAGATCGCGGGCTCCAGCGCCTCCCTTATCACCTTCGATATCTCGACCTCCCTCCTGGTAGGGGTTGGGCTCTTCCTCTCCTCCTTAACGGAGAAGGGAAGCATCGAGTAACGGCACCTCAGCAGCATCCTGTCCGGCAGGGCCTCGTGGCGCGGGTGGGTCTCGCGGGGGCCGTACACGGCCACCAGGATCTTGTTCCTCCCCCACTCTACGTAGGCCGAGCCGTCGGCGTTCTTGAGGACCCCTGCCTCTATCCGCAGCCTCCTCATCTCGTTGAGGGCTCGCCCGTCGAGGCGCCTCCCGTCCTCCGTCAACAGCTTGACCGAGCCCTTGCCAGTCATCGAGCACCACCGGCTGCTTGGCTTATGAGCTTTCGAGCCTCTTCCAGGGGGTCCTCGACGTAAGGCTGGGCGCACAGCCTCTGGATGACGTAGGCTGCCGCTACTTCGCCGTCGGGCTCCCTCCCGACCACCATGATCCGCCCGTTCCTGCCCACGAGCAGCTCAACCTTCAGCGCCTCCTGGATCAGGTTGGCCACCTGGCCCCTCCTCCCGATGACCCTTGAGACCCTGGAGGGCGGCACCTCGACCAGGAGCCCCCTGCTCACCTTGCCCAGCTTCGGATCCCTGACCGTCAGCAGGGGGTCGTGGGTGAAGTCGAAGGACAGCACCCTGGCCGCTACCAGGTCCCCCACCTGGAACACCTCGCTCAGGTCCCTCGACGCCTGCTGAAGGCGGGGGAGGGCCTCGGACGCCTGGAGGATCGCCGTGTAGGGGGAGTTGATGTCCACCAGCCAGTACGTCGGCCCCACCTCGATCACCCTGCCGATCACCAGGTCGCCCTCAGCTGGGATGTAGCGCTGCTTGATCGGTATCAGGCGCACCCTCTTCGGCTTCTCCACGACCGCGACGCTCAGCGCCTTGGCGTACACTCTCCTCCCCACCACGACGTGGGGGCCGCTGACCTCGTAGTGGCCCTCTGCGACCAGCTCCCCCGGCACGACCACTTGCCCGCTGGCGACGTAGATCGGAGCCATGCCGCTAGCCCCCTACGTTCAGCACCTTGACCTCTCCCTCGCCCTTGGTCAGGGAGTTCACCTGCGCTATGACGCTCTCCGCCAGGCCGGCGGGCACCTCCAGCTCCGCCACGAGGGACCCGTCGCTCGCGTACTCGCTCCTCACGAGCTTTCCCATCTTGCTCAGGACGCCGTACGCCCTGCCGGCGTACTGCGGCGGGATCCTCACCGCCAGCAGGGCCCTCGCTATCTTCAGCGGGAGAACCCTGCTCAGGGCCCTTATCGCCTCCTGGACCTGCTCCTCCACGGGCTTGAACGGATCCACAGGGAAGCGGACCTCCTCCAGCGCCAGCTCTATCCTCTTGGGCGGGTGCGGCGCGTTGGTGCGTGGGTCGACCGCGTGGCGGGAGAGGAACTCCACTATCTGCCTTCTCTTCGCCTCCTGCAGCTCCCGCCTCTGCTCGGCGGTCAGCTGGAGCTCGCCCTGCCTGAGTATCACCTCCGCGACTTTGAGCACGTCGGTCGTTCCGAAGGCCGCCTTGAGGTCCTCGGGCGAGGCCTTCAGCCCCTTCTTCGCATCGTAGTACACGAAGGGGCTCTCCACGACCTCCCTCAGGTTGACGCTCTCACCGCTCTTGTACTTCCACGCCTTCTCCGCGTCGACTATCACCTCGAAGCTCTTGCCGCCCTTCACCAACCGAGCCGCCACCAGCCTGCGCGAGCTCACGCGAAACTCGAACAGGGGCGGGGAAATAAAGTTGTCCGGACAGCCGTGAAGGCTTTAAGGGGCCCAACGGCTGGAGCGGCGGAGTGATGAGGGAGGTGAATGCCGAGCCGCGCGATGAGGAGCGGCAAAAGTCTGATCACTCGATCCACGCGCCGGTGCTCAGCTTCTCGGGGATGTAGCGCTCCGTCAGGAACTTGAAGCCGTAGCCGCTAAGGGCTTCGATCTCCACCTTCTCCTGCTTCTCCAGGAACAGCTGCAGCTGCTTGACCCACTCCTTCGAACTCCTAAACCAGGGGTAGTTGAGCAGCTCCTTGGCTCTCTTGAGGTCCCTATCCTTGGCCTTTATGATGAAGTTCCTAGGTATCTTGTAGTCGTAGATGTCGGTGATCGTGAGGCCCAGGAAGCGGGCCCCCGTGGTCGCGAGCCTCTCGCTCTCGTAGCCCAGCGTTATGGACCCGCTCCTGTAGACGCTGTAGATGTAGAACCCGTAGGGGTCGGCGTCCGTCAGCACGTAGACTGGCAGCCCGAGCTCCTCCCACAGCCTCCTCACCATCCGCCTCGTGCTCCTATCGGGCTGGCCCTTCCCCGTCACGATCAGGCACCTGTGCTTCTCCCAGAAGCGCTCCTTGTTCAGCCGGTTGAAGATGGCGTCCTTCTCTATCACCAGCACGTACTCCGCGTCGACCTCGAGTACCTCGAGAGCGTCGGGGTTGGGGGGGATAGAGTATGCGCCATCGCCCATGCGCGAGCAGTCGATGACGTCGGCCCCCGACCTGATGGTTAGGCGGCCCACGATCTTGCCCTTCGTGTCGTGGAGTATCCCCATCTGCTCCCTCAGGAAGCCCGTGAGGACCTCGATGTCTTGGATCACCGAGTCCGACTCCTTCTGAACGTCCCACGTCTCCTCCTTCCGCGCCCTGCCGTACTCGTCGGTGTACTCTATGGTGTGCTTGCCGGCGTAGTAGAGGTCCCTAATGGTGGGGTAGTCGCCCTCGCGGATCGCCCTGGCGAGCAGCGACATCATCAGAACGGTTTGCATGAACTTCCTCGCCTCCCCCGCGTCCAGGAAGTCCCTCCTCAGCTTCCTGGGCCCCAGCTTAAGCAGCTTGGACTGAGGATCCCAGATGATGTTCGCCAGGGTCCTAACTGGTACCTCCAAGTAGGGGCCCTCCCCCCTCGCGATCTGCGCAACGAGCTGCCTGGCGACCTCCTCGATGGCCCTCAGGGCCTCGTAGCGTTGCCTATCGGGCGCCGCCACTGCCATCAGCGACCACCACGCGAACTCCTACTCCTTATAAGCTCGACGAGCCTGCTGCGCAGCTGCTCTTCGTCGTAGTTCGTTATGTAGCTCAGCGCCCTGCTCACGTCCTCCACATACTTGCCCACCGTCACCCTCCACCTCTTGGCCTCGAGCAGCCTCTCCAGCCTGGAGAGGTGCAGTCTCAGCCTCCTCGCGCACTCCCTAACTCCCGCCTCGATCTCGCTCTCTATCTCGGGGACGTCTGCCACAGCCTCCTTCCCGACGCCCTTGAAGGGCACCTTCGTCGAGCAGACGTGGGTCACCACAGCCAGCGGCGCTGGGAACTCCACCTTGTAGGTTCTCCAATCGATCTTCTCCGTCACCACCTTAACGGAGACGTCCACCCCCTCGTCGTACAGCAGGGGTATCCTGTTGGCGAAGCGGAGCACGAGGGGCCTCTCGGCCGGGGGTATCGCGCCGCCGTACGCCAGGGCGACCTCCACCACGAAGGGGTGGCCCCCGTAGGAGGAGGGGGCCCTTGAGACGGCCGTCACGAACTCCGGGTTCAGCACGGCCCTCACGCCCTCCGCGAGCAGCTCTTCACCCAGCGGCGAGAGGGTCGAGGCCTTCGGCCTCCTCCACCCGCTGAACTCCTGCATCTTCAGGGCGAGGAGCTCGAGGTCGCTCACCTTCAGATCCCTCAGCTTCATCTCGGGGTTCAGGCCGGCCCACTCGCAGAACTTCCTCGCGGTGACCGGGCCCACCCCGTCGAAGTTCTCCACTAGGAACTCCACCAGCGGCGTGCTCCTCTTGGATCTCTCCACCATCATCCTCAGCATCTCGATGTCGACGCCCTTCGGGTGGGGCCTGCCGACCTTGGGCGCCGGCGGTAGCTTCTCAACGCTCCTCTCAAACCTCAGCACCAGGTCCGGGGCCTCCAGCGATATCCTGGCGTACGGCGCTATGAGGGCCGTCCTGCGTACGTACTCCTCCACCCTCTTCTTGGCCTGAACCCAGTTGCCCCTCATCGACAGCTCGACGCGCGTCCCGTGCCACTTCGAATCGTTCCTGGAGATCTTCAGGCTCTTTATGACCGGGATGTTCTTCTCCACGTCGATCATCACCTCGTACTCGTACACGAACTTCGACCTCGCCGTGGCGGTCCTGACCTTCACCGGCCGACCGGTCGTCATCTGGGCGTACAGCACTACCATCTTGACCCCGAGCCCGAAGACCCCCCTGCTCTGCCTGAGCACGTACTTCGACCCGTAGAAGACCCTCCCGAAGACGTTGGGGACCTCGGAGGATGGGATCCCTATGCCGTTGTCCTCGATCGCCAGCGTCAGGCTGCCGTCGCCCTCCTCCCTCAGCTCCAGCTTGATGTCGGGGAGTATCCCGTGCATCTCCGTGGCGTCTAGGGCGTTCTCCACGAGCTCGCGCACGGCCTGGTAGACGGCCCTCGTGGGGTTGGAGAAGCCGGCCACCTCCCTGTTGCGGTAGAAGAACTCGGAGGGGCTGAGCTGCCTGTACTGCTCGCTCACCGCTGGCTCACCGCCGGGGGCCGGATCCCCCCGGCCTTTAGGTTAACGGTAGGCCGGATCCAGGGAAGGGCGCTAAGGGGGTTCGTCAGAAGGTTGCCCGCACAGCCAGCCTCCTGGTCCTGCGGCCCGGCAGAAGCGCTGCGATCACCGCTAGGAGCGCCAACAAGAACCCCTCCAGCCCCCAGAGCGCGTACCCGACCGCCAGCAGGCCGACGTAGAGCACGGCCCTCGCCCTCACGGGGTCCCGCTGATACTCTGGTAATAAGTGCGTATCACTTACGCAATACGCCGGCAGCCTTCGCCGCGGGCAGCAACGACTTTTAGGGCCCTGAGATTCTACTCTCGTGCCAGCCAACCTGCCCCCGCAGGCGAGGGCAAAGTGGAAGAAGGTGGAGGAGGCGCGCACGAAGGAGGAGAAGCTGCAGGCGCTGATCGAGTTCGTCTCCAGCGTGCCGAAGCACAAGGGCACCGAGAAGCTCCTGATGCAGGTCCGCCGCCAGATCGCCCGCCTGCGCGAGGAGCTGGAGCAAGAGCAGAGGAGGCGGCGGAGCCTGGGCAGGGGGCCCTCCTTCTTTGTCGAGAAGGAGGGCGACATGCAGCTCGTCCTCCTGGGCTTCGCCAACGCGGGGAAGAGCACGCTGTTGAGCGCCCTGACGGGCGTCGCGTGCTCCTGCAGCGACGTCCCCTACGAGACGGCGCAGCCGCAGCCCGGCATGATGGTGTGGGACGGCGGCGTCTCGGTCCAGCTCGTCGACACCCCCTCCCTCGCACCCTCCCAGGGCTCCCCCCGCAACAGCCTGATTCTCTCGCTCGCTTACAACGCCGACGGGCTGGTGATAGTAGTCGACGCCACGCAGGACGCGCTGGCCCAGCTCGAACTCATCGAAACGATGCTCCGCGCGAAGGGGGTCACTATCAGGGAGGAGAGGAGGAAGGTGGTCATCGAGCGGAGGAGGAGCGGAGGCGTGAGCGTGCTGGGGGGCCGGCTGAAGGCCAGCGACGTCGCGGAGCTCCTGCGCGAGTATGGCATTTACCACGCACTGGTGCAGCTCGCGGACGACGCTACGCTAGATGACGTGGAGGCGGCGATCCTCGAGCTAACGGCCTACAAGCCGGCTCTGGTCATCGTGACGAAGGCCGACCTGAACCCGGAGGGCGCCTCCCGGGTCAAGGGGGGCGCCGGCCACCTGAAGGTCCTCGAGTTCGCGCTGGGCTCGTCGGACCCCGCGGCCCTGAGGGATGAGATCGGTGAGTACTTCTTCAGGAGGCTGAACCTCATCAGAGTCTACACCCGAAAGGATGGGGTCGTTAGCGAGAGGCCTCTCGTCCTCAAGCGGGGGGCTCGCGTGGCCGACGTGGCGGAGAGGGTGCACAGCAGGCTCGTCAAGGAGTTCAGGTACGCGCTGGTGTGGAACGAGCGGCGGCTCAAGATCAGCCCGGCGAGGGTCGGGATCGATTTCGTTCTCGACGACATGGACGTGGTGGAGATAGTCGCCTAGCGGGGGTCGCGCGTCGTCAAGCTTTAATTGGAGCCCAGGGAGGCGCATCCGCCTATGTCCTCGCGCGATAGGGAAGCCACGCTGAGGGTCGCCGAAGCCAAGCAGCGCGACGTGGGGCGCGGCATCGTCAGGATCGACAGGTCTGTCATGAGCAGGCTCGGGATCGAGGCGGGGGACGCCGTGGAGGTGGTCGGGAAGAAGGCCACGGTCGCCATAGCGTGGCCCGCCTACCCGGACGACGAGGGGCTGGGCCTCATACGGATGGACGGGGTCACCAGGCACAACGCCGGCGTGACGATCGGGGACAACGTGGTCGTGCGCCCCGCCCAGCTGGTGCCGGCGCAGAAGGTCGTGCTGGCCCCCTCCGGCATCAGTGGGCTCACCGTCTCCCCGGAGTTCTCCGAGTACGTCAAGGAGAGGCTCCTCTACCGCCCGCTGAGGCGTGGCGACGTGGTTGAGGTCCCCGTGCTCAACACTGCGCTGAGGTTCGTCGTCACTTCGACGCAGCCCGCTACTGCCGTGAGGGTGGTCCCGGAGACCGAGGTCGTGGTGCGCGGGGAGCCGGTGTCAGAGGCCGAAGTGGCCATCCCGAAGGTGACGTACGAGGACATCGGCGACCTAGAGGAGGTGAAGCAGAAGGTGAGGGAGATGATCGAGCTCCCGCTCAAGCACCCTGAGCTCTTCCAGCACCTGGGCATAGAGCCCCCCAAGGGGGTCCTCTTCTACGGCCCCCCCGGCACCGGCAAGACCCTGCTGGCAAAGGCCGTGGCCAACGAGACTGAGGCGCACTTCATC
>JAGDWA010000061.1 GCA_023269735.1 Thermofilum sp.
CGGGCCCGGGGTGCCGGCGGTGCCGATGCGGGTCGGTAGCTTGAAGCCGAGCCTAGGGGCCGCCGCCCCGGGGCCCGCCTCCCGGGCTGAGCGGTAGGGCCTCAGAACACCCTCGTGATGCCCGGGATGCCGTCGAAGTCCCTGTCGTTCGAGAGGATGACCCTTACGCCGAGGCGCCTGGCGGTCGCGAGGTGGAGCCGGTCCTCGAAGTCCCTGGGCCTCTCGAGCCTCTCGGCCTCCCTCACGATGCCCGCGTCCAGGGGGGCCAGCTCCACGCCCAGCTCCTCGAGGATCGTGGACAGGCCCTCCAGCTTGGTGAGGACGTGGAGGAGCCAGACCGTGAGCGAGGAGGTGACCAGGAGGCCGCCGTAGACCTCCAGGTGCTCCTTGGCCCTCTCCCCGTACTCGGGGTGGGCGGTGAGGTAGTAGTAGAGCACGTTGACGTCAACGTAGGCCCTCTCCAGCGAGGATCCTGCGCGCCTCACGCTCGACAGCCTCATCGATCTCCTCGGCCGACGTGTAGGCGGCGGGGCCCGCGATCCCGTAGTACCTCTCGACGGCCGACCTCACGGGCACGAGGATGATGCGGCCCTCCTCCACGCGCACCAGGAAGCGCCGCTCCCGGATCTGGCGCCTGATGCGGGCCGGCAGGTAGATGCGGCCGCTCCCGTCGATCTCCACAACCTCCACCATCCCATGGCAGTTGGTTTTGCCTATCACATAAGCTTTATGGCATGGAAAGGCTCGCGTGGGAGGGGCGCAGCGCCGGGCGCCAGCCGACTCAACCGCTAACGCTGAGCAGCATCGCGGCCACTATCGCGGCCGCCCCCACCGCCTGGCTGGGGCTCAGCACCTCGCCCAGCGCTAGGTAGGAGAAGGCGGCGGCGAAGACCGGCTCGAGGAGGTAGATGAAGGCGGCCTCGACGCTGCTGACCTGGCGCTGCCCGTACAGCTGCAGCGCGTTCGCCCCTACCGTGCAGGCCAGCGCGAGGTAGGCGAGGGGCGGCGCGGCGGCCAGCAGGGCCTCTCTGCTCGGGGCCCTGGCCAGCGGGGTGAGGGCGGCGGCGAGGAGGGCCGTGAAGAGGCTCTCGAGGAAGAGGAGGGAGGGCAGGTCGCCCTGGGCCGCCCTGTCCACCGCTATGTACTGGAGGGCCCAGCAGACCGCGCCCGCGAGGACTATCGCGTCGCCCAGCATCACCTCGAAGCTGCCGCCGCTGAAGGACATCAGGTAGAGCCCCGCGACCGCCAGGGCCAGGGCGAGCAGGAGCCTCCACGAGGGGCTGGCCCTCCCCAGCAGCGCCTCGATGGCGTAGACGAAGACGACGCTCAGCCCCGTCACGAAGGCGGCGTTCGAGGCGCGCGTGTACTCCATGCCCCAGCCCTGCAGCGCGATCCCGCCGAAGTAGAGCAGGCCCAGCAGGGCCCCCGAGGGGAGGTGGGGGCGCAGCCTGCCCCGCCTGGCGAGCGCGACGGGGAGCAGCACTAGGGCGGCGAGGGCGAAGCGCAGCGCGACGTAGTAGAGGAAGCCGATCGAGCCCACGACGACCTTGATGGCTGGGAACGAGGTCCCCCAGACCGCCGTCAGCAGCACGAGCGAGGCCAGGGCCTTGGCCCGCCTCGGCGGCATCCCCGCCCCCTCGCCGGCGCAGGCTTAAAGGCCGCGCCCCTCGGCTCCGCGTGGGGTCCCCCCGGCGGCGCGTCACGCTGACAGTGCTGTACGACAACAGCGAGCACGACGAGCGGCTGATCGCGGCCCACGGCTTCTCGTGCCTCGTCGAGGTGGGGGGCGAGAGGGTCCTCTTCGACACGGGCGGGGACCCCTCGGTGCTCTTCTACAATATGGGCGTGCTCGGCGTGCACCCGCGCAGCATCTCGGCGGTCGTCATCTCCCACGGGCACTGGGACCACACGGGGGGCCTCTCGGCGCTCCTGGCGCGTAACCCCAGCCTCCAGGTCGTGGCGCCGGGCGCCGCGCCCCGGGCCCTGCCCGAGGGCCTCAGCACCCTCGGCCCCCTCGAGGTCGAGTACAGGGGGGCAACAATCAGGGAGCAGGCGCTCGCCGTCGAGTCTGCCAGCGGCCTCGTGATCCTGGTCGGCTGCTCCCACCCCGGGGTGGAGAGGTTCGTGGAGGAGGCGGCCAGGAGGCTCCCGGGCGGGCGCGTCGCGGCCGTGGTGGGCGGGCTCCACCTGGTTGAGGGGGACTCCAAGAGGGCCGAGGCCACCGCCAGGGGGCTGAGGGAGCTGGGAGTGGGGAGGGTGGCGGCCTGCCACTGCACGGGGCGGCGGGCCCTCGAGATGCTGGGCAGGGTGCACGGCGGCCTCCTGCGCTGCGGGGTGGGGGCAACCTTCAGCTTTTAATTCATAGGTCTTTTGCACTGATATGCCAGAGGCCAAGGAGGTGATCAAGGTCGAGATCCCCAGGAGCCTAGCGGAGAGGCTACGAAAGTGCGCTGCTGGGAGGTACGGGCTCAGGAGGGGCGCTGGCGCACGGGTACAGGAGGATAACAGAGGAGGACCTCGCGGGGATCGCCGAGAGGGGGCTGCCCAGCATCGCCGAGGCTGTGGATGCCGTCCTGAGGCTTTGCGAGAGGGAGGGCATCGACCTGCCTGAGAAGGGCTCCGCGCTGGGCGGCAAGCTGCGGGGGGTCTTCGAGCGGAGGGGGGTGCTGCTCGCCTACCTCTTCGGGAGCAGGGCCAGGGGGGCGGCGAGGGACGACAGCGACTACGACATAGCCGTGCTCTTCGGGCGCGGGGCGACGCTCGCGGACGAGGTCGAGCTGGCCAGGGAGACGGCGACCGAGATGAGGGCGGCGGCCCCCATCTGCGCGAAGCCGGCCCCCCGGTCGCGCGCGGTGCAGGTGGTGTTCCCATCCCTCAC
>JAGDWA010000131.1 GCA_023269735.1 Thermofilum sp.
TCAGGGAGGGCCAAGAGAGGCTGGCCCAGGAGCAGGTGAAGCTGTGGGAGGAGGTGAGGGCCCTCAGGGAGGGCGAGGAGAGGCTCTGGCTGGAGGTCAAGAGCCTGAGGGAGGACTTCAATAGGATGCTCGCCCGCATCGGGGAAGTTGAGAGGGGGCTCCGGGAGATGATCTTCCACGGCTTCTCCCAGCTAAGCGTCTTCCTGGGCTCCAGCTTCGAGGAGTTCGCGAGGAGCGTCCTCACGAGGGCCCTCCAAGGGGCCGGCGTCTTGCCGCCGGGCAAGAGCCTCAAGCGCTCCGTAGTGGGCGGGGAGGAGGTGGACCTGTTCTGCGACGACCCCCTGATCGTGGGCGAGGTGACCGCGTACGCAGGGGCGGAGGAGGTGCATAAGCTCGAGAAGAAGGCAGCCCTCGCCGAGAGGATCTACGGCCGCCCGGCCCTCAAGAAGATACTGGTCGTGCTCAGGGCCAGCAGGGAGGCGGCGAGGGAGATCGAGAGGCTCGCTGCCGAGAAGGGCATCGAGCTGGTGGTGGGCAAGACGGTTTGAGGGGGCCGGGCGCCGCGGCCGCCCAGCGGCGCCCCAGCTCCCGCCTTTCTCGGGCGGGTGCACGCTGGCACGAGCGCGCTGCGGTCGAACTCCTGCGCGGCGGCACCACGGGATGAGCGCGAGCGCTGGGGGCGGCGGCATCTACTGGCCCCCCCGCTGGTGAGCGCACCGAAGCGCCTACTCGAGGCGGCCAGCAGAAGGCACGAGGTCCACGTCGTGACCCGCAACAGGCTCAGGAGCGGCGGCAGGGGCGCCCTGCGCAGGGAGGAGGTCGTCGACGGCGTCAGGGTGATCAGGCTCAAGCCCCTCGTCTAGAGTCACGGGACCTGCAGCCCGGAGCCCTGACGTGTCATCCACTGGGAGTGCACCGAAGCGAGATGGGTTTAGAGCTCGTCATCGGTAAACTGGCAGCCGCCGCTGCATGGGGGGCTTGAAGGGCGCGCTGGAGGGGCCCGGAAGGCGGTGACGCCCGCAAACGTTAATAAAACGCTCAAGGGTGAAGTGGCTAAACGTGGTCGCAGAAGCCCTCGAGAGGCCTCTGCCGAAGCCAACGACCGAGGACTACGTAGGCGCCAGGCTGCTGGAGGCTTTAGTTGAGGCTACACTGGCGCTTAACTTCCTCAGGAGTGGGCTGGTCAGGAACGCGGCCGGCAAGGCCTTCCAGGCTTGGCGCGCGCTGCTGGCCGCCCTGCTCAGGCTCGAGCTGGGTAAGCTGATCCAGATGGCTAAAAGCGACGAGGAGAGGAGGTGGCTGGTGGACAGGGCCGTGCCCAGGGTTCCCACGGGCAGGATGAAGGCCCTGTCGCAGATGCTTGAAGAGGTCGGCCACGGGGGGCTGTCGGCGTGGACGGCTGTGGCGCTAGACCTGCACGACTACCAGTACAACGGACCGGACCCGGACATGGCCCTATCAAAGTACGGGAGCAGGGGGGAGGCAGCGGCGGACGTGAGGCTCCTCGCTAAGGAGCTCATCAAGAGAATCGAGGAGCTAAAACCAAGGGTAAAGTGGAGTGACGAACTGGAGGACGCACTCAAAACGCTGAAGGAAGCACTGGGCGGGAAATAAACCGTGCCAAGGGCGCTAAAGAAACGACCCGCACACCACGACCCAACAATAATCGGGCAAATGACGTAAAGAAAAGGAGGATGATTCACGTAGCACCGCTCCGCCACCCCCTGATTGGTGGTGTTGAGGACGTCGTCAAGCGCACGGCCGAGCACAGGGCCGGTAGGGGCCACGAGGTGCACGTGGTCACATACAGCAGGAGCGGCGGCTACGGCTCCCTGCGCAGGGGGGCGCCCGGAGGGATCGGGGCGGGCCTCGAGGTCCCCTACGTGAGCGCCTTTGGAACGGAGCGCGCCATCGTGAGAAGGGAGGCGGAGCGCCCGGCGGCAGCGAGGGGTTCCCGAGCGCACGCTTGAGGGATTCTAAACCCAGCCCCCCTCTCCAGCCCCTCTGTGCCCTCCTTTGTCATTGAGTATGCGTCCCCACGGGAGGGGTGCAGGCTGCTGGCGCGCAATCCACCAGCCTCCCGCTGGTGAGCGCATCGGGGCGCCTGAGGCGCCCTTGAGCGCAGTCGGCCGGGGTACCGGCTGCGGTCTCGGGTGCAACCGCTTTTAACCCTGGTGAGTTGGGAGGATGTGGGGACGGGCAGGCCCCCGGCCCGCGTGCTGAAGGTGCTCCACGCATCCCTGCTGGCCGCGCTGCTCGCGCTCCGGCACTACCCGAGCGCGGCCGGCGGGTACTCCAAGTACTGGAGCTCCCCCGCCCCGCTGAACCCCCTCGACGAGCGGCTCGGCCGCCCCCTCGTGCTGCTCGGCTGCAGGGTCGAGGGGGGCACGCTGACGGTGAGCATCCTCAGGACGTACGCAGCGCCCTGGGCGCTCGACCTGACGCTCGTGGTGAAGCGCGCTGAAGACGCCCCCCTGGTCGTGGCGGGGCAGAGGCTGGCGCTGGGCAGCGTGCTGACCGCATCGTTCTACGTTGGGGAGGGCCCCGGCCTGCGGGTCGAAGCCTACGTGGGGGGCGAGCTCGCGCTGGCGGCGGAGCTGCCGTCCGGAGGGGGGTGAGGGGGTGCCGGCCGAGCGCGCGGTGGAGCTGGCAAGGGAGGCCGCCCTAGGCCTCTCCGCGGTGGTCGCTTGGGCCGCCGCGCTGTCCTACGCGGGCCTAGCGGTCCCGGTGCTCGACGTGAGTATGACCAGTAGAGTGGTGGTGGTCCCGCTGGGCCTCCCAGGCGCCACCCTCTGGGCGCTCCTCTTGGCGCTCGGGGCCCCCCGCGCCCCCGGGAGGCTGGGCTGGGTGCCGCTGGCCGCGCCC
>JAGDWA010000139.1:0-8142 GCA_023269735.1 Thermofilum sp.
GCCCACCCTGACCCCCACCCGCCTCAGCCCCTCGACGGCTCTGATGACGGCGGTGGTCTTCCCGATGCCGGGCCGCCCCGTGACCAGGACGTTCTTCCGGGGTCTCAGGCCCACGGCGCCCAGCTGCGCGCGGTCGCTTATATTGGTAGCACGCGCAGCAACCGCAGCGCGTCGGCCTCCGCCTCGGGGGCATAGGCCACCAGCAGGATGCGTAACTCGGCGCCCCGCTGGAGGCACCGCACGAGCTCGCGGTCGATGTCGGCGGCCGCCTTGTCGCTCCTCACGGCCACAGTCCTCCCGTCCACGAACCCGCTGCGCCTGACGACCATCGAGCGTGGGTCCGTGAACCTGAGGGAGGGGCTGCCCGACGCTCTGATGACTTCCTTCAGTCCGCCGCAGCTCAATACCACCACTATGCGCGCACCCTCCCTAGCGGCCAGGCACTTGAAGCCTGCGGAGAGCTGCGACGCGCTCTTGTCGGCGGCCACCGCTACTATGCAGTCACCCCTCGGCGTCAGGGTGGCGTCAGTCGTTACCTCAAGCGTGGACCTGTGGGACGCCCGCACGAGGGGGTGGCCCCTAGCCCTGACCAGCTCGACCGCGATCACCGTAACCGTACTCCCCCCTCAGCGCGACGAATATGCAGAAGGTCACCACGTCGTGCTCCACTTGGCCGGCCCGCTTCCTAACCGCTAGCAGGGCCTGCTGCCAGGGGGGTCCCACGGGGATCACCATGCACCCCCCCTCCTCGAGCTGCTCTAGGAGCGGTGGCGGGATCCGGGGGGCAGCCGCGGTCACGAGGATCTTGTTGAAGCGGAAGCTACCTCTCACGGGCGCTCCCCCGCTGCCGTCGGCTACGATCAGGTGGACCCTCTCGTAGTACCCGGCCCGCCTCAGGTTGTCGCGCGCGAAGTAGGCCAGCCTCTTCAGCAGCTCCACGCTGACCACCAGGCCCTCGAGGGGCTCCCCCCTCGGCGACACGATCTCCGCGCAAAGGGCAGCGTGGTAGCCGCTCCCCGTGCCCACCTCCAGCACCCTATCCCCCCTGTCGACCTCAGCTGCCTCGCACATGATCGCGCACATGTGGGGGGCCGAGATCGTCTGACCCTCTGGTATCGGCAGTGGGTGGTCGTCGTACGCCTCGTCGCGGTACTCCGGTAGAACGAACTCCTCCCTAGGGACCGTGAGGAGGGCCCTCTCCACCGAGTCCCTCCTTACGACTCCCTGCAGCTTCAGCAGCTTAACCAGCATGGCCCTCCTTGCCTCCACGGAGCCCTTTGTGAGGGAACCCCCCGCCCTTATCACTGTTGCCCCTGCGGGAACATTTTTAAGGCGTCGGCCCCCAGCGGCAGCGCGCGGCTATGAGGGTCTTCGACGTCGGCAGGGTCTGCGTCAAGATCGCCGGTAGGGAGGCCGGAAGGAAGTGTGTCGTAGTGGACATCATAGACGACAACTTCGTGCTGGTAACGGGACCCAAGGCCCTGACGGGCGTTAAGAGGAGGAGGGCCAACGTGAGGCACTTGGAGCCTACGCCGCACAGGGTCGACATCCCGCGAGGGGCGAGCGATGACGAGGTGGTGAAGGCCCTCGAGAAGGCGGGGCTGCTCAGCGAGATGAGAACACCCCTCAAGCCTCTGATTAAGCTATGAGCGCACCCCCGCCGAAGAGGAGGCCTCGCGAGGTCTTCCTTCGGGCTGAGGAACCGCCGTCGGAGTACGGCAAGAGGCCGGAGGAGCGGTCGGTGGAGGAGCTGCTGGAGTACGGGGTGGTGAACCTCGACAAGCCGCCGGGACCCTCGAGCCACGAGGTAGTAGCCTGGGTGAGGAGGATCACAGGGATCGAAAAGGTGGCGCACGGGGGGACCCTCGACCCCAAGGTGACCGGGGTGCTCCCCATCCTCTTCAACAGGGCTATAAAGGTGGTTCCCTACATCCTGTCGGAGGACAAGGAGTACGTGGGCGTAATGCGCCTCCACGGCGATGTGAGCGAGGAGGAGGTCAGGCGCGTCGTCGGGATGTTCAGGGGGCCCGTGTACCAGCGCCCGCCCCTCCGGTCGGCCGTCAAGAGGGCCCTCAGGGTCAGGCGGGTGTACGACATCGAGGTGCTCGAGGTGTCGGGGAGGGACGTCCTGTTCCGCGTGTGGTGCGAGGCTGGGACGTACGTGAGGAAGCTGTGCCACGACATAGGGGTCCTGCTGGGCGTGGGAGCTCACATGCAGGAGCTGAGGAGGGTCAGGAGCGGGAGCCTGAGGGAGGAGGAGAGCGTCACGCTCCATGATCTGGCAGACGCCTTCGCCGCGTGGAGAGAGGAGCGCGACGAGAGCTGCATCCGCCAGGTGGTGATCCCCGTGGAGCGCGCGGTCGAGCACATGCCCCGCGTAGTGATCAGGGACGGGGCAGTCGACGCGATAGCGCACGGCGCCCCCCTGATGGCTCCCGGCATCCTAGCGGTCGAGGCCGGTATAAGGGTCGGGGACGTAGTCGCCATCTTCACCAAGAAGGACGAGCTGGTGGCCATCGGGAGGGCTCTGATGAGGAGCGAGCAGATGCTCGTTGCGAAGAGGGGGGAGGCCGTCAGGCCCGAGAGCGTCCTGATGAAGCCGGGTGTATACCCCCGCGCTTGGAAGACCGGGAAGGGGGGCTGACCCTCGCTGCCACCCGAAAGCTTTAAACCGATCGCGCCCTCAGCTCCCGAAGCCGGGGTGGCCGAGTGGTCCAAGGCGCCGGCCTGGAGTGGTTCTGGGTAGCCGGTGCCCGCTGAGGGCGCCCGGGTTCGAATCCCGGCCCCGGCGCCATGGCAAAAGGTTATAAGCAGTTCAGGGGACCCTCTGGCGCGCGATGGCCGAACAGGAGTTCAAGCAAATAGTCAGGATAGCCGAGAAGGACCTGCCGGGCGACAAGAACGTGGTCTACGCGCTGGCGCTAATAAAGGGTGTCGGCGTGAATACGGCGTACGCAGTCTGCCGCAGGCTGGGCATCGATACGAGGAGGAAGCTCGGCTCGCTGACGGACGATGAGGTGAGAAAGCTCGATGAGGCCCTAAGGGCGATCCACAAGCTGGGGCTGCCGCCGTGGCTCTTCAACAGGCGGCGCGACCCGCAGCTGGGCGTCGACAGGCATCTCATCGGGGCCGAGCTGGTGCTGGCGGTGAGGGGCGACATAGAGCTGCTTAAGGAGATCAGATGCTGGCGGGGGGTACGCCACATGCTGGGCCTTAAAGTGAGGGGGCAGAGGACCCGCACCACAGGCAGGACGGGCATGACCGTTGGCGTGAAGAAGCCGAAGAAGTAGGTGAGGGTATGGGGGACCCCAAGAAGCCGAGGAAGAAGTGGGAGGGCCCCGCCCACCCCTGGCGCAGGGAGGTGCTGCGGCAGGAGCTGGAGCTCGTCGGCAAGTACGGCCTGCGCAACAAGAGGGAGCTCTGGGTGGCGAAAACCATCCTCAGGAGGTGGAGGGCCAAGGCCAGAGCCCTGCTGGCCCTGCCGCCCGAGGAGCGCGAGGTCAGGGCCAAGCCGCTGATACAGAAGCTGTACAGGCTGGGGCTGCTGCCCAGTCCTGACGCCGCCTTGAGCGACGTGCTGAGGCTAACCGTCGAGGACGTGCTGGAGAGGAGGCTCCAGACTGTCGTCTTCCGGAAGGGCCTGGCCAGCACCATTTATGCTGCGAGGCAGCTGATAGTCCACGGCCACATAGCCATTGGTAAGCGCCGCGTGAGGAGCCCCGGCCACCTGGTTTCGCGGGAGGAGGAGCCGCTCGTGGGGTACCACCCGCTCTCGCCGTACGCGAAGCAGGCGCAGGCTGGCTAGCGCTCATGCTTAAAAACCCCAGCGCCCCCGGTGCCGACCGTGGCTGAGGAGAGCGCGCAGCACGTGAAGCGGAGCGAGGTCGGAATCGCGTGGATCTACGCCAGCTACAACAACACGATCATACACATAACGGACCTAAGCGGGGCCGAGACAATAGCGCGCGTATCGGGGGGCATGATAGCGAAGGCCGACAGGGACAAGCCGAGCCCGTGGGCTGCCATGCAAGCGGCTGCGCGCGCCGCTAAAATCGCCCTCGAGAAGGGCGTGAAGGTCGTTCACGTCAAGGTCAAGGCGCCCGGCGGCTACGGCCCGAAGACCCCCGGTCCCGGGGCGGGGCCAGCGATCAGGGCCCTCGTCAGGGCCGGCCTCATCGTGGACAGGGTTGAGGACGTGACGCCGCTGCCCACGGACAGCATCCGCAAGCCCGGCGGGCGCAGGGGCAGGAGGGTCTAGCCGTTCCGCTACCCCGAGCGTTTTAGCCGCGAACTGCAGCCGAAAGTCGAGCCCCCTAGCGCCGCCATCGGGGCGCAGCGCTACCGCTAGCCCGATGATGGAGGGGGCGCTCTCTACGGGAAGTTGGGGAAAAAATCGCTGAGAGCTGCAGGCTTAGAGGAGGAACGAGAGCTCCGAGTCCACGAGCAGGGGGTCTAGCTTCTCGTATCTCTCGATGGAGCCAACGTCGTACCAGAACGCATCCGTGACGTAGCCCTCGACCCTTTGACCGCGCCTGATGAGCTCCGGGATGAAGTCCCTCATCAGGTCGACCTCGCTGTTCGGCCTGGCGATCTCGGCGAGCACACTGAGAGATTCGGTTTTCACGGCAAGGATCCCCATCGTCACCGGCCTGCCCAGCGGGGGTTTCTCCTCCAGCTTGACCACCCGCGTGCCCTCTACCTGCGCGACGCCAACGCTCACGTTGTAGTTCATCGACAGAGCCAGCGTGGCGGCTGCGTCGGCCTCGCGGTGCACTCGGAGCAGGTCTGAGAGGTTCAGGTTCGTCAGCACGTCGCCGTAGTAGACTAGGACGTCGCGATAGCCGCTGAACACCCCCTTCAGGTAGGCGTTGAGGAGCGCTCCGCCGTTGCCCCTGTACGTGGGGTCGTCGTAGATGTACTCCATCTTCACCCCAAAGCGGGCGCCGTCCTCGAAGTAGTTGATGATCTGCTCTGCCTTGTAGTTGACGAGGAGCGCGATCTCGGCGATCCCATGGTGCTTGAGCAGCCGAACCACATACTCGAGGAGGGGCTTCTGCTTGGACCCGACCGGTATCATCGCCTTCTGGAAGTAGTATGTGAGGGGCCTCAACCGCGATCCCGTGCCCCCGCAGAGAATCGCCCCTTTTGCCAGCCCACTGGGCGCCACGTGATTATCACGCACCGGAGTAAAATAAGTTTCCCTGGGAAGGATGACGAGCGGAAGCTGTGGCCCCTAAGGGCAAAGCATAAAGCGGCGCTGCCCCTCAGGGGCCCGTGACCTCGTTGGAGCCCGCTGCGGACGAGTTCACGATAGTCCTGGTGAAGGGTAGGTGGGTGCTCGATTCGAGGGGCAACCCCACGGTGGAGGCCGACGTCGTGACCGCCGGTGGAGGTTACGGCTCCGCGGCGGTGCCCGCGGGCGCCTCGAGGGGGACCTACGAAGCTTTGGAGCTCAGAGACGGCGGCCGGAGGTTCCAGGGCAAGGGGGTCGAGAGGGCTGTCGCGAACATCAACGAAGTGATCGCCAAGCGCATCGTGGGAATGGACGCGCGCGACCAGGCGGCGGTTGATAGGGCGATGGTAGAAGCCGACGGAACGCCGAACAAGTCGAAGCTCGGCGCGAACGCAATTCTGGCGGTGTCGCTGGCGGTCGCCAAGGCGGCGGCCTCTACGTACGGTATGCCCCTCTTCCAGTACCTGGGCGGCAAGCTGGCCAGAGTGCTGCCGACGCCCCTCATGAACGTGATCAACGGGGGGAAGCATGCTGGCAACGAGCTGAGCATCCAGGAGTTCATGATCGTACCCGTGGGCGCCGACAGGTTCTCGGAGGCACTTCGCATGGCGTGCGAAGTCTACTACAGCCTGAGGGAGCTGCTGCTGACCAAGTACGGCAAGAGCGCAGTCAATGTAGGCGACGAGGGCGGGTTTGCCCCTCCGATGAGGGAGAGCAGGGAGGCCCTGGGCGCCCTCGTCGAAGCCGTTAGGAGGGCCGGCTATGACCCTGGCAGCGACTTCGTGCTGGCGCTGGACGCGGCGGCCTCGAGCTTCTACCACGACGGGCGCTACAGGATCGACGGCCGAGAGCTGGAGAGACACGAGATCATCGACTACTACCTAGAGCTGAGCAACGAGTACCCGATAGTATCGATCGAGGATCCGCTGCACGAGGAGGACTTCGAAGGGTTCAGCGAGATCACCGCGAAGCTGAAGCCGCGGGGCGTCCAGGTGGTGGGGGACGACCTCTTCGTGACCAACGTGAAGAGGCTCGCCAAGGGTATCGAGGTGGGCGCTGCCACTGCCCTCCTGCTGAAGGTCAACCAGATAGGCACGCTGACGGAGGCCCTCGAGGCTGCTTTCCTCGCCCAGAGGAGCGGAATGAAAGTTATCGTGTCGCACAGGAGCGGCGAAACGGAGGACGCGACGATAGCCCACCTCGCCGTGGCGCTGAACTGCGGGCAGATAAAGACCGGGGCGCCAGCTAGGGGGGAGAGGACTGCGAAGTACAACGAGCTGCTCAGGATAGAGGAGTACCTGGCTGGAGAGGCGGTGTACCTCGGGGCCAGAGCCTTCAGGTAGCGCGGGGGCCCTATTCTGTGCGCACAAGCTCAACGCCGCTTGAGGCCCGGCACCGCGGGCCCGCGTACCGCCCGATGGGGGGCATGACTATAGCCCCATCGCTGCCGGCGAGCACGGTGGACTCCCCGCGGAGGTGTAGAATGCCGACGTAAGCCGCTGTCGCTGCGTCCAGCTCGTCGGCCGAGGCCTCGGCGCTCAGTCCCTTTATTCCCAGGCTTTCGAGACCCCTCCTGAGCGAGTCTAAGCCCCGCGTCTTCCTCGGAATCCCCAGGAGGTCTTGGGCTCCACCCGGGTAGACCTCTATCACCGTGAAGCCCGCGCGCTCCAGCAGCAGCCTGAGCCTGATCCCCCTAGCCGTGAGCGCCCTCATGGGGCCCAGCGTAACGGGGAGGAAACGGATCCCGAGGTCTTTCAAGGCCCTATCGCACTCCCGCAGGTGGGGCCCCTCGCGGTCGTCCAGGCTGCGCCGCCCCCGGGGCAGCGTGAGCGGGGCGTCCACCGCAACTACGGCGGGTCGGTACCTCAGTGCGGCCTCCAGGATCTCCTCGTCCCTGTAGACGATCCACGTCTTGGCGCGCAGCATCTCGTCGAGCAGGCACATGCCGGTGGGGCGGTTGGGCGAGCCCGCCAGGTCCACGCCCAAGCTCAGCATACCGGCCCCTCTGCTCTAGCGAGCTCCCTGGTGAGGATCGAGATCCTCCTCTCGAGCTTGTCCAGCGCCTCCTCGGCCCCCTCAACGCCCTCGCACGTGAGCTCCAGCTTTTCAGGCTTCGCCTCGATGTTGACCCAGACGCCGCCCACGCGCACCCTGAGGCCGGTGATGGTGATTACGGCGTCGCGCGCCTCCCTGTGCAAGGTCCTCAGAACCGCCAGGTAGTCTACGCCCGGGAGGTTCACCGTGCGGTGCACGAGCTGGGGCTTCGGAAGGTCGTCCCTTAGGGACGACAGCTCGCGCTGGCTGCTGGCGATCATCTCAAGCACCTTCAGGGTGGTCAGCATGCCGTCCGGCGAGTAGGAGAAGTCCGTGAAAACAACCTCGTTACCGCCGTTCACCACTAGGTGGGCCCCGGTCCGCCTGGCGACCCTCAGCATGTCGTGCATCGTATCCCTGACCCTCACGACCTTCGCGCCGGCCCTCTCTCCGGCCTCATCGACCACCGACGACATGGACTCCGACACGACCACCCGGGTGCCGGGTGGATGGTTCGCGATGAGCAAGCATGCCACCTCCTCGGCTGAGAGAGGCCTGCCCTCGTCGTCGACTAAGAGCACCCTGGTCGCGTCAGCGCACAAGCTTGCGCCAAGGGAGGCGCCAGTCGCCTTGACCACGCTCCCGAGCATCGCCACTGAGCGCGGGTGCGGCATGTGCGTCACGGTGCCCCTCACCGGCGGCTTGTGGGCATTGAGGAGAATGCCCTCAATCCCGAGCTCCGAGAGCAGGTTGGGGAGCACGTCGGAGGCCGGGCCGAAGTTCACATCGCACACCACCCTCAGGTGGCGGCCGGCTATCGCCCCAACGTTCAGGTAACCTGCGACGGCGGCGGCGTAGATGTCGTGGACGTACTC
>JAGDWA010000139.1:8152-18001 GCA_023269735.1 Thermofilum sp.
TGCCCCAGCCGATAGCCGAGGGGAGGCTCCTGACGACCCTCCCCGCGCGCGCCCACTCCACCAGCTCCTCGATCCTCTCCGCCGAGAGGGCGAAGCCCTGCGAGTCGAAGAACCTTATTGCGACGCTGTCGCGATCCAGCGAGGCCACCGTGAACTGTATGCCCGCCTTAGCCCCGAGCCGCTTGATGGCGAAGACCAGCTCCGGCGTCGTGGCGGCGTGGAAGTCCATCACAGAGACCCCCACCGACATGAGGCCGGCGGAGAAGGCCCGCTTCAGCATGCGCGATGGTGGGTAGTTGTCGCGTGCCGTTACCACCAGGGCCCCCTCCCCCAGCATCGTCCCGAAGGCTCCACCTAGGCTGGCGGCGGCATCTGGGGTCAGGGCTGCGTTGATCGTCCCGACCACCTGCCCCTCGCTCCACTCTAGGTTCAGGCTCAACGACAGCCCCTTCCCCGCTAAGCGGCAGTGCGGTCAAAAAGCTTAGCTCTCGTGGATCGGCATCCCCCACTCGAACAGCGTTCCTCGCTAGCCGCAGAGCCCGCGCCTCTGTGCAGCTGCGAGCTAACCTTCCCTAGCCGCCCGCGAAGCTAGCCCTCAGCGCTGAAGGCCGCAGGATGCGGCTCAGCGCTCCAGTGGCTGGCTCAAGGTGCGTGTCTTCGCGGGGGCACGCGTGACCGACCTCGCCACGCGGCGGGCTAGCTGCGCGGCATGATCTTCCCGAGCTCCCTCGAGAGGATCGCGGAAACCTCGACGCCCTCCTCGTGGCTCAGCTCCGTCCTACCAACGCGACCCCCCTCGTAGAACGGTATGACGTGGAAGTGCAGGTGGAAGATCACCTGGCCGGCAGCCGAGCCGTTGTTCTGGACCACGCGAACCCCCCTCGCTCCCAGGGCTGCCACCTGGGCCCTGGCGACCGCCTTGACCACCCTGATCAGATCGTACAAGAGGTTGTCGGGTGTCTCCATGATGGTCACGTAGTGGTCGCGCGGGCAGACCAGCGTGTGCCCTCGCGTGACCGGGTACTTGTCGAGGAAGGCTATGATGCGCTCGGACTCGTAGACCACGTAGGCGCTGGCAACCCCTCTCGCTATCTTGCAGAAAGTGCAACTCATCGGCCCAGGGTAGCTCGGCAGAGGGTATGAGCGTTGCCCTCCGCCCGCTTCCCCGTGGCCGTCTTCACCTGGTAGGGCGGCATTCGCGCGGGGACCGGCAGAAGGCTTTTCTCCCGGCGCCGGAAGGCAGCCCGATGAGAGGCGCGATAGGCCCCGGCGAGAAGGCTCCCGAGGAAGTGAACGTCATCGTCGAGATTCCGCAGGGTGGTAGCGTGAAGTACGAAATGGACAAGGAGAGCGGCATCCTCTTCGTCGATAGGATACTCTACACTTCCATGGTCTACCCCTTCAACTACGGCTTCATCCCGGGCACGTTGGAGGAGGATGGGGATCCAGTCGACGTCCTAATCGTAAGCTACGAGCCCCTGCTGCCCGGCTCCGTCGTCAAGTGCAGGCCGGTGGGCGTGCTACTGACGCGCGACGAGAAGGGCCCCGACGCGAAGGTGGTCGCCGTCCCCTCCCCGAAGGTGGACCCCAGGTTTGCTGAGGTCGACGACGTGAGCAAGATTCCAGAGGCTGTGAGGCTCAAGATCGAGCACTTCTTTGAGCACTACAAGGAGCTCGAGCCGGGCAAGTGGGTCAAGGTCGAGGGCTGGAGGGGGGCCGAGGAGGCTCGGCGCCGCATCAAGGAGGCCATCGAGCGCTACGGCTCTCAGCGGAAGTAGTGGACCGCCCCCCTCTAACCAAACGAACGTTTTTAACTCCCGTAGGGAGGGCTGAGGACTGGGTATGAGCGAGCCTCTGGTGATTAAGACGCTCACATCCAGCCTAGAGCGCTGGGTCGAGGGCCAGAAGGCGGTGCTGGCCTCGCTGCAGAAGGCCGAGGAGCAGCTCAAGGGCGCCGACAGGCTGGAGCTCGTCCTGGCCACCCGAATGGCCTTCCGGCACATGATCAAAACGCTGGAGGCCTTCGACCGCTGGCTCCAGGACCACTTCATCGTCGGGCACATGCCGAGGGAGATGCTGGAGGAGGTGAGGGGGAGGGTCTGGGAGATCATGAGGATGCTGCTGGAGCTCGACATCGAGCACACCAGCCAGTTCAAGGAGCACCTGGCGAAGCTGGCGAGGGAGGGCAGGCTGAACCCCCTGCTGGCGGTGCAGGGGGTGGAGAGGGAGAGGGCGCCGGGGGTCCTGTAGCCCGGGCTAGCGCCCCCCTACCATCTTGGCGAAGTAGTCGAAGATCCAGGCGGTGTCGTTCGGCCCCGGCGCGCCCTCGGGGTGGAACTGGACGCCCAGGACCCTCCCCCTCTCGTCCCTGACCCCCTCGAGGGTCCCGTCGTCGGCGTTCACGAACCAGACCTCCAGCCCCGTCCCCGCGAGGCTCCCGGCGTCGACCGCGTAGCCGTGGTTCTGCGACGTGACGTAGCAGCGGCCGCTGCTGACGTCGATCACCGGCTTGTTGACGCCCCGGTGCCCGTAGGGCAGCTTGTACACCCGCGCCCCGCGCGCGAGGGAGATCACCTGGTGGCCCAGGCAGATGCCCAGCACCGGGACCCCGTACTCCATCAGGGCCCCCGCGCACTCGATGGCCTCGGTGTACAGCTCGGGGTTCCCCGGCCCGTTGCTGAGGACCACAGCCCTGGGCTCGAGGTCCACCACGCGCTCAGCGGGCGTCCCGTAGGGCAGGATGGCCACGTCAAACCCCCTCCTCAGGAGCGCCCTCACGATGCTCGCCTTGACGCCGCAGTCGACCACGGCCACCAGCCCCCTCCCTCCCCCCGACCTGAGGAGGGCCGGCTCCCTCACGGAGACCCTCTCCGCGAGCCTCAGGGAGCCGTAGTCGAGCCCCCTCGCCGCGCTCAGCAGCCGCCCCACGTCGGGCTCCTCGCCCTCCTCGTAGACCGCAAGCGCGCCCATCATCGTGCCCCTCTCCCTGAGCCTCTGGGTCAGGTACCTCGTGTCCACCCCCCACATGCCGGGGACCCCCTCCTCCCTCAGCCACTCGTCGAGGGACCTCGAGGAGGCCCAGTGGCTGGGCTCCCTGCACACCTCGTGCACCACGACCCCCTCGACCTTGACGCCCCTCGACTCGAAGTGGAGCGGCAGCCCGAACTCGTCCACCAGCTCGTAGGGCGCGACCCCGTAGTTGCCGATGAGGGGGTAGGTGAAGGTGAGGATCTGGCCTGCGTAGGAGGGGTCGGTGAGGGACTCGGTGTAGCCCACCATCCCCGTCGTGAAGACGACCTCGCCGACGGCCACGCCCGGCGCCCCGAAGCCTCGCCCCCGCAGCACCGTCCCGTCCTCCAGCACCAGGACGGCCCTCATCCCGCCCACCTACAGGGGCTCCACGCTCAGCTCTCCACCGCCGAAGTAGTACCTCAGGGCCTCCAGCAGCAGCTCGGCCAGCCTCCCGTTCAGCACCATCGGCACGAGGTAGTCGGCCGCTGCCCTCCTGACCGCGTAGTCCCTCCCGTCTCCCCCCGTCGCTATCAGGAGGGCGATGCGCCCCTCCCTAATGTCCTCGACGAGACCCCCGTCGGGGCTCCCGGGGTCCGCGACCACCGCCCTGAAGCCCAGGGACTCGAGCTTCTCGGCGATGCGGCCCCCGTCGCCGAGCACCAGGACCGCGGAGCCCGGCTGGGGCAGCCTGTTCGGGTGGGCCGCGAGCCAGGACTTCAGGAGGGCGTCGTAGAGGTTGCGCCCGACCGCCGCCACCTCGCCCGTCGACCTCATCTCGACGTCGAGCGCTGGGTAAGCGCCCCTCAGCCTCGACCAGGAGAACTGGGCCGTCTTCACCCCCCAGCGGGCCGCCGGCGGCTCGTAGACCTCACCCGGCAGGTCCAGCCTCCCGCCCAGGATCACGTCGGCCACGTGCTCCATCAGGTTGACGCCCTTGACCTTCGAGACGAAGGGCATGGAGCGCGAGGCCCTGAGGTTGCACTCGATGACGTAGACGTCGCCGCCCTTGACCACGAACTGTATGTTCGCGGGCCCCCGCGCGCCGAGGGCCCGGCAGATCGCCAGCGTGTAGGCCCTGATCTTCCTGAGGGCCTCCTCGCTCAGGGAGAAGGGCGGGATGACCATGGTGGAGTCGCCGGAGTGCACGCCCGCCTCCTCCACGTGCTCCACCACGGCGCCGATCAGGACCCTCTCGCCGTCGGAGACGCAGTCCACCTCCGCCTCCCTCGCCCCCTCGATGAACTTGCTCACCACGAACTTGCCCACCGTGCCCCTCCCCGCCACCTCCCTAATGTACCGGAGGAGCTCCTCCTCGCTCCGGACCACCCTCATCGCCGTGCCGGAGAGGACGAAGGAGGGCCTCACGATGACGGGGTAGCCGACCCTCCTGCAGAACGCGACGACCTCCTCGACGCTCCTGAGCTCGGCCCACGCGGGCTGCGGTATCCCCAGCTCGTCCAGGAGCCTGCTGAACTTCCTCCTGTCCTCCGCGGTCTCGACGGCCCTGCCGCTCGGGCCGAGGATCCTCACGCCCCGCTTCTCGAGCGCGGGGGCGAGGTTGTTGGCGATCTGGCCCCCCACGCAGGCGACGACCCCCATCGGCTTCTCGAACTCGTAGATGTCGAGGACCCTCTCCAGCGTGAGCTCCTCGAAGTACAGCCTGTCGGGCACGTCCCAGTCGGTCGAGACCGTCTCCGGGTTGCAGTTGACGACGATCACCTCCCCCACGCCCCTCCTCTTCAGCGCGCGCACCAGCTGGACGACGCTCCAGTCGAACTCGACGGAGACCCCTATCCTGAAGCCCCCGGCGCCCAGCACGACGACCGCGCCGCCACCCGCCGGCTCCACGTCGTGGGCTGAGCCGCCGTACGTCACGTAGAGGTACTTCGTCCTCGCCGGCCACTCCGCTGCGAGGGTGTCGATCTGCTTCACCGCGGGCAGGATGCCGTGCCGCCTCCTGAAGGCGCGCACCTCGTCCTCGCTCACGCCCAGGCAGGCGGCGATCTGGGCGTCCGAGAACCCCAGCCTCTTCGCCTCCCTCACGAGCTCCACCGCCTCCCCGCTGTCCGAGAGGCGGCCCAGCCTCCGGAGCCTGGCCTCCACCTCGACGACGTTCCTGATCTTGCGGATGTACCAGGGGTCGATCCCCGTCAGCTCGTAGATCTCCTCGACGCTCACCCCGGCCTTGAGCGCCTCCGCGATCAGGAGGACCCTGTAGGGGGCGGGCTTCGCCAGCAGCCTCTTCAGCTCCTCGGGGGGCCTCGGCTCCCCGTCCCAGGGGTTGGCGACGAGACCCCGAGCGCCGATGTCGAGCATCCTCAGCGCCTTCTGCAGGGCCTCCTCGAAGCACCGGCCCACCGCCATCACCTCGCCGACGCTCCGCATCTCGGTCCCGATCACCGGCTCGACGGCGGGGAACTTCTCGAAGTCCCAGCGCGGCACCTTCACGACGACGTAGTCGAGGGCCGGCTCGAAGTGGGCGCTCGTGGCCCCGGTGACCGTGTTCAGCAGCTCGGGCAGCCTGTAGCCCAGGGCGAGCTTGGCCGCGATGTAGGCGAGCGGGTAGCCCGTGGCCTTGCTGGCGAGGGCGCTGCTCCTGCTCAGCCTAGGGTTCGTCTCGATGACGTAGAACTCCTCGGACCTCGGGTCCAGGGCGAGCTGGACGTTGCACTCGCCGACCACCCCCACCGCCCTCGCCACCGCCAGCGACGCGTCCCTCAGCGCTTGGTACTCCCTGTTCGTGAGCGTCTGCGACGGCGCCACGACCACGGAGTCTCCCGTGTGCACCCCCATCGGGTCCACGTTCTCGAGGCAGGCCACCGCCACGGCGTTGTCGGCCCAGTCCCTGACCACCTCGAACTCGATCTCCTTCCACTTGTCCAGGTACCTCTCCACCAGGACCTGCTTCACCGGGGACTGGGCGAAGGCCTTCCATATGCGGTCCCTCATCTCGCCCTCGCTCCGCGCGACGAAGGAGCCGGCCCCGCCTAAGTTGAACGCGACCCTCACCATCACCGGGTACCCGATCTCCCGCGCGGCCTCGAGCGCCTCCTCCGGGGACCGGGCGGCCCTCGAGGGCGGGACGGGGATGCCGTGCCTCAGCATCGTCTCCCTGAACAGGTTGCGGTCCGAGGCCCTCACGATGCTCTCCACGGGCGTCCCCAGCACCTTCACCCCGTACCTGTCCAGGACGCCGCGCCTCGCCAGCTCGACGCCGCAGTTGAGGGCCGCCTGCCCCCCGAAGCCGAGGAGCACGCCGTCGGGGCGCTCCCTCTCGATGACCCTCTCAACGAACTCGGGCTGGACCGGCAGCAGGTAGACCCTGTCGGCCATCTCCCTGGACGTCTGTATCGTGGCGACGTTCGGGTTCACCACGACGACCTCGATACCCTCCTCCTTCAGGGCCTTGATGGCCTGCGACCCGCTGTAGTCGAACTCCGCCGCCTCGGCGATCTTGATCGCCCCCGAGCCGAGCAGGAGGACCTTCCTGACGTCGGCGCGGCGCGGTGCAGAGGGAAGGGCGAGCCGACCCGCGCTGCCCAACCTTTCCCTAAGGGGCCCCTCCAAGACCCTGGCCCAGCCCCGCTCAGACCCCCTTGAAAAGCCTTACTCTTAACCTAAGCTGCGCAGCTCCGCCGGGGCTGCCGCAACGCTCGGGCCCACACTCCGGCGCAGGGCCGCGGCTTTCAGGCGCAGAGCGGCCAGCGCCGCGAGCCCCTTGAGGGGCGGGAGCAGCAGGGCGGCGACCGCGAGTACGAGAGCCGCCGCTGAAACGGCGTCCCCCCAGCTGCCGGCCTCGTAGCGTACCTCCACGACGGTCCTCTCCGAGAGGGGGGCCAGCGTCAGCCTGATGAACGGCACCCTCGAGCCGACGGGGTACCCCCACGCCCTCGAAACCTCGCCGGCCACCCAGGGGTTGTACCTCGCCACGGTGAGGGAGACCGGCTCGGGGATCGCCCTCACCCTGAGCCCGGGGAAGAGTACCAGGCGGATCCTCACCTCGTACTCGTGGAGGGGAGCTGCGCGGAGCGTGAACCGGATGAGGTTCGGCCTGATCACCACGTCCTCGACCGCCGCACCCCCGCTGGCCGTGATGATCGGGTGGTGCGCCCGCGTCCGGAAGAGCGCGTAGGGCGGCTCGTAGAGCACCTCCTCGAAGAGGGGGCTCGACCTCAGGGCCTCGATGAGGCGCCTATCGAACGTGGCCACGTACGAGATCCCCAGCTCCTCCAGCTGCCTGTGGAACTCCTCCACGTTCCGCGCCCAGTAGCCGATGTCGACGGTGAACAGGCGCGAGTACTCGGTCGTGGAGATGGGCTGGGTCACGTAGCGCGTCCAGACGATCCCGCCGACGATCGGGATCCCCGTGTAGAGCGGGATCTCGTAGACGAAGTGGTTGTGGCAGAAGGTGGCCCAGTCGGCGAAATTGTCGCTGAGGTCCTGGACTAGCAAGTAGGTGTTGCCGCCCAGCCCCAGCTTGGAGAGGGAATCGACGAAGCGCGAGATGTTGGCGTAGAGGGGGAACTCCTCTATGAACCTGAACCTCCTCGAGGCGGGCAGCAGGTCGGTGTTCCTGGCGAGGCCCGCGAGCGCCGGCCAGTAGACGCAGGCGAAGCCCAGCGAGACCAGGGTGAGCGCCGCCACCTGGCGCTCGCCGGCCGCGCCACCCCTCAGCCGCTCCAGCGCCCAGGAGAGGAGGGCAGAGGCGGACACCGAGGAGCTCACCAGCGCCAGGTACCTGGCGTAGCCGGCGAACTTCCCGTAGCCGAACCACTCGATGAGGGGGAGGCCGGAGAAGTCCACGCGGACCGGGAGCAGGATCACGTAGGTGCGGGGCCCCGTGGCGAGCCAGAGCATCAGGGGCACCGACGCCGGCAGCAGCGTCAGGCCCGGCCACCAGCCGTTGGAGGAGAGGAGGAGGGCGGCCGGGATCAGGGAGAGCAGGGTCAGCGTGCCCATCCACTCCAGCGGGATCAGGCGCGCGAACGAGAGCGCCGGAGCTGCGGCGAGGAACGCCCAGAGGGCGTAGAGGAGCCAGAGCCTGGGCGAGCGCTCCCCCTGCCTCACGAGCGGTAGCGCCGGCCCCGCGGCGGCGAGGAGGTTGAGGTAGGGCGGGTAGCTCCTGAGGACCGCCCACACGACGCCTACCCCCACCTCCCAGGTCAGGGTCCTCAGGCCGTGGTACTCGGCGTTCGTCGCGAGCAGCGGCACCGCCCAGAAGGCCGACAGCGCGAGGGCCCAGAGCAGCCAGGCGGCCACGAGGGCCAGGGTCCTGGCGGACTCCCCGCCCCTCCCCAGCGCCGCCGCCCTGAACGCCCCGAGCAGCCCGATCAGGGCGGCGAAGATGGCCGTCGCCACCCCCATCATCACGTGGGACAGGAGGGACCAGGCCATCAGGATCGATGACAGCGCCAGGAGGGCGTAGCGGCGCGCCCCCCTCGCCCCCAGCGCGTAGGCCAGGAGGGCCGCCGAGGCAAAGCCGGTCACCAGGCCCCAGCGCTGCGGCCACATCCCTACGTAGTACACCTGCCTCCACCCCGCGTCGGTCCAGGCGTTCTCCTCGTCGAAGACGGCCACCGAGGCCAGCGCCGCCGTCACGGCCGCGAGCTGGGAGCCCGTGAGGGCGTGCGCCAGCCCGGCGGCCGCCGGGGCCATGAGCGCGTAGCTCAGAGCTACGCAGAGGCTGTAGACGGACTTCGGGCCCAGCAGCGGCGCAAGCCACCGCTGGGCGAGGGCGACGAACAGCGTCGTCCCAGGGTTGTAGTAGAGGTTCGGGCACCAGCCGTACATGTGCCACGAGTCGTAGCCCACCGGGTGGCCCTCGGGGAGGAAGTAGAGGTAGGTCAGGTAGGCGTTGGTGTAGTGGAAGGAGTGGTCCCAGCCCGCCACCTCTCCGCCCACGATGACAGTCCTCACGGCAGCTAAAGCTAGGAGGAAGATGGCTCCGATGGCGAGGACACACGAGACCCTAGTTAGGTGGGACATACTGGCTTGGTCCACATCGTCGGAGTTAAAAAGGATGGTTGGGACGAGTCGGTTCCGCTAGAACGGAAGCAGCCATTGAGCTCTCGCAAGTATTATCAGGAGGACCCTGAACATCTCCATCACGGCGTCACCTAGGAACACGCCGGTCACCACCAGGTAGGCGTAAGCGTGCCACCTATCCCCTATGAGCCTAGACATCATGCGCCTCCCAAAGATCGAGCCTATCATCTGGGAGAAGGCCCAAGGGATGCCCATGCCCGCGCCAGTTATCGCGACGATTAGGAGGTAGGGGGCCCGGAGGACGAAGTTCGCCACAGAGTAAACCATCGTCCCTATAGCGAAGCCCATCGCGATCCAAGCGTACCTGAATAGGTACCCCGTCCAGATCCACATCTGCAGCCGAGCCCAGTTCAGAGCGTCGATGGGCCACCCAGTGATCGTGTAGGGGTAAGCACTGGATGGTATTGGCGAGATGCTCCAGAAGATGTTCACGAACACGAAACTGCTCAGCAGGTTGATAACGATGAGCATTAGGTACGTTGCGATGAAGTCGCGGTGCCTCACGCCCACGGCATCGGCCTGTAGGAGGGCTTGTGCTATCGAAGAGCCGCCCAGAGGGGATGCGAGGGTCGCAGCCGCTGTCCCTAGCGGGGCGCTAGATAGCACTGCAGGCAGAGGCACGAACCATATGTCCCTCGCCTTGTATCCCGACGCGTAGATTGCCAGCTCCCTCAAGTAAGGTACGCTAGTTCCGAACAGTGTGACGCCAGCTGACGCCGTAGATACGTAGGTGGCGAAGAACGACCCCCCGACGAGCAGGAGGAGGAGGACGTAGAGCGGGAAGCGGAAGCC
>JAGDWA010000010.1:0-15080 GCA_023269735.1 Thermofilum sp.
GCGGAGCCTTTCAATTCTTTCTCAGCTGCATCAGAGCGCTTCAGGGCCGGCGTGGCGATGTCCCTCCTCATCCTGGCGCTCGCGGCGGTGGGGCCCCTCGTGGCCCCCCACCCCAGCGAGGGGATGGGGCAAGTCCCGCCGGACGCGGCTGAGCGGGCTGGAAGGCCGCCCAGCCTCGAGTTCCCGATGGGGACGGACAGCCTCGGCAGGGACGTCCTCTCGCGCGTCCTGATGGGGGCGAGGCTGGCCCTAGTTCAGGTGGGCACGGTGGTGGCGCTGAGCCTGGCGGTTGGCCTGCTAGTGGGGGTGCTGGCAGCCTACTACAGGGGGCTGGTCGAGGCCGCGCTGACCTACGCGACGGAGGTCTTCCTGGCGCTGCCGGCGATAGTAGTGGCGCTGGCCCTCAGGTTGGCCCTGGGCCAGGGCTTCCACACGCTGGTTCTCAGCCTGATCCTCTCGTGGTGGCCGTGGTACGCCCGTGCCTCCTTCGTATACGCGAGGTCCGTTGTCGAGATGGACTACGTCCTGCTGGCGAGGCTGGCGGGCGTCCCCGACCGGATCATCCTGCTCCGCCACGTGCTCAGGAACGTCGTGCAGCCGGTCCTCGTCCAAGCGATCACGGATCTCGGGAGCGTGCTGCTGGAGGCGTCCGCGATCAACTTCCTGGGGCTGGGGCTCGAGCCGGATGCGCCGGACTGGGGCATCATCGCCCAGAACGGCTTCAAGTACGTGACCTCGATGCCCTGGATCAGCCTGTTCCCGGGCCTCTTCATCCTGCTCACTGCGCTAGGCTTCAGCCTGGTGGGGGACGCGCTGAGGGAGGGGCTGGACCCGCGCCTGCGGAGGAGGTGGAGGCTATGGTTCTAGCGGTGGTCTCGAGGGGTTTGAGCGTGGGCTACGAGGAGCCGGAGGGGGTGGTCTGGGCCGTCAGGAGCGTCAGCCTCGAAGTGGAAGAGGGGGAGGCCTTCTGCCTCGCCGGCGAGAGCGGCTGCGGCAAGTCCACCCTCGGCAGCGCGATAGCCGGCATCCTGCCCCCGCACGCTGTGACGCGGGGGGAGCTCCGCGTTGGCGGCAGGCTGGTCATCGACGGGGGGCGGCGCGACTTCGAGGGGGTGAGGGGCAGGGTGGTCACGTACGTGCCGCAGAACCCCGGCTCGAGCCTCTCGCCCTACCTCACGATCGGCGAGCAGTTCTACTACGTGCTGAAGAGCACCCGGGGGCTCAGGAGGGGGGAGGCGCTCGCCGAGGCGAGGGAGCACCTGAGGAGGGTGGAGCTGGACCCCAGCGCCGTCCTCGAGCGCTACCCGCACGAGCTGAGCGGAGGGATGCAGCAGAGGGCGGCCATCGCCCTCGCCCTCTCGACCGGCGCCAGGATACTCGTGGCCGACGAGCCGACCTCGGCGCTGGACGCCCACCTGCGGTTCCAAGTGGTCGAGCTGCTGAGGAGGCTGCGCAGGGAGGGGGGCCTCACGCTGATCTTCATCTCGCACGACCTTCTGCTGGCCAGCGCGCTCTGCGAGAGGGGCGCCATCATGTACGCAGGGAGGGTCGTCGAGGTCGGGAGCATGCGGGACCTCATGGGTAGGCCCGCCCACCCCTACACGCGCATGCTGGTCGACGCGATCCCGAGGCTCGGCGATAGGAGGCCTCCCAAGTCCTACCCCGGCGAGCCACCGAGGCCGGGGGAGGAGAGGCCCGGCTGCCCCTTCCGCGACAGGTGCCCCAGCCCCCTCAGCAGGTGCGCAGTCGAGGAGCCCCCCTCGATCCCGCTGGACGGTGGGCGCAATGTCGCTTGCTGGCTCTACGCCTAACCGGTCGGCGGTAGAGCTCGTCGACGTCACCGCGGGCTACTGGACGGCCGACGGCTTCGCGCTGAGGAGGTTCCACCCGGTGCTCAAGGGGGTCAGCGTCACGGTGCGCAGAGGGGAGCGGGTGGCGATCGTGGGCGAGAGCGGCTCCGGAAAGACGACGCTCCTGAGAGTGGTGCTGGGCGTCCTTCAGCCGGCCTCGGGCAGGGTGGTGGTGATGGGCCGCGAGATCTACCGCTTGCCGCGCAGGCTCCGCTGGACGGTCACGAGCAGGATCGGTTACGTCCCCCAGGACCCCGCCAGGTCCCTGAACCCGCGGCTGAAGGTCAGGGACATCGTGATGGAGCCCCTCGAGCGCTCCGATCTGACGGAGAGGGAGAAGATGGAGAGGGTGAGGGACGCCCTCAGGATGGTTCAGCTCCACGAGAGCGTCCTCGACTACTACCCGGCCCAGCTGAGCGGCGGCATGATGCAAAGGGTGCTGATAGCCAGAGCCGTCGTGCACGAGCCGGAGCTCCTCCTGCTGGACGAGCCTACCTCGGCGCTCGACGTCTCCATCCAAGCGCAGGTGATCAACCTGCTCAACTCGATCCAGCGCAAGCTGGGGTGCACAATGGTGGTCGTGACGCACGACCTGCCAGTCGCCCAGTACCTAGCCGACCGCGCCGTCCTCCTCCACAGAGGGGCTGTCGTTGAGGACGTGCCCTTCGAAGAGCTCGTGCGGAGCCCCAAGAGCGAGCTCGCGAAGCTACTGATAAGGAGCTTCTCGCTTGTGACCTCGAGCGCCAACGGCCGATGATTGGCGTAATCCCCCGGTATCGCCGCTCCACTAGCTCGCCCCCCAGCTTGCCGCCTTATGTGTGGGCTGTCCTCCTGGAGGAGCGCTGTGGTAAGGAAGGACGTCCTCTTCCTTAACGAGGCCTCCAACGTCGCCGTCGCGACCCTCTGGACTAGGAAGGAGGTGGTGGCGGAGAGGCTCGCCGCGGCGGGCCTGCTCGGCAGGGTGCACGCGGTCGGCACCCTCTACACGGTGCACGGCGTCAACTACCTGATCCACACGCTGGCCGAGAGGCCGCAGATAGACACGGTCATCGTCTTCGGCGCCGACCTCTCCGGCAGCGGGGAGGCGCTGGTCAGGCTGCTCAGGGACAAGGCGGCGCCCCCGGGGCTGGAGCTGATGTGGCCACCCGAGGTGGTGGCCGAGGTGGTCAGCGGCGTCGACGTGGTCGACCTGCGGCGCGAGTACTCCGAGGGCCGCTGGGAGGCGCTCCTCGAGGCGGTGGAGGCCCGCTACAGGCCCGGGCCGCCCCGCAGGCGGAGGCTGGAGCTGCCGCTGGAGGAGCGCGAGGTCGAGGGCTGGCCGGTGCCGGTCAGCGGCGTCCTCATCAGCGAGTCCTCCGTGTTCAGGGCCTGGGTCAAGCTCGTCCACGCCGTCATGTCGCTCGGCTCGGTGAAGCCCAGCGAGTACGGCGAGAGGCAGAAGCAGCTCCTGAACGCCGTGGTCACGCTGGGCTTCTACGGCCGGCCGCCGGCCGAGCCCGAGCCAGAGCTGCTCAGGTACTTCCCGCGGGGGGAGCTCGAGCGCCACGTTAAGATGCTGCTGGAGCCGGCGAGGCCGGAGGGCGTCTCCTACACCTACGGCGAGAGGCTGAAGGCCCACCCGGCGGCCGGCGACCAGCTGGCCGCGCTGGTGGAGAGGCTGAGGGCCTCGCCCGGCACCAGGCGCGCGGTGGCGGTGCTGTGGAGCCACCGGGAGGACTGGGGCAGCGAGGCCCCTCCCTGCGTCGTCCTGATCCAGGGCGACGCGACGGGCGGCTTCTACAGCCAGACCGCCTACCTCAGGAGCAGCGACGCGTTCGCGGCCTGGCCCCTCAACGCCCACGCGCTGGTCAGGCTGGCGGGGCTGGTGGCGGGGGAGCTGGGGCTGAGGGTCGGCTCCGTGACGATGGTCTGCTTCTCGGCGCACGTCTACGAGCGCGACTGGGGGAGGGCGTGGGCGCTCGTCCACGAGCACTGGGGCGCGCTCGAGGCCTTCGCCCCGGACCCGCGGGGCAACCTGCTGATCTCGGCCGGTAGCGCGCTCGAGGTCGAGCTGAGGGCGCCCGACGGCCGCCCCGGCGCCAGGGTGGTGGGCGGGTACCGCGAGCTGAGGCCCCTCTCGCTGCTGCTCGCCCCGGACCACTCCTTCTACCTGGGCTGGGAGGCGAGGCGCGCACTCGAGAGGGCCCGCAGGGGCGAGCCCTACAACCAGGACGAGGAGGATGCGGCCGAAATCAGGGGGTGCCCGCAGTACGGGCAGTAAGCCGCGCCCCTAGGGACCACTGCGTAGCAGTAGGGACACCTCGGCTGCCTCTGCCTGCGCAGTATCACGGCGAGGGAGACCGCCGTTGCCGCCAGCAGCGCGAGAGCCGCCGCCGCGGCCAGCCAGCGCGGCACCGGGACCCGGATGACCTCATCCGCCAACTCGAAGCCCCACGCTCTGAACTGGGGAGCCAGGTCTGTGCCAGCGGCGGCGCTCAGGGCCTCCACCAGCTCGCTGTTGGTCCTCACGCCCCCCCTCCGCTGTATCTCCTCCGCCACCCTCTTGAGGTAGTCAAGGCCGCCGTACCTCCCGCACAGGCTGGAGACGATGTAGTAGGAGGCTGCGTAGTAGCTGCCCTCGTCGCCCGCGGGGCTCCACCTGCTCACGAAGCCCGGCTTGCGGAGCCCCTCCCTGTAGGGCCTGGCGGCGGCCTCGAGGTCAGCCCTCAGGTCGCTCACGTTGATGCCGATTTTCCCGCAGATCTCCAGCGACGCGTACTGGGCCACGCCCTCGTGGAACCAGCGGAGCTCGGCAGAGGCCGGCACGCCCAGGGCGCCCAGGGCTTTGTGGACCAGCTCGTGCACTATCGTGGTTTCGAAGTACCCCTCCTTGAAGCGCACTAGCGCAAGGTTCAGGTACACGGGCCCCTCGTTGCCAGCGTTGATGTCCTCTCCCAGCACGTAGCCGAGCGCGCGCAGGTCCATCATCGAAGGTAGGAAGAGCTTGAACTCGAGGCTCACCGGGCGGTAGCCGAACACTTCGCGCAGCCTCGGCAGCGCCTTCTCCACCACCCTGGCGATCGTCCGCGCCAGGCCCCTGTAGAAGCTGGGCGCCCTTAGCCTCACGCTCACATTGCCGGCCTCCTCCGTGAAGACCTCCTCCTTCACCCTCTCGGGCCTGAAGTCCACGGTCACGCGCAATCCGCCTGAGGACGCGACGGTCGCCGCAGGGATCGGTATGCGGAGCTCCTTCCCCTCGCGCACGTAGGTGACCACCGCTCCGTTGACGGTGACGGCGATTACGGTGTCCAGGTTCCTTATCTCCACCAGCACTTCGATGCCGGCTGGGGGAGACAGCCCCACCAGCGGCGACATGAACCACCCGCGACCCTCGGAGTACAAGGCGGCGAAGGGGAAGCGGTACGTGAAGTTGATGGAGAGGCTACCCCCCTCAGCCCGGTAGGCGAAGGTGACGTTATCGTAAAAGTAGTAGCTCGAGGGGTGCGGCTCGACGCCCAGGAGCTCGCCCCCCGCAACTGTGTAGCTCCACCGCTCGAAGCGGGGGAGGTACGTGGAGAAGCTGCCCGCACCCTCGCACGTGACGACGAGGCTGACCGTCGCGTTCCCCGACTCGGAGACTCGCACCACGAGCTTCGCTGAAGTCGGGGCCGCTAGGGCGGCGAGTGCCAGCAGGGGTAGCACGGCCGCCGCGCACTGCGCGAGCTTCAGCCCCACAGTTCATGCCACCCTGCTACCCTTTTAAACAACGTGTCCCTAGCCGAGCGGCGGGGTGCAGCGCGGCGTGAGGCACTACGTTGCCCGCCTTGAGGGGCCCACGATGGTCGTCTCGGACATCCACTGCCCCCTGGGCAGGTGCGGGGTGGCCAGGGAGGTGGTCAGGGTGGCCGTGGCCAGGGGTGCGGCCACCCTGGCCGTGCTGGGCGACCTCTTCGACGACTTCCGCAAGCTCGTCACCGCCGACGAGCTGAGGCGCGCGCTGGCGGCGGCCTTTGGCCCCCTCGGGGGGGTCAGGGTAGTCTACGTGACCAGCGGGTCCAGCCACGACCCCATCCTCGACAGGGCTCTCAGGCTCCAGGTCGGTGGGAGCTCCTTTGAAGTTTACCCTGGTGGCCTCGTCGCCCGAGTGGACGGCGTGACGGCCTTCATGACCCACGGCGACGCCGCCATGCGAAATGGGGCGCACGCGTTCCTCGCGAACGCGGCCATGCGGCTCCTGGGGCGGGGGCTCTTTCTGGAGAGGAGGCTGAGGGAGAGGCTTCGATTGCCCCCGCACTGGTGGCTCTTCATGGGCCACACCCACATCCCCGGCATAGACTACCGGGCGCGCGTCGCCAACCCGGGGAGCTGGCGCGAGGAGTGGTTCCGCGGGCTCCCCTACTGGCGGCCCCCCTCAAGGACGTACCTCTGGGTTGAGTCCGGGCTCGTGGAGCTGAGGGAGAAGCACGAGAGGTTTTTAAGGTGAAGGCGCGGGGCCGCGGCTGTGGCCGAGGAGGAGCGAGCGAAGGACATCACAAAGATCCAGGAGGAGCTCAAGGAGGTCGAGCTCTTGATCCCGCTCGAGACGTACCTGGCCGCAGGCGTTAGGATCGGGACCCGCGTGAAGAGCGCCTTCACCCAGCGCTTCATCTACGGGGTGCGCCCCGACGGCCTCTACCTGCTCAACGTCCTCGAGACCGACAGGAGGATACGCATAGCGGCGCGCTTCATAGCCCGCTACGAGCCGTCCCGCGTGGTCGTGGTCTCCGCCAGGCAGTACGGCTACAGGCCGGTGCAGCGCTTCTGCGCCTTCACCGGCTGCGTCCCAGTGGTGGGGAGGTTCCCGCCCGGCATGCTGACCAACCCTCGGCTCCCCAACTACGTGGAGGCCGACCTGCTGATCGTGACGGATCCCCGCGTCGACACCCAGGCGGTCAGCGAGGCTGCGAGAATCGGCATACCCGTCGTGGCCTTCTGCGACACGGACAGCCCCCTCGAGTACGTCGACCTAGCGATCCCGGCGAACAATAGGGGCAGGCGGTCGCTGGCGCTGCTGTACTGGCTGCTGGCGAGGCAGGTCCTCAGGGAGCGCGGTGAGCTGCCTCCCGACGGGGAGCTGCCAGTGCCGCCCGAGGACTTCGAGGCTAGGGTGCTCGTGACCGGGGAGATCATCTAGATGCTTATATAACGGTGCTCCCGCCGGCGCAACCGTGAGGGTGAGGAAGCCTGCTGTCGCTGGCCTCTTCTACGAGCGCGGCAGGGAGGAGCTGCTGAGCCAGCTGGAGGAGGCGTTCCGCAAGGGCCCGGGGGCCAGGCCCCAGCCGCAGAGCTTCACCGGGAGGGTTCTGGGGGCTGTCGTGCCGCACGCCGGCTACGTGTACTCGGGCTACGTGGCCGCCTACGCGTACACCGAGATGGCCTCCAGCGGTGCCCCCGAGACGGTAATACTCGTGGGGCCGAACCACCACGCCATCGGCATGCCGGTGGCGGTGTCCGAGGCAGACGCTTGGGAGACCCCCTTGGGCGCCGTTGAGGTGGACAAGGAGGTCGCCAAGAGGATCGTCGAGTGGAGCCAGGTCGTCGCCTTCGACGAGACTGCCCACGCATACGAGCACTCCCTAGAGGTGCAGCTGCCGTTCCTCCAGTACGTGTTCGGCGAGGGCTTCAAGGTGGTCCCGATAAGCATGTACCTGCAGAACCTCGAGGTCTCGAGGAGGCTGGGGCACGCGATAGCGAGGGTCATCGGGGAGCTGGGGGTTAAGGCATACGTGGTGGCCAGCAGCGATTTCACCCACTACGAGGAGGCCAGGAGAGCGGCGGAGAAGGACAGGGCAGCCATCGAAGCCATACTGAGGCTGGACGACAGGGGCCTCTACGACGTGATAATCGAGCGGGACGTGACGGCGTGCGGGTACGGGGCCATTATGACGCTGATAGCGGCAGCGAGGGATCTAGCCCCCGTCGAGGCTCGGCTCCTGAAGTACGCCAACTCCGGCGACGTCACGGGGGACTACTCGAGCGTGGTCGGCTACGCCAGCATCTGCTTTTACAGGTCGCGCGCCCCGCAACAAAGCTAAATAGAGCGCCCCAGGGCGTGGCGGCGATCGAAGTTGCGTTCCGTCCACTTGGTTAGGAAGGACGACCACATACTCTACTCGCTGCAGCCGAACTCGCAGTTCCAGTCGAAAACGACCTGGCTCGAGCACGTGGAGCTGGTGCACGTTGCGACGCCCGAGGTGGATTTGGAGGAGGTCGTTCTGAGCACCAGCTTCCTCGGCTTCGAGCTCGCCGCCCCCGTGATGATCGCTGGGATGACCGGCGGAACCCCCCTCGCCAAGAAGCTGAACCTCATCTTCGCCCGCGTCGCTGAGGAGCTGAGGATAGCCCTAGGGGTTGGCAGCCAGCGCGTGGCCCTGCAGTTCCCCGAGGTCAGGGAGTCCTTCAGCGTCGTCAGGGAGGCGGCCCCCAGCGTGCCCATCATCGCCAACATAGGCGCCAGCCAGCTCGTCGAGGGCCTCAGCGCGCGCGCCATCGAGGAGCTCGTCGAGATGGTCAGAGCTGACGCGATAGCGGTCCACCTCAACCCGCTCCAGGAGGCCCTCCAGCGCGAGGGGGACGCTCGCTACGCTGGCTTCCTCGACCGCCTGCACGAGCTGGTTGAAGCATCTCCTGTCCCCGTAATCGCTAAGGAGACGGGGGGCGGGGTCAGCCGCGAGGTTGCCAAGAAGCTCGCCGAGACCGGGATCAAAGGGATCGACGTGGGGGGCGCCGGGGGGACCTCCTTCGCTAGGGGCGAGGGCTTGAGGGCCTTCGTGCGAGGCGACGCGCTCCTCTACTGGCTCTCCGAGGACTTCGCCGAGTGGGGCATCCCCACGGCGGCCAGCATACTGGAGGTGAGGGCGGCGGCGAGCAGCCTGACGCTGATCGCCACGGGCGGCCTGAGGAGCGGCCTGGACGCGGCCAAAGCCATCAGGCTGGGGGCCGACGTGTGCGGGTTCGCCTACCCGGTTCTGCGCGCCGCCATGCTCAACGGCTACGAGGGGGCGCACGCCTACATGCGCAGGGTCATCGAGGGGTTGAGGAGGGCCCTGTTCCTCACGGGTTCGAGGACCATCGAGGAGTTCAGGCGGGCCCCCGTGGTTGTGACGGGCGTGCTCAGGGAGTGGATGGCCCAGCGCGGCCTCACGATCCCTTAGGAGCCTTTGCTGGTTTGGGCTCTATGTAGTCCTTGGGGGCCTCGTCGAAGACCTCGAGGTACTTCCTGAGCACCTTCGGCACTTCCACCACGCCGTCTGGCCTCTGGAAGTTCTCTAGTATGGCCGTGATCGTCCTCGTCGTCGCTATAGCCGTGGAGTTGAGAGTGTGCACGTACCCCTCGGCGGGAGCCCCTCGGGCCTTAGCGTAGCGTATGTTGAGCCTGTAGGACTGGTAGTCCGTCGTGTTGCTGCAGGAGACCACCTCCCTGTACCTGCCCTGAGCGGGGAACCACGCCTCCAGGTCGTACTTCTTGGCAGCCACCACCCCCAGCTCGCCCGCGCAGATGTTGACGACCCTGTAGGGTATGCCTAGCCCCTGGTAGAGCTCCTCGGCGTTCCTGATCAGCCTCTCGTGCCACTCCCACGACTCCTCGGGGGTGCAGAAGACGAACTGCTCCACCTTAGTGAACTGGTGCACCCTGAAGATCCCCTTAGTGTCCCTGCCGTGAGCGCCGGCCTCCTTCCTGAAGCAGGGGCTCACGCCGGCGTAGAGCAGCGGCAGCTCGTCCCTGGCCAGGGTCTCGCCCGCGTGCATGGCAGCTATCGGGTGCTCTGCGGTGGCGATCAGGTAGAGGTCCTCGCCCTCGATCTTGTAGATCATCTCCTCGAAGTCCGCGAAGCTGATCACTCCCTCGAGGGGGGCCCTCCTGAGCATGTAGGGTGGGATCACGAGCTGGAACCCCTTCTTCGACAGGTGGTCCAGGGCGTACATCACCAGTGCGAGCTCCAGCCACACCAGCCCGTCCAGCATGTAGTAGAACCGGGCGCCGGCCACCTTGCTAGCCCTCTCAGTGTCGGCGAGGCCGTGAGCCTCCACGTAGTCAGCATGGCCCATGGGCCTCCAGTCCACAACCTCGTACTCCACGCTGTGGCCCTTCACCTGCTGCAAGAAGGCCTCCAGGTGGCCCCTCCAGACCCTCGGCCTGCCCCAGAAGCGCACCGGGACGTTGTCCTCCTCGCTCCTGCCCGGGGGGACGCTCTCGTGGACTACGTTGGGTATGGACCTCAGCACCCGCTCCCTCTCCGCCTCAACCGACGCCAGCCGCTCCTCTGCCTCCTTAAGCTTCCTATCCAGAGCGCGCGCCGCCTCCACCAGCGCACCTTTCTCAGCGGGGGGTGCCCTGGCGATCTTCGAGGCCAGGACGTTCCTCTCGTGCCTCAGGCTGTCGATCTCGGCCCTGAGCTTGCGCCACTCGGCATCCAGCGCGATCGCCCTATCGACCAGCTCCTCGCTCTCACCCCTCACCCTCTGGGACCACCTCAGCTTCTCAGGGTCGTTCCGAAGGTAGTACAGTATGCTCCACATTGGGCTCCTCCACCCCCGCGTCGCTAAAAACCTCTCGAGGGACCGCTCATTCCGAGAGGGGCGGGGGGCCCCGTCCCTCCTTGGGCTCGCGGAGCCACCTCAGGAACTCCTGCGGCGGCGGGCGCTCCCGGTAGAGGGCCCGCCTGCGGGCTTCGAGGAGCTGCTCCTCGAGGCCCAGGAGGCCGGCGTACGTTGCAGCGCTAACGCCCCTCTCCGCCATCCTCTCCCTCCACCCCTCGCACCTCAGGCTATGGTGGCTCAACACGAGCTTGCTCAGCTTGGATAGCAGCGATAGGCTCTCCAACCCCCTGTCTACCAGCTCCTTCTGCACCTTTCGCCCCTCCAAGTAGAGCGGGGGGCCGCCCACGATCAACAGCGTTGGCCTCAGGGCTGCGATGGCCTCGGCAGCCGCGGGGTCGGCCGGCCCCTGGACGTCGGGCGCGAACAGCACCCTCTCGGAGCCGTACTCGACGATGAACGCCAGAACCTTGCCCATGGGCCTCTCAGAGCCGTGGGGGAAGGGGCCCAGGGCCTCGATGAACGTCCTGCCCCAGACGAGCCGCAGCCCGTCCGCCTCGACGACCCTGGCGCCGACCCCCTCTAGGTCGCCGAGCAGGGCGTGGGCTCGCCTCCTCTGGTTGAAGCTCACAGTGGCGTCTGGCTTCTTCACTAGCACGAGCTTGCCGGCGTAGGTCCTCTCGAAGAGCTCACTGCTGCTCCACTCGTAGTAGCTCGTGAAGCTGGGCGTGTAGTGGTCCAGGTGGTAGTGGCTCACCGTCACGATGTCGCTCCTCCTCGCGAAGTCGGTGATCCTCTCGCGAGCCCCTTTGGCGGCAGCGAATTCGAGCGGGTGGGGAGGTAGGCCGAAGCGCTTGGGGGCCAGGGACACCCCAGCGTCGAACAGGACGGTGACGTCGGGGGTTGCCACGCCGAGGGCCATAGAGCGCACGCCGAGGCTCTCATCAGCCAGGGGGAAGACCTCGATTTTGCCCAGTGAGAGGGGCCTCACCGCCCCCAGGCGCGGCGGCTAGTTCAAAAGGTTGCCGTCGCGTGCGCACGAAAGTGGCGGCATGGAGGAGATAAACGTCGTTAGGAAGCCCTACAAGAGGGGGTTGCTCCAGGCAGCCGTAGCGTACCCCTCGCTCTACGTGGCGGCCGTGAAGAGCCTGTCCGTCCAGATGCTCTACTTCCTCCTCAACTCCTTTGATGAGGTGGCCGCCGAGCGTTTCGTGCTCAGCAGGCCGAGGGGGGAGGAGCCGCCCGCGAGGAGCATCGAGGGCGGGAGGGCGCTCGAGGACTTCTGGCTGATACTCTTCTCGGTCCACTACGAGCCCGACTACGTCAACATCGTCAGGCTGCTGAGGGCGGGCGGCGTGCACCCCTTGGCGAGGTCGCGCGAGCAGGTGGTGGTCGTCGGGGGGCCCCCCGTGATAGCGAACCCCGAACCCTTGAGCGAAATCGCCGACGTCCTCGTGGCCGGCGAGATAGAGACGACCGTCCCTAAGCTCGTTGAGGCAGCGATCGAGCACGCAGGCGACAAGAGGGCCCTCCTGGACAGCTTGAGCCCTAAGGAGGGCTTCTACGTGCCGTCGAGGGGGGATGAGGAGGTCGCGTACAGCTACCCGCGGGAGCTACCCGCGGAGTACCACCCGACGGCGCAGGTGCAGCCCAGGGGGGACGGCTGGCGGAGGACCACCATGGTGGAGGTCTCGCGCGGTTGCTCGAGGGGCTGCTTCTTCTGCATGGAGGGCCACATCTTCGCGCCTAAGCGAGACCGCCCGCGCGAGCACGTGCTGAGGATAGCCCGGGAAGGGTCCGTCCTGAATGGGAGCAGGCACCTGACGCTGATCTCGCTCTCTCTCCTGGACCACCCCGAGGCAGACGCGCTAGTGGCCGAGCTCCACGAGGAGGGCTACGAGTTCTCGCTCCCCTCCCTGCGCCTCGACGCCCTCACCCCCGAGAGGTTGGAGCTGCTCGCGAGGAGCGGGCAGAGGACCCTAGTCCTGGCGCCGGAGACCGCCGACTTCAAGCTCTCCCTGGCGATCGGAAAGCCCCTGCTGAAGGATCGGCTGCTCGAGGTGGCGAGAGAGGCTCGGAAGGTCGGGTTCAGATCGCTCAAGCTGTACTTCATGGTGGGCCTGCCGGGGGAGGAGGTGCGGGACGTCGAGAAGGTGGCGGAGCTAGTGAGGGAAGTCTCGGCAGCCTCCGGCTTCAGGGGGCCTGCGGAGCTTAAGGTTAGCGTAAGCGTCTTTGTGCCGAAGCCCCAAACGCCGATGCAGTACTTCGGCATGGAGGACCCCGCCAGGGTCAAGGGGAAGCTCAGGCTGCTGAAGGAGCGTGTGGGCGGCGTCGCTGAGGTGCGCCCCTACAAGCCGGCGTGGGCGTACGTTCAGGGCGTGCTGGCCAGGGGCGGGCGCGAGCTGACGGGTCTGCTCATCGAGTGGGCCCTGCAGGGCGGGGGCCTCGGCGGCTGGCGCGCTGCTGCGAGGAGGGTGGGCATCGACGTCGAGCGCTACCTCCGCCCCATCGACCCGGCTGAGGAGGTCCCCTGGTCGAGGGTGAGGCTCTGGTATCCAGGGGAGGCCCTAGCGAGGGGCTACGAGCTCTGCCTCCTGCACTTAAGAGGAAGGCAGAGTTTACCCTTAAAAGGGCGCGGCTGAGCGCACCGTGTATGCGCCGCTTGGCAGCCGCGCCGCTGCTAGCGCTCCTGCTAGCACCGCTAGCCCTGGCTCAGCAGGTCACGATAATAGGCATGGTCGTGGACAGCCGTGGATCCCCCCTCGCTGGGGCGGTGGTCGAAGCCTACAGCAAGGATGGCTTCCTCATCGGGTCCACCGCGACGCTGTCCAACGGCTACTTCTCGCTCCCGCTCCCGAGGGGGGAGGCCTACCTGGTCATCTACAAGAGGGGGTACGAGAGGCGGGAGATAGCGATCGTACTGGCGAAGGAGGGCACGAACAATATCGGGGTCGTCGCGCTGGACTACGCGATGAGGGTCAGCATGGGCGCCACCTACGTGGTGGTAGACCAAGGTTCAACCGTCGAGATTCCATTAACGGTGACGAACGTGGGCTCCTACGCTGAGAACGTCGAGCTGGAAGTGGACGCTCCACCGGCGTGGAAGGTGACAGTGGCCATGCAAGACCTGCTCATCAAGAGCTTCTTCATCAACCCTGGCGAGACCAAGGCGTTCAAGGTCAAGATCCGCGCGCCGGGCAGCGGCGAGGGGCGGGCGACGATAACCATCAAGCTGCTCTACGCCAACGTAACCCAACCGATAGCAATAACGGCTGAAGCGCGTTACAAGGATTGGGAGTTCGTGACGCCCTACTACACAACCGTGGCGTCCTTCGCCGGTAGCAGGCTGAGCATCCCCCTCAGGATCAGGAACCCCCTGCCGCAGAGCTGCACACTCAACGTCTCGCTGGCTACGCCGGCCGGGTGGGCCGCTGCCGTCCTCTTCAACAACGTGAACGCCGCCTCCTTCCGCCTGGATCCCGGCGAGACCCTCTCCGCGCAACTCATCGTCTACGTGCCCGAGACCGCTGAGCCCGGCAAGTATGTGGTGTCCATCCAGGCCACCGTCACCGACATACGGTCGTTCTCCTACGTGATCGTCGAAGTTGAGGAGAAGTACGACAGGCTGCTGATGGAGACACCGACGCCCCTAGTGATGGCGCGGCCTGGGGACACCGTGACGATACCGCTTACGATCTCAAATGATGGGACGCGAGCCGCCGTAGCCAGGTTCAGCGCCGAAGGCCTACCCGCTGGGTACGGTTGGAGCGTGAGGGACGAGCAAGGCAACGTCATCCCCTCGGTGTTGATACCGCCGAAGTCCCGCCAGAGGATCTTGCTCGTCGTCAGCATCCCGGCCACTGCTTCGCCCACTGCGGTCAGCTTCAGGTTCAGTGCCGCCGGGCTCAACAGCACAGCGACCGTCGAGCTCGGGATCAACGTCGTCGGGATACCCTCCCTCCGCATCCTCAACCGCAATTGGGAGGTGGAGCTGTCGGCTGGCTCCTCCACGGTCTTTGAGCTCAGCGTGATGAACGACGGGCAGGTCCCACTGCGCGAGGTGAGCGTTAGCCTGGACTCCGGCGCGCAGAGCGGGCTCCAAGTAAGCGTTGACCCGCCTCGCGTTGCAGGCCTCCAGCCGGGGGGAGTGGCCAGCTTCACGCTCACCATAACAGCAGACAGCAGGCTCGAGCCGGGCAGGTACCTCCTGCCGGTGGTAGTGGTGGCTGACGGGCTTAGGCAAGAGCGCATGCTGGCTGTGAACGTCAGGACGGGCGGAGGCTACCTGTACACGCTCACCTCGCTGCTGGTCCTGGCGTTAGTGGTCGCAGCTTATTTGGTGACCGTGAAACGGCCGCAGAGTGCCGCTCCGGCGCCAAGGGGTCACGGGGCAGCTGAGCAGGTGAGCCGGAGTGAGTGAGCACGCACGGAGCCTGGGCGCGGCAATCTCCTTCTTCGCCGGCCTCACAACGGCGTTCTCCCCATGCCTCTTCCCCGCGCTTCCGGCATACATGACCTACCTGATCCGCAGCTCGAGGAGCCCGCTGAGGGTCACGCTGGCCTTCGTAACGTCCATGTCGGCAGTGCTCACGGCGTACGCGCTCGCGGTGGCGACGCTGGGCCAAGTGCTCCTGCCCCTCCTGAGCCTCTCCACCGACCACGTCAGCCTCGCGC
>JAGDWA010000010.1:15090-17930 GCA_023269735.1 Thermofilum sp.
GCGGGCGCGCTCTTCGCGCTGGCAGCCGCCCCCTGCGCGGCAGGGCCGCTGCTCGCTTGGACAGCGGAGCTGCTGCTCCACCCGGCCTCCTCAGCGTTGAACACCGCCAGTTTCGTGGTGGGCGTCGCGGCACCCTTTCTAGCGCTGGGCGCGCTCGCCCAGAGCGCAGGACCTAAGCTCCACAGGGCCATCTCCGGGAGCCCGCTTGTCAGGAGGAGCCACGAGATCACCGCCCTCGCGCTGGTCCTGTTCGCCGCCGTAACGCTATCGACGATGGACTCGCCGCTGGCGAAGATCGCGAGGCGCGCCGACACCGTTCAGGCCGCCGCCCAGCTCTTCCTTCACTCGGTCTACCTAGCAGCCGGGTTGGCCCTCCTCGCTGCCGGGCTGCCGCGAGCGATCCTCGGCGCGCTCTCCGTCCTCCTCTCTGCGGCAGGAGGTCTCGGAGTGTCGGCGGCGATCCTGCACCTACTCGACGCCAACTTAGCGCCAGCGCTCTCTGCCGCTCAGCGGCCCGCCCGCGAGCTTCTGGTATGCGCAAACTTCGCCGCGTGGTTAGCAGCGAGCGCGAAGAGCGGCGGGGCCGTACCCAAGTGGGCCGCCTTGAGCTCCGCGGTCGGCTGCGCGCTAACCGCGCTAGCGTACCTGAGGGGGGCGCTTACGGACAGCCCACTCGCCGAGTGGCTGCAGGTTGCCTACCTGCCGCTGCTGTCGCTCGCGGTGGGCTTCGGGCTCTCACTGCTATTCTACGTGGTGGCAGTGCTGAAATCCTAGGCCTTCATAGGTAGCCGGCCTCCTGGAGGAAGTCGAGCAGCGCTCGGGCCAGCGGATTGCTCCTGTTGAGCACGTACCTCTTCGGCTTGCCGTCGAGGCTTCGGACTATGCCCAACCTCTCCAGCCTCTTCAGCGCGCTGCCCGCATCGTATACCGCGGCACGGGACTCGATGCCGTACTTTGTGAGGGGGGCCTCTGCCAGCGCTAGCGCGCGCAGGATCCTGAGGGTCTTCCTCGACCCGCGGAAGAGCTCCTCGAGGGGGTGCTCGAGCCTGGTCATGCTAGCCGAACCAGGCCTCGAGCGTCGACTGCTTCATCGCGGTGCGGTGTGCCTTCTCGAGCCTCTCCAATGCGTTGGTGACCCTCTCGCGGGAGAACTGGAACTCGTCGCATAGGAACCTTATGATCCCCTCCCTGTCGGGCGCGCTCCACTTGAGCACGTAGTCGTCCGTCACCTTCGGCTCCAGGAACAGTTTCGCCACTTCTTCGGGTGGCACTGGGAAGTCCCAGCCGGCGACCCTCGCGAGAACCTGAAGGTCCTGCGCCTCCCTCACTAGCTTGAGCGCCCTCTTCGGCCCCACCCCCCTCACACCAGGGTTGTAGTCCGTCCCTAGCAGGATGGCCATGTACACGAGCTGGACCCTCGAGATCCCGTAGTACTTGAGGAGCTTGTCGAGCTCTATCAGCTCCGGCTTCACCTCGACGTACTCGTCGCGCCGGGGGAGCTTCCTCCTCCCGGTTACGGTCACGTTCCGGACGAGCCGGGGGGCTCCGTAGAGCAGCGAGTCGTAGTCCTGGCTGGCAGCGGCCCACGCGTCGCCCTTGATCGCCATGTAGGCGGCCTGCGCCTCCCCCTCAGCCGGCGCCTGAACCCAAGGGACGCCCATGAGGGTGAGGAGCTCCTTCGCGTCGTTGACCATCGAAGCGGTCAGTCGCCCCGACTGCTGGGCGTAGATCCTCGCTTCCTCCAGCTCGCCCCGCTCCAGTGCCTCGACGTACTTCCGCTCAGCCTCCTCCCTCGCCCTCATCCTCCTCTCTATCTCGGCTGCCTTCAGCTCGGGGGGCTTCCCGTCGAAGATGTAGACGGGCTTGATGCCCCTCTCGAGCAGGTTCGTGGTCCTGTAGAAGAGCCCATTCAGGTGGCTCGTAATTCTGCCGTAGGAGTCCATGAGGGGCGTCCCGTCGGGCTGCCTAATCGTCGCTAGGAACTGGTAGAGGGCGTTGTACGCGTCGAGCGCTATGACCCTTCCAGCGAGGCTCTCGAGCTCGATCTCGACCTTCACCGGCGCTACTATTTCGCGCAGCTGAACCCCCAAGCCACCCCCTTTAGTGCGCGGCTAGCTAGCTTAAGAAAGTTGCGCGAAAGCTAGCCTGAGGGCGCCGGCGATTTGACGAGTTGGACGATCCTGCGCGCGCCTTCCACCCTCACGTAGCCCCTCAGCTCCAGCGTCATGAGAGCCTTCAGGAACTCGTTACGGGTCAGCTCGCCCCCCACGCTCTCGACCGCCCTCCTGACGCTCTCGTAGAGGTCCTTCTCGGGCAGCGCCCCCCTCCTCAGCAGCTCCGCCACGATTAGGAGGTGCACGCTAGCCATGGGCCATTCTCGCGCGGAGAAGGGGCAGGGGAGAAAAAGGTGATTCCGGCGCTCCATAGCCGCGCATATATGTGAGCCAGGGGCCCAGCTTCCGCTCGCGGCGGGACGGCCGTACCCCCGGTAAGTGGGAGGGGTGTCGCAACCGCAGGGGTTCGATGGCACTCGAGGGGTGGGGGCTATCGTCGCCCTCCTCCCATCGAACCCCTCCGTTTGATCGGGATCAGACGTAGAAGCTGACCGGCGATATCCTGCCCTGCAGCAGCCTCTTCGACCTTTCGGCCCAGGATTCGTAGTACTTCAGCATCTCGGGGGTCAGGCTCGGCTTCACCCTCTTGAGAGCCTCCTCGAAGTGCCTCATGTGGACCTTCTCGGCGCTCGTGCTCTCCCTCATCGCGTTCATCCCTGCCTCCCTCACTAGGAGGGCTAAGTCGGAGCCGGCGTACCCCTCCGTCGCGTCGGCGATCCTCTCGAG
>JAGDWA010000028.1 GCA_023269735.1 Thermofilum sp.
CTAGCGCGAGCGGTGACTGCTGAGCGCTCTTCAAGCCTGGGGCTGGGGGTGCTAGCTCTTACCTCGCCCCCGCCCTCATCTCCATGACGGCCTTGTGGATCTCCGCCACCATCCTCGCCAGCTCGATGATGGATTTCTGGACGTCGCCGAGGAGGGCGTAGAGGGCGTCGATCCTCTTGTTGAGGCTATCAGCTAACGCGTCGATGCGCCTGTTGGTCTCGTCGATCCTGGCGCTCAGGGCCTTGCTCACTTCGTCGATCCTCCTGTTGAGGCTGTCGGCCAGCGCGTCGATGCGCTTATTCGTCTCGTCGATCCTGGCGTTGAGGGCCTTGCTCATTTCGTCAATCCTCTTATTGAGGGTATCGGCGAGCTCGTCGATCCTCCTATTCGTCTCGTCTATGCGCTTGTTCAGCTCCCTCACAGCCGCGATTGTGAGGACGGCGAGGTCCTCAGCCCTAAGCCTCTCGCCCCTCTCGATCTTCCTGACGACGACCTCCAGCGCCCTATCGACAGCTACGCTGAGCAGCGCCTCAGCCACGCAGAGTAGTCGCCGGTGCGCTATATTTCCCTTACCCCTGCGCGGCGCCTCGGAGAAGCCCTCACGCGGGCGGCTCAGGCGGGTTTCAACCTTCTCCGCACGTAAGGGGGCGTACGCGCCGGAGAATCCCGCAGCCCTCTGAACTCAGCCTCAGCGCTGAGCGTTCTATGCCTCAGGCATGAGCGGTAAAGCTTTTACCTTACTCTCCGCCTTACTGCTTGTGTGGAGGGTTAGGCTGTCGAGCAAGGGCCAGGTCGTGATACCCTCGGAGGTGAGGGAGGCGCTGGGCCTGAGGAGGGGCTCGGAGCTCATCGTCAGGCTGGAGGGCGGGCGCATCGTCCTCGAGCCGGCCGCCGCCGAGCCTCCGCCGGAGCTCTTCGTGAGCCTGGGCGGGGGCGAGCTCGAGAGGATCCTGCGGGAGGCGAAGGGGTCCTCGGACAAGGTGGCGCGGCTGCTGAGGGACCTGGGTGTCGAGGGCTAGGCTCGTGTCACTGGACACTGGCGTCATCGTGGAGCTCGTGGACAGGGCGGGCGCGCTCCACGAGCAGGCGGGCGCCATCTTCGCGGCGCTGGCGAGGGGCGCCCTCAGGGCGCTCGTGCCCCCGCCCGTGATCGCGGAGACCGTGTACGTGGCCGCTCGCGTCTACGAGGCGGCGGGCGCCCCCGACCCCCTGGCGAGGGCGGAGGCGCTGGCGAGGTGGCTGTGCAGCCACCCCCACGTGAGCGTGCCGAGGGACCTGGAGCTCGACGTGGAGGCGGGGAGGGTGAAGAAGAGGTACGGGCTCGCCCTGACGGACTGCTACGTCCTGGCCTCCGCGAAGCTGTACGGCTCAACCGCGGTGTTCAGGAGGAGGGAGTCCGAGATGAGGCGGGCCGGCGAGCTGGAGAGGGAGTTCCGCGTGCTGTTCCTCGAGGACTACGCCTAGCCCGGCGGCTTCTTCCCAGGACGTCCTCCAAGCGAAACCATGGTCCCTGACTAAGGGGTCTCGGAGAGGGGTGCTTAAGCGTGCAGCGTCGCTCCGGCGCGATTGCCGCTGGTTTCTCCTCGGCACTTGCCCTGTTCCGGGATCTGTTCCGGGATTTCCCCCCAAGGCTCCCAGCCCCGAGGAAGGGATAGCCCGCTCTGCGGTCGGCCGCTCCCTCCGCGAGGGCGGGATCTCGCGTTAGCGCCCAGGGCCACAATCTTACGCGGGGTCTGAGCCCTATGATATCTGGGTTCCTCACCGGGCCGCTCTAATGGTTTAGGGCCCCATCCACGAGAGGGGAGCCTTGCAAAGCCATAGGCCCAGGTAAACGTCAACTAGGAGTGCATGGCAAAGGGGCAATTCGCCTACTATGTACCTCGAGGAGGGGCTCTTCGAGACCATTAGAGAGGGTAATGCAGCGAGCATCAGAAAGCTCCCGAGGAAGGGAGCGGACGTAAATGCTGGGGGGCGGCTGGACACTATCGCATGCGGCTGCCTACGAGGGCTGCCTCGAAGTTGCAAGGCTGCTGCTCAATTACGGCGCAGGCGTGGACGCCTGCGAATCTGGCTAAGGAAGGGAGTTGGCGAAGCTTGCTGAGCTACTCGAGGAGTGGGGTACGAGCTGTGCCTGAGAAGGGGCTTTAGGGCAGGGGTGTCCACGCCTATGGGGCCCAGAGGCGGGGAGAAAAGCTGAGAAGGAAGGTGACCACTAAGCGCCAACCTTGAAGACCAGCCGCACCACGCCGGCCGGCGAGATTACGTCGCCCTCCTTGAGCTCGACTGGCCCCTTCCCCCTGATGTTGACCTCGTTGAGGTAGGTGCCGTTCAGGCTCGACCTGTCCTCTATGAAGAACTTCCCAGACTTGAAATCGTAGAATATCGTGAAGTGCTCGCGGCTGATCGCCCTCACCAGCGCGGGATCCACCAGGCCCTCGAAGTCCCTCCTCCCGAAAACCTGCCTGACGCCCGTGATGGGTATCACCTTCCCGCCCTCCGCCTCGAGCCTAGCGATGTAGACCACGGTCTCCGGCGCCACCGCGGGAGGCGCAGTCGGCTGCGGGAGCGGCGCCACCGGCCTCGCAGCCGGCGGTGGGGCGGGCTGCACCGGCATCTTGACGAAGCCGAAGTATATGAGGAGGATGAAGGTCGCGAGGAGGAGCACGGAGAGGACGGCGTACAGCGGTTGCTGGGGGGCGAGAACCAGCAGGTAGGCGACAGCTGCCGTTGCAGCCGCCGTCGCTACCGCTGCAATAGCCACCGCGAGAACGTCGCGAATCGCCTCGGTCATCGAGGAATTCGCGAGATGCAGTTATATGAGCATTTCCACCCCCTC
>JAGDWA010000062.1 GCA_023269735.1 Thermofilum sp.
GCTCACTTTGGTAGCGGGGGGTGGATCTGCTCGTCGACCGCGGCCCCCGCTCCAGGTGAGTACCCCCTTCTTTTAAACCTTACTTACCGCCCGCCCCCGCGCGGGCCTCGAAGGCGTAGGTGCCCGAGCCGACCCTGAAGACCACGTACTCCCCCTCCGCCCAGGCGGCCTCGATGCCATCCCCGAGCTGGGCGGGCGCGCCTCCCCTCCAGACGAGCCTCCCGCCCTCCCACACCTCGGGGTTCGGGATGCCGCGGACCGGCACGTAGACGAGGGCGGTGGCTCCGACGGGCACCGAGACCTTCAGCGTGACGCTGCCAGCCCCCCTCTGGAGCTCCACGCACACCGTGCCGACCAGGGCCTTGACCCTCGCGGAGACCCTCTCGGGGCCCACGGGGTCGGGCTTGACGGCGAACTCCCTGAACCCCGGCTTGAGGGGCCTAACGCCGGCGAGGTGGCGGTAGAAGTAGATGTCGACGCTCCCGAACATGTGGTGGTTGTGGCTGTTCATCGCGGCCCCCGTGAGGAGCTCCCAGCGCTCCCAGAGCGTCGTGGCGCCCTCCCTGATCATGTACCCGAAGCTCGGGTAGCTCTCCTGCGTCACCACCCTGTAGGCCAGGTCGGGCCTTCCGTACTCGGAGAGCACGGGGAGCAGGTACTTGGTGCCTATGATGCCCGTGTCGAAGTGGGAGTCCTTCTCCACCTCGACGTCCCTCGCCAGCGTCTCGAACACCCTGGGGGCGGCCTCCTCGGGCGCCATCCGGGAGGCCAGGGGCAGCGCGTTGCACGTCTGGCAGCTGGGCGAGACGTAGTACCGGCCCTCCCTCAGGAACTCGCGGTTGAAGGCCTCCCTGACTAGCTCGGCGAGCCCCGCGTACTTCTTGGCGTCCCCCGGCTTCCCCAGCGCCTCGGCCATCCTGCTGAGGGTGACCAGGTCGTTGTAGAGGATCCAGGTGGAGACCAGCTCGCCCGGGATCTCGGGGGCCTTCACGTGCCTGGGCGGGCACCAGTCGCCGTACTTGCTGAAGCGCAGCACGTAGCCCTCCGCCTTCGAGAGCAGGAACCCGACCCACCTCTCCAGCCTCCCGTAGTGCCTCTCCAGCGCCCTCAGATCCCCGTAGTACGTGTACAGGAGCCAGGGGATCAGGACGTACGCCTCGCCCCACGCTGGGTCGGCCGGGTAGAGCCTCCAGTAGGGCGGCACCACGTCCGGGACGCTCCCGTCCTCCAGCTGCGCGTCGGCCCAGTCGTCCAACCACTTCGCGTAGAAGCCGGGCATCCAGAAGTTCAGCATCGCGGCCTCAGCCGTGAGCTGGGCGTCGCCGCCCCAGCCCATCCTCTCGTCCCTCTGGGGGCAGTCGGTGGGCACGCCCATCAGGTTCGACTTCAGCGACCAGAGCACGAGCCTGTGGATGCCGTTGATGAGCTCGCTGGACGAGGCGAAGCCCCCACTGGGCTCGACGTCGCTGTGGACGACCACCGCCTCCACGTCGTCGAGCGAGGGGACGCCGGGGTAGCCGGTGACCTCGACGTACCGGAAGCCGTGGTAGGTGAACCTGGGCTCGTAGACCTCGACGCCCGTGCCCTTCAGGATGTAGACGTCGGTGGCCTTGGCTCCGCGCAGGTTCCTCGTGTCGATGTTCCCGCTGCCGTCGATGAGCTCGGCGTAGCGCAGCTGCACTCTGGTGCCGCGCGGCCCCGAGACCCTGATCCTCGCCCAGCCGGCCATGTTCTGGCCGAAGTCAAAGACGTAGACGCCGGGGGCCGGGTTGAGGATCCTCCTCGCCCTCAGGTATCCGACCTTGCGGATGGGCGGCACGGTGCCGCTGGGCACGAGCTTGGCGGGGTGGTCCACGACGGTGACCGGCCTCCAGTGGGCGTCGTTGAAGCCCGGCGCGTCCCAGCCCTCCTCCTCCCTCGTGGCGTCGTACACCTCGCCGTTGTAGATGTCGTCCTCGACGATGGGCCCGTCGGCCGCCTTCCACGTCCCGTCGGTGACCACCTCCACCACGCGCCCGTCGGCGAGCTCGATGCGCATCTGCAGGATCGCCTTGAGCACCTCGTCGTAGCCGTAGGCCCTGATGTAGCGCCCCCTCCCTAGCATGATCGCGACCGCGTTGAGCCCCGGCTTCAGGTAGTCCGTGACGTCGTACGTCGCGTAGAGGACGCGCTTGCTGTAGTCGGTCCACAGGGGGTCGAGGACCCTGTCCCCCACCTTCTTCCCGTTGATCCTCAGCTCGTAGTAGCCGAGCCCGGTGACGTGGGCGAAGGCCCTCTTGACGGGGGCCGGGAGCTCGAACTCCTTCCTGAGCAGCCTCCCGCCGGAGATCCACTTCGCCCTCCAGTCGCCCGGCCTAAGGGCGGTGACGAACCTGGCGATGGGGCTCCAGGGGCTCGCGCGGCCCTTGTCGTCCCACCACCTCACCCTCCAGTAGTACTCCCTGCTGCTCTCGAGCGGCGGCCCGCCGTAGACCGCCAGGTTCTCGCCCGACTCCACCACCCCGCTGTCCCAGACGTCGCCCACGCCCCTCTCCGCCAGCTCCTTGGAGCTGGAGACGATCACTTGGTAAGCCCTCTGCCTCGCCCCGCGCTCGGGGTGGTGGAGGACCCACGTGAAGCGCAGCCTCGCGTCGGGGTCCACGCCGACGGGGTCGACGGCGTACTCGCAGCGCAGGTCGGAGGGTGGGGGGACCTCCGGCATCGAAGGCGTTGGGAGGGGCTGGTAAAAAAGGGTAGAGCTCAGCCCCGCGCCGCCAGCGCCACCTCGACGACGACCTCCTCCCCCCTCGTCGTCGAGAGCTTGATCAGCGTGGCGCGCAGCGGGGCCTCCACCACCTTCCACCCCTCCCCTGCGCCATCGAGGGCCTCGACCTTCGGCAGGGGCCTCCCGCCCCTCCTCACCTCGGCCGCCTGCGCGCTCACCAGCACGTAAGCCCAGCCGCTGCAGGACGGCTGGAGCACCAGCCGCAGCGCGCCCCCCTGCAGCTCCGCTCTGGCTATGCGGGCCGGCGCCGAGGCGTGGACGCCCCCGACGACGGCGGTCTCGATGCCCGTGCTGACGTTGAGCAGCTCGAGGGCCAGCTTCGCGATGCCCTCGGGGTTGATGTAGGGCGGCTGGTCCACGTTCGTCAGGAGGTTCCACGAGTCGGGGTAGGAGCCCAGGGGCTTCCTCCCGCCGACCGCCACCTGCTGGCGCATGGCGCTCGCCAGGATCCCCTCGGCGACCTTGGCCCAGGGGAAGCTCGCGTCGTACCTGCTCAGGCGGAGCAGGTGGTAGGCGTAGACGAGCCCGTTCCACTGGACGGGCACGCCGAACCAGCCCGGCCCCGCGAGGCAGCTGGAGGCGTACACCGGGATGGTCGCGTAGGCCATCACCGGCCTGTCGGGGGTGGACCAGAGGTAGATGAAGGGCAGGCCAGCGAGGGCCCAGTACTTGGCCCGCTCGAGGTACGTCGCGTTCCCCGTCGCGATGTAGCCCTCGAGGTAGGCCTCGAGGGCCTTCGCGGCCGCCAGCAGGTCGGGGGCGCGCACGTGGATCTCCCACGTCTGGGCGCCCCGGGGCACCCTGTACCTCTCCATCGCGGCGAGGGCCCTGAGGCCGGCCCTCAGCGCCCTCTGGTCGCCGGTGACTCGAGCGTACCTCAGCACCTCGGCCGCGAAGGTGGCCGTGATCCCGACCTCCCTAGCCCCCGGCGCGCCCAGCTTGGCCGCCACCTCGCGCCCGCAGGGCCTCTCGGACGGCTGGAAGCCCCACTCGCCGTCGCTCCCCTGCCCCAGCACGATCCCCCTGACGTGCTCCCACCAGGCCGCCAGCCCCTCCTCCAGGTGGCCCAGGAGGAAGGGGAGCTGGTTGGTGGGCACGTGGCACCCGGCTCCGCTCACGAGGGAGGAGGGGCCCCACCTCCGCTCCGCGAGCTCGAGGGCCTCGCGGGCCCTGCTCAGCAGGTTCTGCCTCAGCTGGGCGTCGGGCTCCGCGCAGGCCATCAGGATCAGCAGGTTCGCGTAACCGGGGTACGGCTCTGGCTCCCAGCCGGGGGCGGCGTGGGGCCACCCGCGCCCCGGGACCCACATGCTCTCGAGGTAGGCCCTCGCGCAGAGGCGAAGCTCGTCCTCGAGGCCCCTCGGCATCGAGGGCTCGGGGAGGCCGAAGAGCTCGACCCACCTCCTCACGGCCTCGAGCACGCTCGTGGCGCGGGCGGCGTAGACGAAGGCCTTGAGCCGCAGCGGCTCCCTGCTCGCATCCACGGGGGCCTCGGCCTCGTCCCTGTTCTCCCTCGCCGCCGAGGCGGGCGGGACGAAGACCCTCATCAGGTGGTTGGCCTGCCCCTCCACGAAGTTCGGCGACGCGAACTGGGGGGCCACCAGGCCCCCGCCCTGCAGGGGGCTCCAGAGGAGGGCGACAAGCGCGTCACCGCTCCTCACGGCCATCAGGGGCACCGTCACCTTCAGCGGGTGGGGCGCCGCGCGCAGGTTGTAGGGGGGCGGCACCGTCACGTTGCTCGAGGATGGCTCGCCCCCCTCGAGCCACTCGAGGCCCGGGAAGAGGGCCTCGCTCTTCGAGGCCCCGAAGCCGGGCTCGCCCGCGTGGAGGCCGAGGGAGAAGTGGAGGACCCCCTTGGCGCCCCTGAGCTCAGCCTCGCACCCCACGAGTCCCCCGCCGAGCGGGACCAGGCTGAGCGCGACGCCCAGCCCCTCCCCGCCCCACTCGAGCCTGAGCGCGCCGCCATCCACCCTCACCGAGCTGGGGGCGACCAGGTACGTCTCGACGCCCCTGCCCGCCGCCCTCACCTCCACCTGAAGCGTTCCGACGAGCTCCCACCCGCCCCTACCCCTCAGCGCCAGGATGGGGGGCGCGTAGGCGCTGCCGCTTCTGGGGACCAGCACGGCTAGTTCGCCGCTGACCACGGCGAAGCCCCCGCTCAGCTCGCAGAGCTTGCAGCCTCCCGGCGGCTCAGCCCCCGCGGCCCAGTCGAGGGCCCCCCTCTCGAGGACGGGGAACACGATCGTTCGCGCCGGCTCCCCGTCCAGCTCCACCGTCAGGCTGGCGTAGCCGGGGCGGGAGGCGGTGGCGCTCCACGACACCACCCTCTCCTCCCCCGAGCCCAGCTCGACAATGGTCCTGCCCCCCTCCACGCTCAGCCCCTCCGACGCCCTCACGGAGACTACGCTCCTGGCGAGGCCCGAGCCCGCGTTCCTCAGCCTGACGTTCAGCTGGAAGCGCTCGCCCACCAGCACCAGGGCCCTCGATAGGCTGAGCCCCTCCACCCTCGCCTTGGGGCCGGCCGGTATCCTGACGTACTTGATCGCCCAGTAGGTGCCGTAGCAGTCGGGCGGCTCCAGGTCGAAGCGTATCGCGGTGACCGTGCCCCTCCACGCGGGGTGGTTCATGACGATCTCGTACTCGTGGAACTCACCGTCGGCGGTGATGGGCCACGTCATCGCCTTGTCCTCGCCCCAGCTGGGCGAGTCCTCGGTGACCCAGTAGATCTTGAGGAGGGACGCGTTGCCCCTGACCCTCATGCCAACGATGATGACCCTCTGCGAGTCGGCGTTGACCCTGAGCGGCGGCAGCAGCATGTAGGGGTCGAAGCCCGTCACCACGGTGGTGAGCCCGTCCCTCGTCAGCCTGGCAGGCGCCAGCCCGTTCAGCATGACCCAGCCCCTTAGGTCCTCCTCCCTCTCGATCGTGAAGCTCACTTCCACGGGCCTCCCGGACTCCTCCCGGTAAGGCCTTACCTCCTCCTCGGACGCCGGCACAGCGATCAGCTGGATCACCCACCTGGCCCCCAGGCAGTCGGCGGGCTCGAGGTCCAGCCTGAACTGGGTCACGACGCCCCTCCAGGCGCTGTGCTTGCCCACCTCGAGGACGTAGGTCCGCATGGCGCCGTCCGGGATTATCGGGAAGCTCATCGCCTTGTCCTCCCCGGGCTCCGGCGAGTCCTCGGTGACCCAGTACACCCTCACCTCCCTGGGGAGGCTGCCGATGCCGGGCCTCACGCCCATCCTGACGACGATCCACCTCTGGGCGCCAGCGTCGATGCGCACGCGGGGCGACGCGAACCAGGGGTCGAAGTCCTCCACGGCGAAGCTCACCCCCTCCCTGGTGACCTGGGGCTCGCTCAGGGAGTGGACTGCCTGCCTCCCGCTCTCGCTCGCGTTCACCCCCCAGTACCCGCCCCGCGTGGCCTCGAGGTAGGCGCTTAGGGTGCCCGGCTTGCGGAAGTCCCAGGCGTAGGGGGTTGGAGCCACGCCCTTCGCCGCCTGCCGGAGGAGCCAGTAGCCGAGGAAGGCTGCGACCGCAGCCGATGCAGCGGCTGCGACCGCGAGGAGCCGCCTGGGCCTGAGGCCCTTCGCCACGGCCTCCCCCCGCGTGAAAGTCGTACTGGCATACGAACGCGTCTATATAAATACACGCGCTCGCTGCCCGAGCTCACACGCGCTTCTGCGCCAGCCTCCTGCACCTGAGCCAGGGCTCCACGACACCCCTGCCCGCCCCCAGCTCGAGCAGGAAGCTCAGGAACCTCCGGTGCAACTCCTCCGCCACGTCCGCGCGCTCCTCGATCAGGTCCCTCTCCTGGCGCGGGTCCGAGGCCAGGTTGTAGAGCTCAGTGTCGACCCGGCCGAAGGGCCTCAGGACCCGGGGCACCCCGTCGACGATGAGCGTCTCCTCCACCCCCTCGGCCCCCTTAGCGCTGTCCTCGGAGGCGAGGATGAGCGACCACTCACCGCTCGTCACGGTGACCCTCAGCCCGGCTCTAGCCCCTCTAGCCAAGGAGGGCGTGGAGACTGCCACGCTCCTCGCCCACTCCCTTTCGCCCAGCGCGAGGGGCAGCAGGAACCTGCCCTGGACCCCGTACCTGCCGGCGTCGGTGACGCCGGCCAGCTCGAGCACCGTCGCCGCGATGTCGGGGGTCTGCACCAGCGCTCCCACCTTCAGCCCCTTGCCCACGCCGAGCTTGTCGGCGAACCTGATGATCAGCGGCACGTGGGCGACCTCCTCGTACAGGGGCGCGAAGCCCTGGGCCCTCCCGACGATTATCGACTTCCCCACGAGCCCGTGCTCGCCCAGGTAGAAGCCGTGGTCGCTCGTGAAGATGACGGTCGTGTCCTCGTAGAGCCCGAGCTCCTCCACCTTCTCCAGCAGGTACCCGATCCACCTGTCCACGAGGGTCGCCTCCGCCGCGTAGAGGGCCCTGATGTGTGCCAGCTCCTCCTCCGTCAGGTAGCTGGAGGGGCCGTAGACGGGGTAGATCACCTCCTCGCCCCGGTAGCCGGGGTCGTACATGTCCACGTACCACTCGGGCGGGTCCCAGGGCTCGTGGGGGTCGAAGAAGTCTACGTAGAGGAAGAACCTCTCCCGGTGGTTCTCCTCCAGCCACCTCGCGGCCTCCATCGCCGTCTTCGCCGGGATCCAGTCCTCCTCGTGCCTCCTGCCCCAGTTGTTCCTGATGTGCTGGACCGTTGTCTCGACGCTCCTGAGCTTCCAGGGGCTGCACGGGAGCTTCACCTCCCTCGGGCTCGTCCTGTACCTGTCGTTCTCCTGGCCCCTCACCCACACCCAGCCGTCGAAGCCCCTGTCGAAGTGGTAGCCGTCCTTCAGGATGTGGGGGGTGTCGGCCACCATCATCGTGGTGTAGCCGGCCCCCTTCAGCATCAGGGGCAGCGTGACCCAGTCCCTGGGGAGGGGGGACCAGTCGTAGTGGGTGAAGGTGAACCTGCCGGTGAAGAGGTCGGCCCTGTGGGGGACGGTGGGGAAGGAGGCGTGGTAGGCCCTCGTGAACTCCACCCCCTCGGAGCTCAGCCCCTCCAGGTACTTGAGCCGGGCCCTCACCGAGCCCTTAACGACGAACCTGCCGTGCAGCAGGTCGTACCTGAACGTGTCGGAGACGATCAGTATTATGTTGCCCGCCTGCCCCACGGCCCCCATCGGGCGGGGAGAGATCGGGAGGTTAATGAGCCCTTCCAGCGAGCCGCCGGGGCCCGCGCCGCCGGCTCAGATCTCCGCCATGAGGCGCTGCAGGAAGGCCCTCCCCCTCTTCAGCGACTCGACGACGTTGCGGCCGGTCTCGTCCTCAAGGGCGAGCCAGCCGCTGAACCCGGCCCTCCTCAGCGCCGCGAGGTACTCGCGCCACGGGACCAGGCCCTCGCCCACCGTCGCGCTCCCCGTCCGCGGGTTGTGGTCCTTCGCGTGCGTGTGGGCGATCCAGGGCCCCAGGAGCTCCACGCCCCTCACCACCTCCTCCACGCCGAAGCGGAGCAGGTTGGCCGGGTCGTAGTTCACCCTGACGGCGGGGCTCCCCAAGTCGTCGAGGAACCTGCGGAGCACTCGCGCGGGCTCCATCCCCGTCTCGATGCAGAAGTAGGCCCCGACGTCCTCCGCGCACTTCGCCACGCGCAGGATGGCGCCCCTGATGACGGGGTACGCGGGGTCGCGGGGGTCCTCGGGGATCAGGCCCGGGTGCGTCGTGACGATCGGCGCGCCCATCTCGGCGGCCATCTCCAGCACCCTGCACGTCTTCTCCACCCTGAGGTCCAGCCCCTCGGGGTCGTCGAGGCCGCCGAACCTGCGCGGGCTGCTCAGCTGGGCGCAGAGGCCGCTGATCTTCAGCCCGTAGGACTCCACCAGCTCTACCACCCTCCTCCTGCAGTCGCGGCCGCAGCGGTCGGGGTCCAGCAGGCAGGGCTCGCCCCCGCCAGGCAGGGGGCCGTAGTCGACGGCCCACAGCTGCACGCCCTCGACGCCCACCTCCCTCGCCGTCGAGAGCTGCCTCTCGAGGTCGCTCCAGCTCCGCGTCAGGCCCAGCGACCATATGGTGACCCCTATCCTGAACGGCGCCACGCTGCCCCGGGGGCCCATCGGTAATAAAGCGTGACGCAGCAACCCTTTTTAGCCGCCCTCAAGCGGAGGGGGCCCGTGAGCTGCTCGGAGGAGCCGGTCCTGCTCCCGAGCGCCGGCTTCAAGCTCGCGGGCGTGCTCCACCGCCCCCAGGGCGCCGCGAGGCCGAAGCCCGTGCTCCTCCTCCACGGCTTCACCGGCAACAAGACCGAGGCCGGCAGGCTCTTCACCGACCTGGCCCGGTTCCTCTGCGCGAACGGCTACGCTGTGCTCCGCTTCGACTTCCGCTGCCACGGCGACTCGCCGCTGCCCTTCGAGGAGTTCACGATATCGTACGCGCTCGAGGACGCGAGGAACGCGGCGGCCTTCCTCAAGACCCTCGACGGGGTCGACGCGTCGAGGTTCGCCGTCGTTGGCCTCAGCATGGGCGGCGGCGTCGCGGTGAGCCTTGCGGCCGGGAGGGAGGACGTGGCCGCCCTCGTGCTCCTCGCCCCCGCCCTCGACTGGCCCGAGCTGGCCCAGCGCATCCCCCAGCCGCCCGTGAGGGAGGGCTACGTCTACATGGGAGCGCTCAGGCTGCGCGCCGAGAGGGCCGCCGAGACGATGAGGTTCTCCGTCATGCACCTGGCGGAGGAGGTGAAGGCGCCCACGCTGATCGTGCACGCGGTCGACGACGAGGTCGTCCCCATCGGCCAGGCCAGGAGGTTCTACGAGAAGCTGAGGGTGGAGAAGAAGCTGCTGGAGGTGCGCGCGGGCCACGTCTTCAACGACTACCACGTGAGGCGCGAGATCGAGAGGGAGGTGCTGTCCTGGATCAGGGCGCACCTCTAGGATAGCAGGAGGAGCGCCAGGCTGGCCGCCAGCAGCGCCGCCCACCAGGCCGGCCTCCACCTCAGCACCTTCCTCCCGTCGAGCCCGCCGAGGGGGATCAGGTTGAAGAGGGCTATGACGGCGCTGGCGCTGGCCAGGCTCCGCAGGAGGGGCCACGCCCCCGACAGCGCGAGGGCCAGCGAGCCGATCACCACGTTCGTCAGGGGGCCCGACGCGGCGATCAGACCCTCCTCCCCCGCCCCGGCTGGGCACGCGATGAGCACGTAGCCGGGCAGTACGAGGCGCACCGGCAGGGCGGCCGAGGCCAGGGTGAGCAGGAGGCCCCAGGGGCTGACGACGTACCGCGCGGCGCAGCCGTAGCGCTCCGCCATCGCCTTGTGCGCGAGCTCGTGGGGGAGGTAGGCGGCCAGCGCCACCAGGGCGGCGGCCAGGAGGCTGCGCGCGGTGAAGGGGTAGGCCCAGGCGAAGGCTACCGCCAGGGCGCCCGCGGCCAGGCTGGCGAGCTCCCCGGGGCTGACGTAAGCGGCCCGGTGGCGCCTCGCCGGCCTCACGGGGGCCGCCCAGGCCCTCTCGAGCTGGGATGGGCTCAGGGCCCTGCGGAGCCCCGGGCACTCGTGGTTCTCGGGCAGGTGGTGCCAGACGCAGAAGGTCCCGCCGCAGTACTTGCACCTGTAAGGCAGCCCCTCGATCTCAGCGCCGCAGTAGTCGCATTTAACCACGTTGGCGCCCGGCGGGGAGGGGGTTAAAGCTTCGCAGCTCCTCGAGCAGCCTGGCCGCGGCCTCCTCCGCGGTCCTGTAGGTGATCAGCTTGAAGTTGGGGTCCCTGATGCCCCTGATGAGGGCCGACGTCTCCCTCAGTCGCCCCTCCTCGCACAGGGCCACGACCCTCTTGCCCCTCAGCAGGGCGTAGGCGATCTCGAAGCCCACCCCGAGGCTCGGGTAGCTGACCTCGGCCACGACGACGTCCGCCTCCTCCAGGAGCGCCACGTCCCTCTCGTACACCTCCTCGGGCGTCAGCCCCCGGTCCACGTCGAGCACGTCGTCGAGGACGTGGGGGGTCAGGATCTCGTGCCCCGCCCCCGCCAGCCTGGCGGCGACGGTCCTCACCGCCGGCAGGGCCTTCCTCACGCCCAGCATCGGGGCGGCCAGGTAGACCTTCACGCGGGGCGCACGGGGGGCCGGGCTAAAGCTTAACTGCGCAGCCGCGAGCCGGCTGCGGGAGGCGATGGGCGCCCCTGTCGCCAGGCTGACGTGGTCCGACGTGCTGGGCCTCTCGCTGACGCTGGCCGAGGAGGTCAGGCGGGAGAGGGTGGACGCGATCGTGGCGGTGCTGCGCGGCGGCATCTACCCGGCGCTCATCATCGCGGCCCGCCTGAACGTGGAGCGCGTCTACGCGGTCGAGTTCAGGAGGCGCGAAGCTGGGCTTGCGGCAGAGCCGGGAGGGGGCCCGAAGCCGGTCCGCGACGAGGTGCCCCAGCTGGCCGGCGGGCGCGTGCTCGTGGTCGACGACGTGGCGGTGACGGGCTCGACGCTGAGGGCCGCTAAGGAGCTGGTGAAATCGAAGGGGGCTGGCGAAGTGAAGACCGCGGTGCTCGTGGTGAGAACGGGCCAGCTGGTCGAGCGGCCCGACTTCTACGCGCTCTTCCTGCCCGCCCACCCGCTGTTCCCGTGGGAGCAGTGAGCGGCGCGCTTTTTAGCCGGGTGCGTCCCGCCCACCCCGTGGCGGGGTCGAGGAGGGCGGAAGAGCTGGCGGCCAGGATGCTCACGATCGCGTCGAGGGACTCGCTCTGGGGCGTGGGGAGGGTGCTTGTGCCGGAGCTGGAGGCGGAGGGCTACAGCTACGACGAGGTCATCGAGGCGGTGAACCTGCTGAGGAGGGACGGCTACGAGGTGACGGTCGTCGGCGACGTGATCAAGATCAGGCTTGAGCCCCGATGAGCCTCCTGCCCCTTTCTGTCAGCTCGTAGACCCTCACCGACCCGACCGCCCCCCTGAGGGGGCACCCCTTCAGCGGGCAGGCTGCGCACTGGGCTGCGCCCACCTCCCTTACGTAGCCGTGGGAGAGGAGCGCCCCGATCAGGGCCTCCACCTCCCCCCTGCTGAGGCCGAGCCGCTCGGCCAGCGCCTGGGGCGTCAGCGGCCCCTCCCTCGCCGCGCTCAGGGCCTCCCTCAGCAGGTCCCTCACGGCCCTGCGGGCCGGGGGGACCTGATATCCGTTTCGGGCCCCCATGAGCGCGGGTAATAATGAGTGGGGGTGATTGATGCTCAATGTTTATAAGCGGGGTGGGGGGCGCGCGCCCCCGTGCGCGTGGCGAAGGTAGGGGGGTCCATGCTGAGGGGCGCCGCGGACTACGAGCGCTGCGCCCGGCTGGTCGCGGACCTCGGGGCCCGGGTGGTGGTCGTCTCGGCCATGAGGGGCGTCACGGACGCGCTGCTCAGCGCGGCGGCGCGCGGCGACGAGGGCGCGGCCCGCGGGCTCCTCCTCTCCCTCTCCGAAGCGGCGAGGGAGCTGGGGGCGGAGGGGGTCCCCGAGCTGGTCGAGCGGGGCTGGAGGGCCTTCCGCGCCTACTTCTCCCACCCCTCCCCGTGGCTCCTCGACGAGATCCTGGCGCTGGGGGAGAGGTTCTCCGCGATCACCATGGCAGCCGCCCTAAGGGGGCTGGGCCTGAGGGCCGTCCCGCTGGACGGGGGCGAGGCCGGCGTGATCACCGACGACGGCTTCGGCTCGGCCCGCCCGCTCCTCCCCGAGTGCTATGCTAGGGTGAGGGAGAGGGTCGGGCCGCTGCTCTCCCGCTGCGACGCGGTCGTCGTCGCCGGCTTCGTGGGCTCGACGCTGGACGGGCGGACGACGACCATGGGCAGGGGCGCCTCGGACCTCACGGCGACGATCGTCGCGAGGGCCCTGGGTGCCGACGAGCTGTTCCTCGTCACGGACGCCCCCTACCTGATGACCGCGGACCCCAGCGCCGTCCCCTCCGCGCGGCCTCTGAAGCAGGTCGGCGTGCGGGAGGCCGACGTGATGGCGGAGCTGGGCGTGAAGCGCTTCCACCCGCTGACCTTCAAGCCGATCCTGGGCTCCGGCGTCCGCGTCGTCGTGGGGTCGAGCCCGCCGAGCGGCACCCTGGTCACGGGCGACCTCGCGCCCCCCGAGCTGAAGGCCGTCGCCCTGCGCGGAGGAAGGGTGGTCTTCGTCGGCTACGGGGCCGAGAGGTACGCGAAGGCCGTGGCGGGCGACTTGGGCCTGCCGCTGCTGGAGGTGGGCAGGTACCACTTCGCCCTGCTCGCGCCGCCGGGCGAGGACCACCTCCTCGCCCGGGCGCACGAGGCCCTGCTCAGAGCCTGGTAATTGTTAAATCCCCTGAGTAATTGTTAAATAAGGGAGTTTACGGATTACTCGCGTGAGCCGCCCGTGGAGGCGGCGAGGCCCGCTAGCCCTCCTGACCGCGACAGCCCTGCTGGCGCTGCTCGCCTTCGCGCAGGCTAGCTACGACGTCGACGGGGTCGAGGTGGCGTTCAGCACGAAGGGCGTCTTCCAGGTGAGGTACAAGGGCTTCACGGTGAGCCAGGGCGTCTTCAGGACCTGGGGGCCCGGCTGGCAGTGGGTCGACGCCTGCAGCTGGCAGGACAACTGGGTGTCGCTCAAGGCCTCGGCGGGCGACGTGGACGCTAGCTTCAGCGGCGTGTTCCAGTGCTCCTTCGCACAGGTCTCGTGGAGCGAGAGGGCCTGGGTCGGCGTGAACGCGATGCTCGTCGAGCTGAACCTGACCGCGCAGAAGCCCTCGAACTTCTCGGGGATGGCGTGGGACCTCGACCTGCCGGTGGCGCTCTTCGCCGGCAAGACCGTCAGGATGATCTTGATGAACGGGACCGAGAAGAGAGTCAAGCTCAGGGAGGAGCACGTCCCGGGGACCTGGGTCGTCGAGGGGAGCGCCTTCCCGAACGGCTTCGCGTGGGTGGCGCCCTACGACAGCGACGCGGGCGTGGTGCTCGCCGTCTTCGGCGACGCCTGGCCCAGCGGGATGAGCGTGCACGTGGAGGACAACAGGCAGTGGGGCGGCAACACGTACTCGCTCCGCAACTGGCTCTTCTTCAACTTCCAGCTGACGCCGGGGGTCCTCGTGAGGCTCAACGCGCTCCTCGTGTTCTACAGGAGCTCGAGCGAGCTGGAGGAGGCGCTGAGGCTAGTGGGGGAGGTGAGGGACATGGTGCAGAGGGGCGAGGGCATCGACGTCATCAGGGGCCACTTGCTGTCGGCGATGAAGCTGGAGGCGGCAGCGGAGGCTAGGAAGGCCAAGGGCCCGCCGGTGATGCTCGTGGTCTACGCCGCGGCCGCCGCTGTAGCCGTTGCGCTCATAGCGTTCATAGTCCTGAGGAGGAGGAAGTAGAGGTTCCCACGCTCCCCGTTTTCCCCTCTTCGACGGTCGCTTAGAGCACGACCTCCACCCTGAAGCCCCTCCGGTCGTCCCTCACCTTGACCGACGGCCTCCCCTCGACGGTCGTCAGGCCCTCGGCGGGCTGGTCGGGCTGGACCCTCTCCCTCAGCTCCTCGCCGTCCTTCAGCGCGGCCCTCACCGACTCGACGCCGTGGAGGACGATGACCACGTAGCTCCTCCCCGGCTCGTAGGAGCCCTCCCTGCCGCCCACCTCCACCCTCAGCCGCCCCGGACCCCTCTCGACGGAGATCCTCGTGAGGGCGTAGGCCCCCCGCGTGTACTCCAGCGTCTCCCCGTCGTCCTCGTAGAGCTCGAAGCTGCCGCTGCCGGCGTAGACGTGGAGGTAGAGCGGGTCGGGCTTCCTCTCGCCCACGTAGCGCATCGGCGGCCACATCGGCAGCACCGCCCCCTCCCTGACGAACAGGGGCACGGTGTCCAGAGGGGCGTCCACGGTGAGCCAGCGGGGCCCCTCGTAGGCCCTGTCGGTCCAGAAGTCGTACCAGACCCCCCTGGGCAGGTAGACCTCCCTGCTCCTAGCCCCCTCCCTGAGGACGGGGGCCACGAGCAGTGAGGGGCCCAGCAGGAACTCGTCGTCCACCCTGCCGGCCTCCTCGTCGTCGGGGAACTCGAAGACCAGCGGCCGCATCACGGGGTACCCCCTCCTGAAGTGCTCGTAGAACAGCGAGTAGATGTAGGGGAGGAGCCTGTAGCGGAGCTCCAGCACCCTCACGATGGCCTCCTTGGCGCGGGGGCCGTGGAACCACGGCTCGTGGTCGTAGCTGCCCATGCACTGGTGGTTCCTGCAGAGCGGCGTGAAGGCCGCCACCTGGTACCACCTGACCAGAAGCTCCGCGCTGGGCCTGCCGAAGAAGCCCCCAACGTCCGCCCCCACGAAGGGCACGCCGCTGAGGCCCAGGCTCAGGAGCATTGGGATCTGGAGCCACAGGTGCTCCCAGTCGCTCGTGTTGTCCCCGGTCCACTTGGCCGCGTACCTCTGGCTCCCGGCGAAGCCGGCCCTCGTCAGGATGAAGGGCCTCCTGCCCGGCCTCAGCCTGAGCAGGCCCTCATACGTCGCCTGGGCCTCGAGCAGCGCGTAGACGTTGTGGACCTTCGCGTGGGGTCCGCCGGCGTGCACGGCCTCGGCGTCCATCGTCTTCGTGGGCACCTCGAAGACTGACGGCTCGTTCATGTCGAGCCAGATGCCGTCCACGCCCCTCTCAACGAGCCCCCTGAGGAGGTCGCCCCACCACCTCCTCACCTCCGGCTTGGTGAAGTCGGGGAAGGCGCAGAGCCCGGGCCAGACCTTGCCCACGTACAGGTCCCCGTTCGGCATCCTCACGAAGTAGTCGTTCAGGACGCCCTCCCTGAAGACGGGGTAGGAGGGGTCCAGCTTCACGCCCACGTCGACGATCGCTACGAGCTTGAAGCCCATCGCGTGCAGCTTCTCCGCCATCTCCCCGGGATTCGGGAACCGCTTGGGGTCCCAGGTGAAGAGCCTGTAGCCGTCCATGTAGTGTATGTCCAGGTATACCACGTCGCAGGGCACGCCCTCCCTCCTGTAGCGCTCCGCGAGCTCGAGGACGCGCTCCTGCGGGTAGTAGCTGTACCTGGACTGCTGGTGGCCCAGCGCCCAGAGCGGGGGCAGGGGCATGCGGCCGGTCAGCTGCGTGTACCTCTCCACGACCTCCTTGAGGGTGGGGCCCAGGATGATGTAGAGGTCGAGCTGCCCGCCCTCCGACTCGAAGCTCCACCACTCCTCGGAGGTCGCGCCCAGGTCGAACGTCGTCCTGTACGGGTTGTCGAAGAAGGCCCCGTAGGCCAGGCCCTTGCGCGCCACGATGACGAAGGGGATGCTCATGTAGAGGGGGTCCGTACCGGTGCGGTAGCCGAAGGCGTCGGTGTTCCACATCGTGACCCTGTACCGCCGCCTGTCGAGGGGGAGCGCCTTCTCGCCGAGGCCGTAGAAGCGGTCGTCGGCGTGCAGCCTCACGTAGAACCTGACCGCGTGGCCGCCCCACCTTGAGGGGCTCCACTCCGCCGTCGGCTCGTGGGTGGAGCAGACGTAGCGCCCCTCCGCGTCTAGCACGGCGAGCGTGCAGGGGTCCTTGCTGACCATCACCGTGGCCCCCTGCGCCCTCACCGCCACGATCTCGCCCAGGTCCTCCACGGCGACCGGCGCCTCACCGCGCCAAACGACGGCGTACGACTCCTCCGCGAAGGCCCCGTCCGGGGCCAGCGTCACCCGGACGACCCCCGGGGCGACCGCGGCGACCCTCAGCTTCGGGCCGCCGCAGTCGAAGACAGCGAAGCTAGCCCCCCGCTCGTAGCCGACGACCCTGCCCAGGCGCGAGACCCCTCCGCCCACGCCGAGCCGCCGGCGGGCCGCGCTAAAATCGGTTGCGACCGCTGCGGGCAAGCGTAAAATACGGCCAACCGGCCCACCCCCCGATGGGCGGCAGGCCGATCGTCATAGGGGGGAGCCAGGGCGAGCACGTGGCGGTGCAGCTGGCCAGGCTGCTCGGGGCGGAGCTGGGGGGCGTCGAGGTCCAGCGCTTCCCCGACGGCGAGACCTACGTGAGGGTGCTGAGCGACGTGGCCGGCAGGCGCGTGGTGTACGTGAACTCGCTGCAGCGCGAGCCCAACGAGTCCCTCGTCGAGACGCTCCTCACCCTGGACGCCCTGAGGGACCTCGGCGCCAGCGAGGTGCACGCGGTGATACCGTACATGGCCTACGCGCGCCAGGACGAGCGCTTCAAGCCGGGCGAGGCGGTCAGCATCGCCACCCTGGCCAAGCTCTTCAGGGCCGTGGGCCCCGACAGCGTGTACACGGTCGACATGCACCTGCACCGCATCAGCGACCCCGCGGCCCTCTTCGGCGCCAGGTTCAGGAACATCACGGGCGTCAGGGAGCTCGCCAAGTACGTTAGGGCGCACCACGCCGAGAGGGTGAGGGGAGGGGTCGTGGTGGGCCCCGACGAGGAGGCGGAGCAGTGGGCCCGCACGATGGCGGAGGAGCTGGGGCTCGAGTACGCGGTCCTCGAGAAGAGGAGGCTCTCCCCCACCGAGGTGAGGATCGAGGCCCGCGGGGCCGACGTGAGGGGGAGGCCCGTGGTGATCGTGGACGACATCATCAGCACGGGCGGGACGATCGTCGAGGCCGTCAGGGTGCTGAGGGGCATGGGGTGCGGGGAGGTCATCGTGGCCTGCGTCCACCCCCTCCTCGTCGGGCGCGCCTACCAGAGGCTGCTGCAGCTCGGCCTGGCCGACCTAGTCGGCACCGACACCGTCCTCAGCCCCATCAGCAGGGTCCCGGTGGCGCCCGCGATCGCGGAGGCCTTGAGCGAGGTCCTCGGGGGCGGGTAGCGCGGCCGCCCGGCGCGCAGCGGTTAAGCGCCGGAGCCCGGGGGGCAGAACGTGCCCTCGAAGGTCGTCGGGCTAGCGCTGCCCATCGTTGTCGGGGTGCTGGCGGACGCCGTGCTAAGCCTAGTGGGCCTGGCCGCTGTGTCGGCGCTCTCGACCGAGGCGGTGGCGGCGGTGGGCGTCTCATCGTACCTCTTCCTCCTCCTGAACGCAGTCCTCCTAGTCTTCGCCGGCGGGCTCATGGTCGTCGTGTCGCAGGCCGTTGGCGCAGGCAAGTGGGAGGTCGCCTCGAGGGCCGCGAGCGAGGCTCTGGGCGCCGCCCTGCTGTTCTCACTGGCGATCGCCCTCTCCTCGCCCCTCTGGCTCGAGGGGTACCTGGTGCTCATGGCGAGGGGCGACGCCGCGGTGGCCGGGGCGGG
>JAGDWA010000144.1 GCA_023269735.1 Thermofilum sp.
GGGGCCGGCCGCCCGACTCCTCGCGCTCAGGCGGAGGGCGGGTACTTCACGTTCACGAAGAGCGAGACCGCCTTGAACGTGAAGGCCATGGCGAAGACTCCGACCACCGCCGGGCCGACCCACGGCAGCAGCGAGCCCACGGCGTACGCGATCACGTCGAAGCCGAGGAGGAGCACGAGGAGGAGGACGTAGTTGCCCAGCCCGAACGCCGACACGAGGTCCCACCCCTCGCCGAACGCGAAGACCTTGGAGAAGTCGCCCGTCCTCATGTAGATCGCCAGCACCGGCGTGGCTAAGAAGAGGATCACGAGCAGCAGGAGGAGGGCCAGCAGCGCCAGCACCAAGGCCCAGTGGAAGTGGAAGCGGGGGCGGAGGAACAGACCGATGAGCGCCCAGCCCGCGCCAGCCGCGATGAGGGCCACGATGAGGATAGCGAGGGGGATCAGCATGTATATCAGGGCGGCCAGGACGAGCTTCAGGCCCTCGACGAAGAGGGCGCCGTAGTCGCCCAGCTTGGGGGGCTCGCTGGCGTCGCGCCTCACCACCCTGACGAAGTAGCCCAGCACGATGAAGTTGACGATGGGGATCAGGTTGAGGACGATGAGGAGGATGAGGTTCCCCACGTCGCGCGTGAGCTTGACCATGAACTCGAAGCTCTTGGAGGCGATCTCGCCCACGTCCCTCGCCTGAGCCGCCATCGCCGCGGGATGGGTGGGCGCGCTAAAATACCCTTATGTATTCCGGAAGTTCGAGGCCCCGGTCAGCCGCTACGCCCCGCCCAGCCTCACCTCCACCCGCCTGCCGGCGTAGGTGATCGCGGCGTCGACCTCCCTGGGCGCCTCGATGCCCGCGCCCCTCCCCTCCCTGACCACCACCACGTTCAGCTTGAGCTCGGGGAGCTCGAAGGCCCCCCGCTTGTCGCCGACCACCAGCGTGGAGTCCGCGTCGCGCCACTCCATCGGCACCAGAGCGTACGCGCCCTCCTCGTAGCCGTAGGTCTCCCCGTCGTCGTCGTAGAGCGCGAACCAACCGTCGCTGCCCGGGTAGACCCTGACCTCCAGCTCCCCGACCCTCTCCATGGCGCTCCTCAGGCCCGGCGGGGCCAGCGGGAGGATCGAGCCGGCCCTGACGAACACCGGGATCCTCTCGAGGGGGCAGGGCACCCTCACGTACCGCCCTCCCCAGTGGGGCCTCCCGGTCCAGAAGTCGTACCAGAGGCCCCTGGGCAGGTAGACGTCGCGCTCGTAGGTCGAGGGCGTCGTCACGGGCGCGACGAGCAGGGACGGCCCCAGCATGAACTCGTCGTCGGCCTCCACCGCCTCGGGGTCGTCGGGGAAGTCCATGGCGAGGTGCCGCATCATCGTGTAGCCCTCGCTGTACACCCTCCACGCCAGCGAGTAGATGTAGGGCAGGAGCCTGTACCTCAGCCTGATGTAGTCGACGAGGATCTTCTCGACCTCGGGCCCGAAGCGCCACGGCTCCTTCGGGAAGTACGTCCCGTGGACCCTGAAGATGGGGCAGAAGGCGCCCCACTGGAACCAGCGCACGAAGAGCTCCCGGTAGCCCTCGCTGTCGGGGCTCCCGCTGAAGAAGCCGCCGATGTCCGTGCACCACCACGGCAGGCCGCTCAGGCAGTAGTTCAGGCCGGCCCAGATCTGCGCCCTGAGGGTGGTCCAGTCGCCCGTGATGTCGCCGCTCCAGTTCACGACGCCGTAGCGCTGGATGCCGGCGAAGCCCGAGCGCGTCAGGATCAGCACGCGCTTGCCGCTGTCCCTGCGCTGCCCCTCGTACACCGCCCTCGACTCGAGCAGCGGCCAGAGGTTCAGGTACCTGTACATGCGCCCCCCGTCGACCCTCAGCTCGCGCTGCCAGGTGGAGTAGATGAGCATGGGCCTGACCTCGGGCTCCGTGGCGTCCAGCCACCAGCCGTCGATGCCGATCCTGAGGAAGGCGTCCCGCACCTTCTCCCAGAACCACCTCCTGGCGCCCTCGCTGAACACGTTGACGAGGCCGGTGCCCGGCACCAGGTGGCCAAGCTCCGCCGCCTCCCGGTAGGCGTCCGTCTCCTCGCCGAAGAAGGGCCAGACGGAGATGACGATCCTGACGCCGAGGTCGTGGAGGTCCTTGACCATCTTGGCCGGGTCGGGGTACCTCTCCTCGTCGAACCTGAGGGCGTTCCAGCCGTACTTCCCCCAGTACTGCCAGTCCTGGACGATGATGTCGATGGGGATGCCCCTCCTCCTGAACTCGCGCGCCACCGACACGATCTCCTCCTGCGTCGCGTACCGCTCCTTAGACTGCCAGTACCCGAAGGCGTACTTCGGCAGCAGCGGCGCGGGGCCGGTGAGCCAGCGGTACCCGGCGATCACCCTGTCGATCGAGGGCCCGTAGATGAAGTAGAAGTCGAGCGCGTCGCCCGCCTCGAACCAGACCCTCAGCCTGCCGCCCCTGAACTCGAGGACCCCCATCGAGTAGACGTCCCAGAGGACGCCGTAGCCCCTGCTCGAGACCATGAAGGGGACGGCGATGTCCGCGTTCCTCTGGGCCAGGTAGACCACCCTGCCCCTGTAGTTGAGGCCCGCGTGGGCGCTGTAGCCGGCGTGCTGCCCCAGGCCGAAGATGGCCTCGCCCTCCTCCAGCGAGAGGACCTGCCTGAGTTCGTATGCCTCCTCGCCGAAGACCCTCTTCGCCCTCAGCTCGCGCCCCTCCTCGAGCAGCGAGCCCCCGCTCCACCGGAACTCGACGGTGCACGCCCTGAGATCGAGCGCGACCTCGAGCTCGCTCGTGC
>JAGDWA010000135.1 GCA_023269735.1 Thermofilum sp.
GAACCTGCCAGCCTACCACGCCGATGGCCAAGGTCGAGAAGAGGATGGCGAGGAGGATCACCACCGCGCTCACGAGCTTCACGGCCCTGGGTATCGTGGAGCCCGCCCTCCGCGTCTCCCCCGCGGCCTGGGACACCACCTCGATGCCCAGGTACGACGCCATGGCCAGGGTGGATCCGTAGAGGAAGCCCTCCCACGAGGGGTTGGTCCCCAGCGCTATCTGGTCGAAGAAGGGCTTGAACCTGGTCGCGTAGCCGACGAGCATTATCGTCGAGAGGCCGAGGATGTCCATCACCACGAGGATCGAGCTCACAGTCGCGGACTCCCTGATCCCTATGATGTTCAGGACGACGAGCGAGGCGACGAGGAGCGCGGCGGTGATGCCGAAGTACGGGTCCGTCTTGAGCACGGGGAAGAGGTGGCCCAGGTACCCCGTGGCGGAGAGGGCGAAGATCGAGCCCGTGACGATGTAGTCCAGGAGGAGGCTCCACCCGGCTAGGAAGCCCGCGAACCTCCCGAAAGCCCTCTCGGCGAAGATCATCCCCCCACCGGCCTCGGGGAAGGAGGAGCTGAGCTCCGCGTAGCTCAGCGCCGTGAAGAGGTACGAGATGCTCGCGATCGCGTACGCGATCGGCGTCGCGGGGCCGGCGTGGGCCGCCACGAGCCCCAGGGTCATGTAGATGCCGGCGCCCACGTCGGCGTACCCGAAGCTGAACACCCCCAGCAGCCCGAGCTTCCTCCTCAGCCGCTGCTCCCTCGCCATCGCTCCGGTTGAGGCCGCGGGTAAGCTCCTAAATCGGTTACTCGCGAAAATCCGGTTCCTCCAGCTCGAGCGAGGCTAGGTGGTAGTCCGCGTAGTCCACCAGCGTGGGGACGACGACGTAGGAGAGGGCGGCGACGCAGACGAGCGGGGAGAGGTCCAGCTCCAGGTACAGCCCGGGCAGCGATACCCTCACCACGCCGCCGCCCAGGGCGAGGAGGAGGGCGAAGACGCCCAGCAGCCTCCCCAGGAGCCTCAGGAGCGGGCTGAGAGGGTGGTCGTAGAGGGCCGCCGAGAAGCCGCCGACCGCCGCTGCGAGGGCCACGAGGAGCAGGAGGAGCCGCCCTACCTCGCCCTCTGCGAGCGGGGCGCGGGGGGTGAGCGCGAAAGCCAGCGCGATCCAAAGCCCAGCTGAGAAAGCCCCGGTCAGCGCGCCCCCGAGGCCCAGCAGGATCCGCCACAGCCTCCCCCGCACGCTACGCACCCGGGGCCCCCGCGGCGCTGTAAACGGCCTTGAACCTGTAGATCCCCGCGAGGTAGCCCTCGGCCACCACCCTCACGGCGTAGCCCGCCCTCCCGCTGACCACGAACTCCAAGCGCAGGCTGCTGCCCGGCCTCAGCTCATCCCCGCTAGCCACTGCAGGGGCGCAGCCGGGGCAGCTCGGCTCAACCCTCACCGAGTACTTGCTGATGGGGACGGGGCCCTCGTACGTAGCCGTGAGCGCGACCCTGAGCCTATCCGGGGGCTCGACGCCCACCACGCTGAGGCTGTAGCGCACCAGCGGCTTACCCCCCAGCACGTGGCTCGCCAGCAGCGCCAGGGGGAGCAGGAAGCTGAGCACCGCGAGGCCCGCGAGCGCGTAGGCCAGGAGCCTAAGCCGCATACTCGCTCCTACCCGCGGAGAGGCCGTACCTCACGAGCTGCACGCCAGCCGCGAGGGCCACCGAGAGGAAGGCGACCTTCCCCAGCAGGTACAGCCCCTCGGTGGCGAGCGCCCAGATCCCCTGCCCTAGGTCGCCCGGGACGGGTACTCGCTGGTAGGTCAGCGCGAAGTGCAGAGCCGTGAGGAAGACAACGACGACGATCGCCAGCCCCGTGGCGGAGGTTACCAAGGGCATTCTCCGCTGAAGTGAGTCCCAGCGCGACCCCACAGGCTTCTAACTCCGGAGGGGGCCTTTAAAGGTTACCCGCGGCCCTCTTAGCCGCGCCGACCGGACGCTCAGCGTAAGCTTCCTCCGGGTCGCCCCGGCCACTTGCACGGAGGCGTGCAGGCATCGCGGAGCCACAGGGTTTTTAACCCCCCGGCGCCTCGCCGGGAGGCGGCATGCTGGGCCTAACCCCCCTCCAGTACGCGCTGACAGCCTTGAGCGGGTTCGCGGTGGGCTTCTCGCTGGCGCTGATAGGCGGGGGCGGCTCGATACTCGCGATACCCCTGCTCCTCTACTTCGTGGGCCTCGCCTACGACCCGCGCTACTCCGCGGACTACGTCAGCCACCTCGCGATAGGGACCACGGCGCTCGCCGTGGGGCTCAACGCCTACATCAACGCCTTCATCCACTGGAGGAGGGGGAACGTGCAGGTCAGGGAGGGGCGGCCTTCGCGGCGCTCGGCGCGCTGGGCAGCTACCTCGGAGCGCGGGCGGGGCTCGTGGTTCGCGGGGCGCAGCTCGTCTTCATGCTGGGCATCGTGATGGTCGCGATGGCAGTCTACGTGCTGCTGGGCCGCGAGCCCGCAGAGAGGGGAGGGGCCTCCGCGCGCGGCAAGCCGGGTTGGCTCAAGCTGGTGATGACCAGCACTGCCGTGGGCTTCGCGTCGGGGTTCTTCGGCATCGGGGGAGGGTTCCTGGTAGTCCCAGGCCTGCTCTTCAGCACCGGGGTGGACATCCTCAAGGCCGTGGGGACCTCCCTAATCGTGGTCGGGACATTCGGGGTGGTCACGGCGGCGACGTACCTGGTCCACGGCGGCCTCGTGGACCCCTTCCTCAGCTCTCTCTACCTGC
>JAGDWA010000103.1 GCA_023269735.1 Thermofilum sp.
GCGCGCACTACCGCACCGTGAGGCCCAAGCTGAGGCTGCAGCTGAGGCTGCAGCCCCGCGCCGCGGAGGCCGCGCTCCTGGCCCTGGGGGCCCTGTCGGTGGCGCACTTCGCGCTAGTGCACCCGGCGATCGGGCTGGGCTACCTGCTGGCGGTGCCCGTCTTCTTCGGCATCGGGTTCCTGCACGGGGTCGACGGGACGGCCGCCGCGCTGGCCGTGCTGCTGCTCGAGTGGGCGCTGGTGGCCCTCGGGGGGGTGCTCACGGTGTGGCTCGTGGGCGGGCTGGTGAGCCCCGCGCTGGTCGCCGCGATGGTGGGCGGGTTCGCGGCCGCGGCGTGCCTCTACCTGGCCGGCTGGGTGGAGGGGCGCGCGAGCGGGCTGAGGGGCGTCGACCTGGAGGAGGGCGCGGAGCCCCAGGGGGGCGCGGGCCCCGCCGGCGGCCTCCTGGCCGGCCTGCTCGAGCGCCTCAGGCCCGAGCGCAGGGTGGAGCTGATCTGATGCCCAGCGACGAGTACTGCTCCGAGAGGCTCCCCACGTACACGGAGTACGTCAGGGGGCGGATGCACGCGCTGTGGGGCCGCGGGTGGGGCCGCGCGAACGTCACGTACGTCATCTACGTCCTGCTGGCGGCCCCGGAGTGCCTCGAGTGGGCGCTGCGCGACAAGAGGGTCAGGAGGGGCCTGACGCCGTCCAGGCTGGCGTACTGCAGGCGCGTGGCCTCCAGGCTGGCCGCGGCCCTGCGGGGGGCCGGGGCGCCCCCGCTCCCGGAGCCCCCCAGCCGCCGCCCGCGGAAAGCTACGTTTAAATAGAAGGGGCGCAATCCCAGGGGCGGCATGCCCCGGAAGAGCGAGTTCCCCAACGGCTTCGCGATAATCGGCGTGCAGGTGACGCCGGAGGAGAAGAGGATGCTCGAGAGGATAGCGCGGGCCGAGGGGATCAGCGTCTCCAAGCTCGTGAGGCGCTACATACTGAGGTGCCTCGAGGAGGACAGGCTGAGGTACGGGCTGCGGCTCCTGTACGACGTGGAGAAGGTGGAGGCCGTGGCCGACGGGGCGTCCAGCAGCGACCCGCTCAGCGCGGAGGTCGTGGCCGACTTCCTGAGCACGCTCGCGAGCGTGTCCAGGGACGTCGAGTGGGCCGCGGGGGAGGTGGAGGCCATCTACAGCGAGGTCAAGGGGCTCGAGGGCATCAGCGACGACAGGGTCTACGTCGTCCAGGGCAGGGGCCACCTCAGGGGCTCCGAGCTCAAGCGAGAGCTCCTGTACAGCCTGCGGCAGCGCTTCCTCAGGGCCGACAGGGTCCTCAGGCTCTTCTTCGCGAGGGTCTACTACCCGTGGCTCCACCTGAGGAAGGAGGTGACGCTGAGGGAGCAGGTGGAGATAGGCCAGCGGGTGGCCGCGCTGTACCGCAGGGTGAGGATGGTCCGCGGCAAGTGGATGGAGCTGCGCGAGGTGTTCCGCCACAGGGGTGGCGCTTTTTCCGGATAAGCGCAAGGTTTATGCCCCCCTCCACCCCCTGTGGTTGCGGGGGACAAAATTGACCCTAGGACAGGTGGTGTGCCCGCGGTGCGGCTCCACCGGGACCCTGGAGGAGTACAAGAGCGGCGGCAAGGTGTACCTCAGGGTCAGGCACCGCCAGGGCCGCAGCGCCCGCTTCTGCTACCTGGGCCCCAGGGACAGCTACGTCCACGCCGGCAGGATACTCCGCCAGCCCCTGAGCAACCTCTTCCACCACAGCTACGCCGAGGAGGCCGTCCGCGCCATAGAGAACCTGGTGAGCCAGGCCCGCCGCCCCTTCGCCAAGCGCGAGGAGGGCGAGAGGATCCTGGCCGAGATGAGGTACCTGCTGTCGAGGATGGACGAGCTGAGGGAGAGGCTCAGGGCCGAGGCCGAGGCCCTGGAGGCGAGGCTCGGGCAGGCCGAGTAGGGGCTGCGAGGGGGAGGCCACCCCTCCTCGGGAGGGGGAGAAAAAAAGGCCCTTTTTCTGCCCCGGCGGCTCAGCCGGTGCTGCCGGCGGCCAGCGGCCCGAACGCCCTCTCCAGCTCCACCAGGCCGGCGGGGCTGGGGCGGAGCACCGCCCTCCCGCCGCTCAGGCCGGCCTCCAGGTACCCCATCCGGATGAGCCAGCCCACGTAGTACCTGATCATCCGCTGCGACACCGGGAGGCCCCTCCTCGACCTCTCGAGCTCGAGCAGTCGCGCTGCGGCCGCGGCCGGGACGCCCCCGAGCCGGTGCACCAGTAGCAGGGTGTACAGCGCGCCCAGCCTGAAGCTCACCTCCTTGCCCACGCTGCGCCCCATGCCCATCACCCCTCGCACGGCTCCTCGCACCCCCACGCCTCGAGCTCCGGCCCGTAGAACGGGGTGAACCGCTCGAAGTACGAGCCGCCGCGCCACTCGAGGGTCAGCACCGGCCGCTCCTCGCCCCCCATCGACACGTAGACCGTGACGCGCTCGGCCCGCCCGGCCCTGCTCTTGACGACCCTAACCGCGGCCCCGCTCAGCGCCACCCTGGCCTCCTCCTCAACGACCCACCTCTCCCTCCTCATGCCCCCCCGCCCTCGGCATCCCGCTCGGGCTCGCTGAGCTCGTAGTACGCCTCCTCGGCCTCGAGGCGGAGCCGCTCGAGCCTCGACTCGTCGTAGTCCGGGAAGACCAGCTCCCCCTCGTCGGCAAGCCCGGGGTCGATCCACTCCTCTTCCTCCTCGGCCTCCCGCTCGGGCTCGCGCCCCTCGCCGGGGTCGGCCGGCTC
>JAGDWA010000020.1 GCA_023269735.1 Thermofilum sp.
AGGCGCTCGCGGTAGCGAGGTCGCTGCGCGCGGTGCTCAAGCTGAGGGTGGTGGGCGTTTTCCACACTAGGCACCCCTACCTCTTCTCGCGGTACTTCGACCGGAGGCTGCTGGTCAAGGCCCCGAGGCCCTCGGAGCTGTGGGCCAGAGCGGTGCTTCGGGCAGCGGAGGAGCTCAGCTGCAGCGTAGCCGTCCCCGTGGACTTCGCGGACGTCATGGCGCTGGCGAGGCTCAGGGGCGAGTTCGAGTCCAGGGGCGTGGCTCTCGCTGCCCCGCCTTACGAGGCCGCCCTAGCAGCGTCCGACAAGGCAAGCCTCCCCGAGCTCCTCGGTGGCGTGGCGAGGGTCCCGAAGCAGGTAGTCGTGAAGCGGGGCGGGGGGCTCGACTTCGTCGCGGACCTGGAGCCACCCCTCGTCGTGAAGGGGCTGGGCGACGCCTCGAACCCGACTTATCACCTGTCGCGGTCGAGCGCTGCCGAGGAGGCAAGGAGGAGAGGCGAGTGCCTCGTCCAGGAGTTCGTGCCCGGGGTGGCGCGCGGCTACTATGCCGTGGCGCACGAAGGGGTGCCGCTCCTCGAGTTCACGCACGAGAGGCTCGTCGAGAGGGACCCCACCGGCGGGGCGAGCATGGCGGCCCGGGGGCCTGTCTTGGACCCGCTCCTCTACCGGGTGGGCAGGCGCATCGTCGAGAAGCTCCGCTGGACGGGGCCCTTGATGGTCGAGCTGAAGTACGACCTCGAGAGCGGCCAGTACTACGTCGTCGAGCTCAACCCGAAGTTCTGGGGGAGCCTCGACCTCCCCGTGAGCCTGGGCTACCACTTCCCCGCGGTCCTCGTCGTGGCAGTCACCGAGGGACCCGAGAAAGCCCGCCAGCTTTCCCAGCGCCTGCGGGCCCAGCGCGGCAGCTTCGCGTGGGTGCTCGATGGCTTCCGCTACCTCGCCAAGGTCCCCAGCGCGTGGACCGAGCTAGCGCGCTTCAGCTTCAGAGGGGGGAGCGACGTGGACCCCGCGGACCCCGGCCGGGTGGCGGCGCAGCTGTGGGTAGCGCTCTCCAGGCTGCCCGCCGAGAAGAAGAGGTGGCGCGGGTACCTCGAGGGGGCAAGTAGGGAGCTCGGGGAGTGGGCACGGATCTTCCTCGATGCAGCCTCGAAAAACGAAAGGCTCCTGCTCCTCGACCTTGACGGCGTCATTGTCGACCTCCGCGTGAACTGGGCGCTGGTGTACCGGGAGCTGAGGGTGAGGGGCCTACTGAGGGAGGGCGAGTACTTCGCCAGTGCCTTGGCCCGGCTCTGGAGGAGCGACAGGGCGAGGTACGCGGAGGCCTCGTCCCTGGCGGCGTCCCACGAAGTGCAGGCTCTCGAGCGCTCCGCCTACCTCCTGGGCCGGGAGGTGCTCGAGGAGCTCAGCGAGCACTACGAGGTGTACGTCGTGACGAAGCAGGCTCACAGCGCGGCCGTGGAGGCTCTGCGGAGGCTGGGCGTGCTCGGCAAGGTGCGCGGCGTGGTGAGCAGGGACAGCGGCTACGGCCCGAGCAAGAGGAGCATGGTAGCGGCCATCCTCTCGGGTAGGCCGGGCGCGGGCGCCTTCATGGTCGACGACAGGCTCGACAACCTCGTGGAGGCGCTGCGGGCCGGGGCGGTTCCCGTCCTCGCCGCCGGGAAGCCCTACCAGGCGGCGAGGAGCGCCCGGCTCGGGATCCCGGCGGCACCCCCAAGGAGGGTCGCGGAGCTACTCTTGAAGGTCGCGCGGTGAGGGCGAAAGGGTTCTGGCGAGGCCCCCCGCGCAGTCTACGTGGCCCTGGCGATAGACCTCACGAGCAAGCTGGCGCTCGTGACGGCCGCGTCGTGCGGCGTAGGCTTCGGCGTCGCCAGGGTCCTGGCCGGTGCGGGCCGACCTTGTGATCAACTCCCGGAATCCCGGCCGCCTCTCCGAGGCAAGGAGGGCGATAGCCTCGGAGACGGGCAGGGAGGTGCACGCGGTCCCTCGGGGACCTGACGTCTAAGGAGGACCTCGAGAGGCTGGCGCGGGAGCGAGGGAGCTGGGCGGCCCGGACACCTTCTCCTACTCCACCGGCGGGCCGAGGCCCGGGTACTTCCTCGAGCTGAGCATGGAGGACTGGGAGCAGGCCTACGGGCTGCTAATCCTGCCGGCGGTGTACCTCACGCGGGAGCTCCTGCCCGCGATGATCGAGAGGGGGTGGGGCCGTATCGTGTACCTCGCCAGCTTGGCGGTGAAGGAACTCATCCCGAACCTCGCCCTCAGCAACGTGGTCCGCATCGGCATAGCCGGGCTCGTGAGGATCCCAGCCCGCGGTAGTACTCGCCGGTGCCCCGTATCGGGCTGATGCTGTACTCGCGGGACGCGCCCCAGACGTTTAGGCCGAACCTTAGCTTCCTGGCCTTGGTGTCAAGCTGGACGACGTTCTGCACCCAGGAGTAGTCCGGCCGCGACCTCCCGCTCCTGACCACTTCCAGGGTGGCGTTGAGCTGCAAGTCGGCCCAGCTCCAGGTTTCACCGGCCGTAGGCGTGGGTAGGCGGGCCTCGATGCTGCTTATGTTGAAGGATACCGGCAAGCCGGTAGCGTTCACGGGGTCTAGGCTCGACACGCCCGTGGGGGCCACGTAGCCTAAGTAGCCCGTGAGCGACTAACCCCGCGGCGGGTGTGGTAGGCTATCAGGACGTAGTGGCCCGGCTCTATCTTCAAGGTGGGGGCTACACCCACTTGGGGG
>JAGDWA010000064.1 GCA_023269735.1 Thermofilum sp.
GCGCCAGGACGTAGGTGGAGAGGGACAGGCCGCCCGCGAACGTGAGGTTCGTCAGCGCCGACAGGGCTGGAGTGGGGGCGAGGGCGGAAAGGGCCAGGGCGGCGCCCGCCATCGGCGCCACGCAGGGGCCCCAGAGGACGCTCGTGGCCCCCCCGAGGAGGAAGGCGCTGCGGGTGCGCGCGCCCGAGAGCCTTCTGGCTAGGGGGCTCAAGGCCGCCGAGAGCGCCTTGCCCACCCTCTCCACGGCAAGCGCCAGGCCCGCCAGGAGGAGGAGCGCGTAGGCGGCCGGCTCGACCGCGCTGCGGGCCATGAGCAGCAGGTGCCCCGCCGCCAGGCTGGCGAGGGAGTAGGCGGTGAAGAGGCCCAGCGAGAAGGCGGCCAACCCTCCCCTGCCCCCTCTGGACGCGAGGAGGTAGAGCGCTGGGAGCAGCGGCAGGACGCACGGGGTGAGGGGGGTCACCGCGCCGATGGCGAAGGAGGCCAGCACGCTGAGGGGGGCGCCCACCTCCTGGCCGCCCTTCGCGGTGGAGGCGTTCTCCCCCCGGCCCCCGGAGCACCTCTCGCTGCCCTTCTCGAGCGCCGTGTTGAGCAGCTTGACGAAGGCCGCGGGGTCGCGGTAGGAGAGGGCCCAGCCGATCAGCGTGCCGTTCGGGCAGAGGAAGACGTGGGTGGGGGTACCCATGATGCCGTAGAGGTCGGCCAGGTCCGGCCTCTGCCCGACGTCCACCCGGACAGCGACGAACCTCTCGTTGAGCAGCCGCACGACGGCGGGGTCCCTGAACGTGTCCTCCATCATCGCGCAGTAGGGGCAGCTCCTCGAGTAGAAGTAGAGGTAGATCGGCTTCCCCTCCTTGGGGGCCAGCTTCATCGCCTCCTCGTAGCTGACCCAGGTGACGCCCTGCGCGAGGGCGACGCCGGCGAGCAGCGCGGCGAGGAGCGGCAGCGTGGCGGCCCAGCGCGGCACGGGGGACCGGCGCCCGATCCCTTATATCCCTTCGTCACAGCCGCCGGCCGGCAAAGCTGAAATACGGCCCTCCCCACGCTGGGCCGTGACGGGGGTCAAGATAGCCGTCGTAGGCGCGGGCAGCGTCGCCTGGTCCTCGACCCTCATCCGCGACCTCTGCGTCACGCCGGGGCTCTACGGGAGCACCGTGGCCCTGATGGACATCAACGAGGAGAGGCTGAAGCTCGTCCACGCGATAGCGACGCGGTACGCGAGGGAGGTCAAGGCGGACCTGAGGTTCGAGGCGACGACCGACCGCAGGGCCGCGATCGAGGACGCGGACTTCGTGATAAACACCGCGATGGCGATGGGGCACGCGTACTACGAGAGGATGCGCGAGATCTCGGAGCGCCACGGGTACTACAGGGGCATCAACAGCGTCGAGTGGAACATGGTCTCCGACTACCACACCATCTGGGGCTACTACCAGTTCAAGCTGGCGATGGAGGTCGCCAGGGACGTCGAGGACTACGCCCCGGAGGCCTGGCTGCTCCAGATCGCGAACCCGGTCTTCGAGCTGACCACGCTGATCGGCAGGGAGACGAGGGTCAAGGTGATCGGCCTCTGCCACGGCCACCTCGGCTACCGCGAGATCGCCGGCGCGCTGGGGCTCGACCCCAGGAGGGTCGAGTTCGAGGCGATAGGCTTCAACCACGTCATCTGGCTGACGAAGTTCCGGTACGACGGCGAGGACGCCTACCCGCTCATAGACGAGTGGATCGAGAAGAGGGCGGAGGAGTACTGGAGGGTTTGGAGGGAGCACCAGGCGAACCCCTTCGACATCCAGATGTCGCCGGCGGCCGTCGACATGTACAAGACATACGGGCTCTTCCCCGTCGGAGACACGGTGAGGGGCGGGACGTGGAAGTACCACTGGAACCTGGAGACGAAGAGGAGGTGGTACGGCCCCACGGGCGGCCCCGACAGCGAGGTGGGGTGGAGGATCTACCTCGAGTGGCAGTCGAAGGCCGTGGAGATGTTCAGGGAGGCCGCGGCCGACGCCTCGACGCCCCTGACCAAGCTCCTGCCCCCGAGGAGGAGCCCGGAGTCCGTCGTCCCGATCATCGACTCCATCGTCAACGACAGGAGGGGGGTTTACCAGGTGAACATCCTCAACCAGGGCTCCATCGCCGGGATCCCCGACGACGTGGCCGTCGAGGTCCCCGCCTACGTCGACGGGCGCGGGGTGCGCAGGGTCTACGGGCTCAGGCTCCCGCCGAAGATCGTGAAGCACGTGATGTGGCCGAGGCTGATGAGAGCCGAGTGGGCCATCGAGGCGTTCCTCGAGGGGGGCAGGGACGTCCTCTTCGAGTGGCTGATCATCGACCCCCGCACGAAGTCCAGCGAGCAGGTGGAGGCCGTCATCGACGCCCTGCTCTCGATGCCCGAGAACAGGGATATGGCGCAGCACTTCAAGTGAGCGGCCGTGGGCGCGAGGCCCCCCGTCCCGCCGATAGACTTCCACGTGCACGTCGGCGAGGCGTACTCGTTCCACCCCAAGGTGAAGGGGTGGGTGAGGGCGGGCCCCGGGGAGCTGCTGAGCTACATGGACGGGGCCGGCGTGGAGCGGGCGGTCGTCCTCTCGCTGCCCCGCGGCGACCCCTACGCCCGGTTCCTCTCCAACCGCCGCCTGCTGAGGGCCGTCGCGCAGCACGGCGGCAGGCTCGTCCCGTTCTGCTGCCCC
>JAGDWA010000032.1 GCA_023269735.1 Thermofilum sp.
CTTCGCGACGGACTGCCTCTTCGCCGAGTCCATCGCCAGGGTGGAGAGCGCAGCCGTCCCGGAGGGCGTGAAGCGCGCGATCTACTACGAGAACGCGGAGAGGGTGTTCGGGGGTTGATCGACGCGCTTGCCTTCCTGGGCAGGCACCCCTTCAGGGGCGCGGGCACTGAGGACGCCGGGGAGCTCGAGGCCCTGCTGATGCGCCTCGGCTTCGAGAGGGCCTTCGTGGTGGGCCTCGAAGCCCTCTTCGGGAGGGACGTCTGGAGGGCCAACGAGCTCCACCTGAGGAGGCTGGCCGGCAGAAAGCTGCTCGCCCCCCTGGCCGGCGTGAACCCCAGCTACGCCGTCGACAGGGAGAGGGTCGAGGGCCTGAGGGAGCTCGGCTTCAGGGCTGCGGTGGTCGCGCCGCTCTACCACGGCTTCAGCCCTCGCGACAGGGCGGTGGGGAGGCTCCTGAGGCTGGCCGCCGACGCCGGGCTCCCCGTGGTCCTGCTGGGCTGGCTCGAGGACGTCAGGGGGATGCACCGGGCCTACCGGTTCAGGTTCAGGCTGGACGAGAGGGGGCTCGCGGAGTTCGTCGGGCTCGCCGCCGGGGCCGGCGCGAGGGTCCTGCTCTCGAGGGTCGAGTACGGCCTGCTCGAGAGGCTGGCGGGGGCGGCTAGGGGGGCCGAGGTCTACGTGGACGTCGCGCACAACACCGTGTACGGCCCCGCCTACGACAGGGTGGCGAGCCTCGTCGAGCTCTACGGCGAGGAGAGGGTCGTGCTCTCCACGGGAGCCCCCCTCGACTACCCCCTCGTCCACGTCCTCAAGGTCCTGAGCTCGAACCTCAGCGAGGCCGCCAAGAGGAGGATCCTCCGGGAGAACGCCTTGGAGCTCTACGGCTCGTGAGCTCCGGCGGGCTGCGAGAAAGAGCCTGGAACCGAGCGACCCTAGAAGGGCAGGAACCAGACGGACTTCGCCAGCATCGCTAGGGAGGCGGTGAGGGCCAGCGCGAGGCCGGCACCCATCGAGACTCCGGCCGCCACAACCACCCTCAGCTCGCTCCAGCGCTCCCCGTACCTCCTCTGAGCCAGCCTTCCGGCCAGCGCCCCGATGAAGTAGATCACCGCAAACGGCGGCAGGATCGAGGTGCCGAGGGCGAAGCCGAGGGGCGAGAAGGGCAGGTGGAAGTGCCTGGCGAGCAGGGCCGCCCCCAGGAGCGCAGCCGCGGAGCCCAGGATGAGGTCGGGCTTCGCCGTGATGCTGATCGTGATCTTCACGGCGATGATCTTCGCCAGGCGGTTCGTCGAGGTGGAGCGGCTCGGCTTCCCCGCCGTGGTGCCGGCCCTCGAAGTCTTCAGGGCCTACGATGAGGGCATAATCTTCAAGCTCAGGACCTACTGGCCGTTCTACATCGGCTTCTTCGTAGGCCTGGGCATAGCCATCTACTCCACCCTCGTGTACTTCATACCCGGCTTCCCCGTCTACTTCGCCTGGGGCCAGTTCTGGTGGGGCGCCTGGGACGCGTTCTGGAAGAGCCTGAACCCGAGCATCAGCGACTGGTGGATGTTCGTCCCCGGCCTCAACATGCTGTTCTTCATCATGCCGCTCGACGTGTCGGCAAGCGTGTGCATATGGACTGGCTTCAAGTCGATAGTCTGGCCCTTCATAGTCGTCGGCCTCGGCTGGGTGGCGCCCGGCGCCTCACCCGACGCGGCCCCCGTGAACCTCGGCTTCTTCACGTTCGCGAGCGCCTTCGCGCTCGGCTTCTGGACTCTGGTCTTCGCGCTCCCAACCCTGCGCGCCTCCCTCAGGAGCCTGGGGGCCAAGAGCTCGGAGGAAGCGCTGGTCGACAAGCTGGCCTGGTGCGGCTTCGCAGCCGGCTGGCTGCTCTACATCCTGATCTTCGCCGCGCTGGGCGCCCACGTCGGCTTCATGCTGCTCTTCCTCATCCTGCTCGCCCTGGCCTTCATCGGCCACCAGAGGATATCGGCGGAGACCGGCAGCTGGTACGGCCCGTGAGGCTTCGACATCGCCAGGGTGGTCACGCAGACGGTGGCCTACGCCTCCGGGGTTCCCAACCCGTGGCCGAGCACCACGTGGTGGGCCACGCTGGCCTCCATGAGGATCAGGGATGAGGTCTCGCAGAGCGGCGGCTACACCCCAGCCAGCTCGATCGGCATCTGGAAGCTGGCGCACGACACCAAGACCAGCTACAAAGACGTCCTCATCGCCCAGCTCATCTTCGCCTTCCTCTACTCCTTCATCGGGCTCTTCATCGGCGTCAGCCTGCTGTACACGTTCGGGGCCGAGCAGTGGAGGAACATCTGGTACGTGTACGGCAGGAGGAGGTACGGCATAGTGATGGCCAACGAGGTGCCCGGGATCGTCGACCCCGGCCCCACCTACGGGCCCAAGGAGTTCGCGCACCTCCTGGCGGCGTTCGTCGTGGTGGGCATCGTGTGGTTCCTGAGGGCGAAGTTCCCGTGGTGGTTCTTCGCCCCTGTGGCCCTGCCGTTCTACAGCGGCTACTTCTTCATCAACTCGATGATCCCCGTCATCGCCAAGTTCCTGATACTCAGGCTGCTCGGCATGAAGTTCTACGAGAGGTACGCGCTGCCCTTCGCCGTCGGCTACATGGTGGGCACTGGCTTCGGCGGCTTCGTAATGCTGACAGCGTACGCTGTAAAGCCGTA
>JAGDWA010000001.1 GCA_023269735.1 Thermofilum sp.
ACGTCGACAGGATGCTGCGGGAGCTGGAGGAGGTGAGGTCCTCGCTGGAGGGCGCCCTCGGTTTCTAACATCAACTCTTTCTTTCTGGGAAGCCGCGAGAACGTTCAGAGCTCCCCTTTTAGGCCTTCCGCTGGGAGCGCGTACCTGGCGCTGCGCGGCTCAAGGGGGGCGCGGTAGCCGGGGTGAGGCGCCCTTTTATAGCGGGGCGCCGCCGGCCGGCCAATGGGGGTTGCGGAGGAGATCCGGAGGGAGCTCGCCTTCCTGGGCGACGCTGTCGAGGTGAGCGAGGGCAGGGGGTGCGTGGTGGTCCGCGTCGTCAAGAGGGTCCCGGCCGAGGACTTCTCCCGATTTCTCAAGGCGGTGAGGGGGAGGGGGATGCGCTACGCGCCGATAGGCGGGAGGTGGGTCTGGGTCCTCTGGCTCCACTAGCCAACGGCCCTCCTGCGGCGGCGCTCCAGGAGCGCCCGCTTTGAAGCGTAGACCGCCTTGTAAAGGTCGACGCTCCAGTTTCCGCGGGAGCTCATGAGCCTCCCAAGCGACAGGCTGTAATCCATCAGAGCCTCAGCGTCCAGGTCCCGCTCCCTAGGCGCCCCCTCCAGCCTCCCCCCTCTGAGCCCGAGGGCCCTCCTGATCCACCCCAGGAGGCCCACGGCCTCCTTCAACGCTGCAACGCTATAAGATTGTGCTGGAGGAGCGCGGCGGTCAGGGGCCCGCCAACCTTTATCTCCCTCCGCCGGTCCGTGCGCGGGGTATGGAGGAGGTCGCGGAGGCCCTCGAGGAGGCCCGCAAGCTCAGGCGTGAGAGGGCGGACTGGGAGTTCATCGAGAAGCTCCCACCCAAGCTCAAAGCCGCGCTGAAGTACTACATCGAGACGGGGGACGTGTACGTGGCCTCGAGGATCGCCGGCATGACAGTCGATGAGTTCAACGAGCTGAGGGTTAAGGCCCGTGTCCCAAGCGTTACGTGAGGCCATAGCTGACACCTCGTTCATCGTGGACTGGGCCAGGTACGGCAAGAGGAGCGTCCTGACCGAGCTGTTCGAGGTCGTCCACGTGCCCGAGTCCGTGCTCCGCGAGCTGAAGCTCCCCCCGGCCGTCGACTGGGTCGCCGAGTGCCTCGCCAGCGGCGCCTTCGCGCTCTTCACCGAGACCCCCGAGGTGGAGGCGGAGGCCAGGCGCCTGATGGCGGCGAGCAGGGGGAGGCCGCTCAGGAGGATCGACTACCCCGAAGCCGTCTGCCTGGCCGCGGGCCTGAGGTTCGGCTACGTCGTCCTCACCGAGAACAGCGGCGCCTACTTCGCGCCCAGGGTGCTGGGGCTGGGCGTGACGGTCTGGAGGGCCTTCGAGGTCATCGTGGAGGCGTGGCGGCGCGGCCTCATCGGCGATTTGCTGGGCGAGCTGAGGAGGTACGAGGAGGAGACGCTCCACTTATTTAGGAGGAGGGACTGGGAGTACGCGTGGGGGCTGACGAGATCCTAGAGTGGGAGGAGGAGGCCCGCAAGCTCAGGCGTGAGAGGGCGGACTGGGAGTTCATCGAGAAGCTCCCACCCAAGCTCAAAGCCGCGCTGAAGTACTACATCGAGACGGGGGACGTGAGGCTGGCCCAGCAGATAGCGGGGGTCGACTACGAGGATCTGAGGGAGCTCATCAGGAGGGCTAGGGTACCCGTGGTGCTGTAGCCGGCCCCCTCGGAGCGCTGGCGCGGGTCAGTCGTTGATTGAACTATACTCCTTTTAAACCGCATGCTGCCGCGGCCCCCCGATGGGTATGGCGGCTTGCAAGCCCACGCCCCTGTTCGCGAACCTCTTCATGTACGCCGTGAACAAGGCCGCGAGCAGGGTGCTGGGCAAGAGCGCGCTGATCCTCTCGAGGAGCGTGTCGGAGGACCTCTGGAACTACCTCGTCTCGAGGGGGGTGATACCCCCCAACCCGACCTTCGACGACCTCCGCAGGCTCTTCGTCGAGGAGCTGGGGGTGGCCGAGGACGTGACGGTCGAGGACGGCGGGGAAACCGTCGTGATCACCATCAGGGGCGTCACGCTCAGGGACTTCGTCGAGGCGCTCAAGCGGGAGAGGATCGAGCCGGTGGTCTGCCCGCTGACCTCGGTGCTGGTGAAGATGTGCGAGAACATGAGCTCGGGGAAGCTCGTCCTCCAGCGCTTCGAGCTGCTGGATGGGCCGACCGCCCGCGTCGTGTGCAAGAAGGTGTGATGCTGGACCGCTCAACCGGCGCTTCAGCCCTCCAAAACTCGTTTTCAGATCCTTCGGCCCAACCGACAGGCCCCTCAAAGCCTCTAGAACACCCTCTTGAGGGGGAGCCTGTCGAAGTCGCTGTCGTTCGAGATGATCGTCGTTGCGCCGACCCTGCGGGCGACAGCGGCGTGGATCGCGCCCTCGAAGTCCAGCGAGAAGTCGACCGTGAGCCGCGCGGCCTCGAAGAGGTCGCTGCCCTTGAGGTCCACCAGCCTGAGCCCCTTCGAGCTGGCGAAGGCTTCGATGACCCGGCCGACGACCCCCGCGTCCTTCAGGGTCGTGCCCGAGAGGGCGGCGAGCACCACCAGCGTCTCGTAGGCCGTGGGGGCGCTGGTGACGAAGGGCTCCCTGCGCCTCGCCTCAAGCTTCTTGACCCAGG
>JAGDWA010000088.1:0-1088 GCA_023269735.1 Thermofilum sp.
GTGCGGCCGAGTGCGGCCGCCCGAGCGCGGGATAGTGCTCGGTGGGCTCGATCGCACGCTGGGCGGGCTGGAGGAGCTGAGGGACAGGCCCGGGGGCGAGCTCTTCTAGGCGAAAGCCCCCTTCTCTTCCTCCTCGGGCGCGTCTACTGGGTCCCGGAGGAGTGCCTCGACGTCTGGACGGGCCTACCCGGGAGCGGGCTCGCGTACAGGGCCATGCTCGACGTCCTGGGGGAGTACTACAGGCAGGCTGGAAGCTTGGCTAGGCTTCCTCGCTCGCACACCGACGCCTACGGTCGTGCTTACCACGTCAAAGGTTTCCCGGGGGAGGCGTACCGGCTCCTCGGGGAAGGTGGGACTATCAGGAGCGACTACGTCAACGTGATGGAGGGGCTCGAGGTGAAGATCGTAGGTTGCGTGGGGCCTGACGGCTATCCCGAATGTTTAAAACCCGGTGGGCGAGGGAAGGAGGGTGGAAGCATCAGGGTGAGGATAGGGCGCATAAGGGCGGGGAGGAGGGTGAGGATAGGGCGCGTGAGGCCCAGGGAGCGGGGGGAGGATGGGCGTAAGGGTTAGGGTGAGGATAGAGTCCCGAGGGGGGTCCCTGGAGACGGCGGCGCTGGTAAACACGGGCTTCGAGGCGCCGACGCCCCAGATCCTCCTCCCGGTGAAGGCCGCCGAGAGGCTCGGGCTCTGGCCTCCCCCCGAGGGGGCCACCCTCGAGGTCTACGACACTGCCGGGGGGCCCACGAGGGTGTACAGGGTGGAGAACGCGGTGAGAGTCGAGGTGGTGGGGAGGGGGCAGAAGGTCCTCGCCGACGCCGTGGTATCCCAGGCCGAGGTGGAGGTCCTGATCAGCGACAGGCTGGCCGAGGAGCTGATGATAGCGATCGAGAGACCCGGCGAGGGCGTGTGGAGGTTCAGGGACGAGAGGATCGAGAGGAGGAGCGAGAAGCCCGAGATCTGGCTTTAGGCCTTACGCCCCACCCCCGCTGCACCCGCAGGACCCACACCTCGGCACCGGAGCCGAACTCCCCTCCCAAGTCGCGCCGCGCTCGGTGCGCGGCGACCGTGTGGGGCCGAGCCGAGGG
>JAGDWA010000088.1:1098-2608 GCA_023269735.1 Thermofilum sp.
ACCCACGCCCCGGCACCGAGGCTGGACCTTTTCTAAGCCCGCCCATCGAGCGCGGCGGCCGCGTGGGGGCCGAGCCGGGGGCGCGCTCGGGCTCCGCGACCCTAGCAGCCACGTAGATGAGCAGGGCCCCGTTCACGACAAGTGCCGGAGCACTAGCGAGCGCGCCCAATGACGCGAGGCCTGCCTTGCAGGAGCTCACCGGGGGAGGGGGGACGCCCCATTAGGGCTGAGCCTGGGCGCTAAACGCTCGTACAGATCTCCACGCCCAGCCTCCGCGCGGCCTCCAGCGCCCTCCCGGTGGGGGAAGGGCGTCACGAGGGCCAGCCTCGGCTTCACGCCCGTCCCCCTCTCGTAGAGCCTGCCGACCCTCCAGAGCCTCACCACGTCGCCCCATATGGCTCCAAAGGGCGAGCCCCTGCGGGCCATACGTACGCGTTTAAACGGTGGAGCAATGATGGGTGGGAAGTTCCCGATACTCACTTCAGGAACCTTCCGGGCATCCAGTTGCTCGCAGTGGAGCTGCGGTAAGCCCACCGGGGGCCCTTCTCAGGTGATCACCTCCCAGCTCTGAGCTGCTCGCTCGCGGGGCAGGCGCTCAGCGGGGTTGAGAGGGCTACCAGCCGCCCCAGACCTGCCTCTCCTCGGTCCTCCTCCTCACCTCCTGGGGGTCGCTCGCGAGCCTCCACAGCCCCTCGCCGAAGTCGTACACGACTATCCCCAGCCTCCCCGCCAGCTTGTCGCTAACGAGCACCTCCTCCTCTATCGTGGACACGACGAGGTCGGCGACCACGGGCGCCGTGGGGTACTCGACGACCACCCTCACCTCGACCTCGTCGGCTAGCACGTACTTCCTCACGGGCCCCCCCGCCGTCATGTACTCCCTGACGGAGTAGTCCCTGGGTATAGCCGGCCAAAGGCCGAGCAGCTCGGCAACCCTAGCGGGCACCAGCAGCTGGGGCTTCAGCGTCTCGAAGCCCGAGTTTATGAGCGCGACGACCTCGAGCTCTTTAGCCGTCGCCCTGCTCCTCACCTTCAGCCTTACCCTTACGGCCACCCCCACCAGCCCTCAGCTCGAGCGGGTAGATCCTCCCGATCCTCTCCACCCTCCTCTCGGCTATGTGCCCTATCCTCTCGGCGCCGCGCGCGCTCAAAGCCCGCACCCCGGCTCTTCCACCTCGGCGGTCGCGGCTGTCACTTATATGCTTGCCCTTCTAGGTGGGCGCGGCAGAGGGGGGCAAGCTCCCTTCCGCTCGTGCCCGGCCAAGCCTGAACCCGCGATCCCCTAGGCCCCTGAGGGCGGCCTCGCTGACGAGCTCGTCGGGAGGCCATCGCCTCCGCCTCGAACACGCTCAGCCCGGGCAGCTGCCTCTTCGGCCACCAAGATAAGAAACCTTTTTGGAGCGTGGAGGTAAGGGGTGGGGGTGAATGCAGGTGAGCACCCAGAGCAAAGGTAAGTACCAGCTGTTACCGCACTGTGCCACGCATGCTGAAAACCTGATAGTTGTTGCGA
>JAGDWA010000050.1 GCA_023269735.1 Thermofilum sp.
ACGTACCCGAAGGCCACGACAGCGTCGGCGCCGGCCCTCACCGCCTCCTCGACCGTGTAGAGCAGGCGGTCGTCGATGGGGTTGGGGCCCAGCGACGTCGACCCCCCGTCGACGCGGGCCACCGCGCACAGGTCCCTGAGCAGGTCCGCCACGCTCTCGATGACGGGCGGCGTGGCGAGCACGGCGTCCGCGCCGCCCCTGGCCGCCGCCTCGACCACCCTCCTAGGGTCCTCGATGCCCCTCAGGGGGCCCGCCTTGAGGCCGTGGTCGAGCGCCACGATCAGGGCCCTGCCCCGCCTCGAGAGGCGGGAGAGGCGCACCCTCTTCCCGCTGCACACGCGGCCTCCCCCTCGGCCTGCCCGGGGCTCAGCCGATGAGCCCCCTCAGGTACTTGACGCTCCGCGCCAGGTTCTCCTCCCTGGGCTCGGGCACGTGGCACTCGAGCGCCATGTAGTGGGCGTAGCCCCCCTCCTTCAGCACCCTGAAGGGCTCCCTGAAGTCGGTGTGCCCGAAGCCTGGCAGCCAGCGGTTGCTGTCGGCCAGGTGCAGGTGCCTCAGGTGCTTGAGCGCCCTCCGCAGCGCCTCGGCGATGCTGGCCTCCTCGATGTTCATGTGGAAGAAGTCGGCCATGAGCGCCACCCCCTTGGACCCCACCTCCTCGATGATCGAGGTGGCCTGCTCGAGGCGGTTGAGGAAGTGCGTTTCGTACCTGTTCAGGGGCTCGAGGAGCACGTAGGCCCCCACGTCCTCGGCGAACTTGCCCAGCTCCCTCAGCTCCGCGACGAGTAGGGCTTGCTCCAGCTCCCGCACGCTCGGGTAGAGGGGCCACAGGTCGGGCAGCTTGGGGCCGCCGAAGGTGGGCACGACGATGACGCCGACCGCGCCCAGCTCCGCCGCCGCCTTGAGGCGGACCTTGATGTCCTCGACGGCCCTCAGCCTCTCCTCCCTGCTGGCGGAGAGGAGGTCGCCCCTGTAGCCGCTGCAGATCGTCGAGGCCTTGACCCTGACCGTCGAGAGGGCGGCCCTGATCTCGGGGAGCCGCCCCTCGATGTCGTGGCCCCAGAACTCCACGCCGTCGAAGCCGAGCCTCTCGGCAGCGGCCAGCTTCTCCTGCAGGGTCGCGCCCGGCAGCAGGTTCTCCTGGATCGCCAGCTTCACGGGGGCGCCTTGAATGGCGCGGTAAAAATGGCTTGCCCGGCAGCAGAAACATTAGGAGGAGGGAGGGGGATCCCCGTGAGCGCCCCAGCCCCCCTGAGGCGGCTGGAGAGGAAGGTGGGCATCGAAAACCTCTGGCTCTACGTCCTGGCCGTGCTGTGCAGGGGCGACAGCTACCCCTACGAGCTCTCCAGGGCCATCGAGAGCCACTTCGGCCTGAGGCCCGGAAGGGTCCTGCCCTACGTCGTGCTGAGCAGGCTCGAGAGCGAGGGCTTCGTCGAGAGCTACAGGCGGGGCAGGAGGAGGTACTACCGCGTGACCGAGAGGGGGCGTGAGCTGCTGAGGCAGGGCGTGGAGTACCTCCGCTCCCTCTCCGGGAGGCTGGCCGAGGTCGCTAACCTCTAGCCCAGCCCCGGCGGCCCCCGCCTAGCCTGTAGCTCGAACTCAGCTCGGCGTAAGCGCAGAGCGCCACGAAGGCGACGGTCAGGGCGAGGGCCAGGGCCTCCAGCGCCACCCTGAGCCCCTCGCCCCTCACCCTCCTGTGCGCGAGCAGAGCGAGCCCGGGGTAGCCGTGGAGGGCCGCGAGGGCGACCAGCAGCACCCTGAGCTCGCGCGATGTGTGTATCCGCGCGCTGACGGCGTAGGACAGCCCCAGGGGCCGCAGCGCCTCGCTGACCATGCCGTAGCCGGTGAGCACGTAGAGCGCCACGAGCGCGGCCAGCGGGATCGACGTCGCCTCCACCAGCCTGAGGTAGAGCCTCAGCCTGCGCGCCCTATCCACGCCTCATCCCCTCGATCAGCCTCCCCAGCGCGTCGAAGTCGCCCCTGTGGGGCTCCCTGGGCACTCCGAGCGGGAAGATGTAGAGCGGTGCCTCATCCCTCGAGGCGCCGACCACCCTCGCCACGGCGTCGTCGTCGAAGGCGCCGACGGCCACGGTGCCCAGCCCCAGAGCCGTCGCCATCAGGTAGATGTTCTGCCCCGCGTGACCGGCCTCCATGTGGACGTACCTCACGCCCCGGTCGCCGTACCTCTGCGTCGTCCTCGAGTAGACGGCGCAGATGACGATCGAGACGGGGGCGTCGCGGACCCAGTCCTGCCTCAGCGCCGCCTCCCAGAGCTCCCGCCTGCGGTCGCCCCCCTTGACCGCGGTCAGCGAGTGCGTGAGCGGGTCGTACTTGTACACCCCCGCCTCTAAGAAGCCGCTACCGGCCCTCACGCCCCGCTCGCCGATCACGACGTAGAGCTCCAGGGGGTAGGTGGCCCCGGCGCTGGGGGACGTCCTCCTGTACCAGCCCGGCCCAGCGTGCTCCACCACGCCGTAGGCCGCCCACAGGACCATCGCGAGGTCCTCCAGGCCCAGGGGCTCGTCCCTCCACCCCCTGACGCTCTTCCTGCTGAGCAGCGCCTCCTCAAC
>JAGDWA010000111.1 GCA_023269735.1 Thermofilum sp.
CGCGCTGAGGAGGTAGACGGTGCCGAAGCCGAGCCCCAGCAGCGGCGCGATCGCCAGCGCCCCGGTCAGGGAGCCCGCGCTCCAGGAGAGGGAGAAGAGGGGGGCGCTGCCGCCGCGGGCGGACACGGCCTTCTCGATGCACGGCCAGAAGATCCCGTAGCCGACCGAGGCTATGCCGGCGGCCACCGCGAGCTGGAGGGGCGTGCGGGCGGCCGAGAGGGCCGCGAAGCCGGCCGCCACCAGCGCAAGGGATAGGGCTGCGGGCCCCCTGTAGCCGGCCCTGCGTATGATGAACTCCGAGGCGAGGGCCACGGGCACGTAGGTGATCGTGCCGACCCCGGCGACGGCTCCGGCCTCGGCCTCGCTCAGGCCGAGGTGCCTCGCGTAGAGCGAGAGCACGGGCAGGAAGAGGGCCTGCAGCAGGGACGCGGCGTAGGGGACCGCGTAGGCGATCACGCCCGCAGGCCTCCCCCTCGGGCCTTTTAAGCGTAACCCAGCGGTCAAGCTTAAGCGGCCGGCAGCCGCGCGGCGGTCGCCGTGCGCGATCGGGGCCGAGGACGCCCGCGCTCACCTCCCCCGGGCTCCCCAGGAGGGCGGCCCAGCGGCCCTCGTGCAGCTGGTCGTGATGGACCCTTGGACGCGCTCGAGGGGGCGGGCGCAGGAGCTCGTCGGTAGGATCCTGGCGCTCCCGTGCGGCGCCACTACAGGTAGCCCCCGGTATTTCTTTTATACTGCACACCCGTACCAGCACTGTGGCCTCTAGGCCGGCCGGGCTCGTGGTGCGGCTCAACCCGCTGGGGCTCGATGACACGGCCTCGCTGGCCGCCACGGTCATGTGGCAGCTCGAGGTCCCCGCAGTCCCGCTCGTGGACAGGGACGGATCCTACGCGGGGGCCGCCTCGATCTTCTCGCTCCTGAGGCGCAGGGCCCCGCCCACCTCGAAGCTGAGGGGTTTCGCGGAGAGGGTCCCCGCCCTCGAGGACGTCTCGGACCACATGGCAGTGGCGAGGGCCTTCGTCAGGACCGGCTTCCCCGGCCTCCCGGTGATGGAGGGCGGAAGGCCGGTGGGGGTCGTGTCGGCGAGGAGGCTGCTGCTCGCCATGAACCTCAGCCCCCGGGTCCCCGCCGGCTCGATCATGCACCCGCTGGAGCCGCTGAGCCCCGACGACCCCATCGACAAGGCCCGGCAGCTCGCCAGCGGCGTCGGGCTGAGGATCATCCCGGTCGCCTCGTCGGGGAGGCTGGTGGGGGTCGTCAGGGTCTACGACCTGGTCAAGCACGTCTACGGGACCCCCCTCGAGAGGCGGGCCCTCGGCGAGAGGGCGGGCGACGCCGAGTACTACCTGTCGCAGCCCGTCAGGAGCCTGATGGTCGAGGCAAGCCGAGTCGTCGAGGCGGACACGGTGCCGACGGCCCAGGACCTGGCGGAGGGCTGCGTGGTGGTCGACGAGAGGGGCGCGGTCGTGGGGGTGATCTCCCCCTACCTCCTGCTCCGCAGGCTCCTGCCGGCCGTCGAGGAGGCGGCGGTCCCGCTCCACGTGAAGGGCGCGGAAGACCTCGACTTCATCAGCCAGCGCCTCATCTACGCGAAGAGCCTCGAGGTGGCTAGGAGCGTCGCAGAGCGGGCGAGGCTGCTGGAGCTGAGCGTCGTGCTGAAGGGCAGGCCGAAGGGCTCCTCCACGAGGTACGAGGCCTTCGCGGCCATCAAGCTGGACGTCGGGGTGCACTCCGCCAAGGCGGAGAGCTGGAACCCCGTCGAGGCGGTCAGCGAGGCCCTCGACGCCGCGTACAGGAGGTTCGCCAGGGCGAAGGAGCGGGTCAAGGAGAGGAGGCTCAGCCTGGAGAGGCTGAGGAAGAGGCTGCTCGGCGAGTGAGGGGGCGCCGCCGGCCAGGCGCAGGTGGGCGCGCTCGATGGGGAGGAGCCAGAGCGCCTTCGCGACGGCCTTCGGGAGCGCCCTACCGGGCCTCGTCCCGCCGAGGAGCACCGACTGAGGAGCCTATCGATGAGCCAGACGACTCGGGGCCCCATCTTCGCGCGGAAGGCGCGGAGCCGCAGCTGGAGGTGCGGCTCCCCCCGAAACCCTCGCCGGTGAATATGTGGAGAGGCGCCGCGGGGAGGGGCCGGGGGGCCAGCGGCAGCAGGGGGCTCTCCCGCTCGGGGGTGAGCAGGGGTTTCGAGCCCTCAGGGGCCCGTGTACCTCCAGAGCGTCGCTGGGCTCAGCGCGCCCGGCTCCGGCAGCAGCCTGCCGGCCTCCAGCCTGGCCAGCGCGCTCCTGAGGGGGGCCGCGTCCAGGGCGACGGTGAGCGCCACGACGGCTAGGGCGCTCCACCGCCCCCACCTGCCCACCCACTCCTCCTCGACTTCGACCTCCCTCACGCCGTAGGCCCTGGCCGCCAGCGCCCTCACCCACCGATCGATTGGCGGCCTGTCGTAGCGCCTGAGGCCGAGGGCCAGCGCGAGCCTGGCCGTGTAGCTCCCGACCCCCTTGACGCGCCTCAGGGCCCCCTCGGCCTCGCCGTACCCGGCGCCGGCGAGAGCGCTCTCGCCCGGCAGCGTGCCCTCGG
>JAGDWA010000092.1 GCA_023269735.1 Thermofilum sp.
CCGCGGCGCCCAGCGCGCACACCGCGCCCGCCAGCAGGGGGACGATCATCGCCACCCCCGCTCCTCTACCCCCTCCCGAAGCTAATATTGCTTTTAGTTCGGCGGCGCCCCTCGACGGGAGTTCAGACCCCCGGTGCGCAGCGTTCGGCGCCGGCGCTCCAGCCGCTTCAGGCAACTGCCGCGCTGGTGTCCGAGGCGGGGCTCGACGGCGTGCGCGAGGCGGCCCCCGCTGCCATGCTGTCGCGGCTGGAGGAGCTGAGGTCCCCGCTCGGGGGCGAGCCCCTCTAACTAATGCCTCTTTCTCCCCAGCTTCTTCTCAACCTCGCCCAGCAAGCCGGGGGGAGGTAAAGCCTGTGAACAGACCCCGGGGCAGCTCGGAAAGAATTGAAACAGGGCTTTCCGCGGCCTTCAAGCTGCTCCATCGGCTCGGGCTACGCGCCGTGAAGCGGGCAAGGGTTAAAGCCCAGCTGAGGCTTTAGAGCTGTGGTCTCGAGGGCGCGGGACTGGCTCAGGCAGGCTCTGAGGGACCTGGAGCACGCGAAGAGGTCCTTGGAGGCGGGTGACTACGAGTGGGCTTGCTTCGCGGCGCAGCAAGCAGCCGAGAAGGCCGTCAAGGCGCTGCACCAAGCTCTCGGCTTGGAAGTGTGGGGGCGTTCCGTAGCGAGGATGCTGGAGAGCCTCCCGCAGGAGCACAGGCCCCCCGCCGAACTCGTCGAGAGGGCCAAGGAGCTCGACAGGCACTACATGCCGACCCGCTACCCCAACTTTCACCCCGAGGGCGCGCCGATGGACTACTACACGCGAGGCGACGCTGAGAGAGCGGTCGAGATGGCCGAGGCGGTGGTCAACTTTGTCAGAGGTAAAGGTCTTCAAGCTTGAGAGAGACGAGGTGCTGAGGAGGCTCCGCGCCTACGCCGAGAAGAAGCTGGGTGGGAACGTCCTCGCCATCGTCCTGATAGGGTCCCTGGCCAGGGGGGACTACACCGCCTTCTCCGACGCCGACCTCGTGGTCATCGTCGAGAGCGACCCCCGGAGACCCATGGACAGAGCCCTGGACTTCATCGACCCGAGCCTAGGAGTAGACGTCGAGCCAAGGGTCTACACGCTCGAGGAAATCTTCACGATGTGCAGGCAGAGGAGGCTCCTCGTGAAGGAAGTGCTCGAACACGGGCTCCTCCTCGCCGGCGACCCGAAGCTCCTCGAGCGGCTGCGTGAGTGCTATGAAAGCGCTCTCTAGGCAACCATCAGAGCATTGGGAGGCCGCTTCTCTAGGAGGTGCCGGGACTACTCTTAGCTCTTTCAGCGAAGGCGGGTGCATCGGGCCTATCGGCGTGAAAGCCGCTCTTGGGTGAGTTGAGCTCCCCGAATCCGTCTCAACAACTCGCGCAAATTTGAAGCTAAGCATAAAAGCTCCGAGCGCAGCAAGGAGCCCGCAGGCTATGAGTCCTGACCGCTTAGCGCTCCTCGCCGCGCTCCTCGTGGCAGCTGCCCTCGCGATAGTTGCGCTCACGGTTAGCGTGGCGGCCGCCCCCATCCTCGTCATCACCCGCCCCGACGTTTCGGCCACCAACTCCTCGAGCGGGGGCCTGACCCTGTACAAGCTCTCGCTGACGCTCCCGCCGCTGACCAGCCTCCGCGGCGAGAGGGTCGCCTGCGTCCAGGGGGCCAAGGTGCTGAGGGTCCAAGCCACTGCTGGCGCGTCCGCCGTCCGGGAGGGGTGCGTCTACCTCACCGTAGAGAACCCGGGGCTGAGGCCGCTCAGGGTCGAGGTGCTCGTCGAGGCTGAGGAGTCCCGCGAGCCCGGGCCGCCGATACTGGTGGCGCTCGTGGCCGCCGCCGCTTCAGCGGCCGCCGCCTCCTACCTCACGATGACCGAGGGCGGGCGCGAGAAGCTGTTCTCGGCCCTCTCGATCCCCGCCTCCTACTACATCCTGCGGCGCGAGGACGCGTCGAGGAGCCCGAAGCGGGTCGCCATACTGAAGTACGTAAGGGAGAACCCGGGGGTGACGGCGAGGCGCATCTCGCGCGAGACGGGGATCAGCTTCGGGGAGGTCCAGTGGCACCTCAGCATCCTGGAGCGCCTAGGCCTCGTCGAGAGGGTGAGGATCGGGAAGTACTCCTGCTACTACCCCGCGGGCACGCCCCTCGAGGCCTGGCTCTCGAACTTCATCGCCAGGGAGCTCAGAGCCGAGGTGGACGCGGAGGCCTTAAAGGCCCTCAAGCCCCGCTTAGAGCTCCTCGCGGGCAGGGGCGCGATACCGTACCGGGAGGTTCAGTCCCTCGTCGCCCGGGAGGACTCTAGGAGAGCCCCTCCCCAGCGGCTTTGACTCTCTCTCACGAACCGAACTAAAAAATTTAAATACCCTGCCCCTCTCTCTGTGCGGCTGAAGAGGTGAGTAAGTAATGGCAACAGTGCGCAGAACAAGCACGGCCTTACTGCTAGCATTAATATCAATCACAGCATTTGCCACCGCTGGAGTTACACTTACGAACATAACTGAGTGGCACATCAAGGCACAATATCCTCCCATCGTCAAGGTCGCAG
>JAGDWA010000137.1 GCA_023269735.1 Thermofilum sp.
CTGGAGCTCCCCCGCCCCGCTGAACCCCCTCGACGAGCCGGGGGAGCGCCGCGCCTCAGCCGTGCTGACCTGGATGGGGAGTACCGTGTACGGCCCCGCCCACTTCCTCACTGCCACTTGGTTCTCTTAGAGGCTGCCATAACGTTTAAGAAAAGGATTGGTGCGGTGTGTGCTATGGGCTCTGTAGTTGTTGATGTGGAGCTGCGCGGGCCTGGGGGTGGGGTTAAGCTAAAGGCCTTGGTCGATACCGGTTTCTACGGGGATATCATTACCACCCCCGAAAAGGTTCAAGGCCTAGGTATAGAATTTAGGTATGAGAGGTTTAGAAGACTACCTGACGGTAGAACCGTTAAGGTTAGGTATGGTATTGGCGAGATCGAAGTTATGGGAGAAGTAACAGGTGGTGATATTGAGGTGTGGCCAGATCTCAAACTGCCCGCAAACGTAGATGCGCTACTAGGTGTAACAGCACTTGAGAAAATGGGGTTTAGGGTGGATCCGAAAACTGGTAAACTGGAGAAGGTCGAGCTGTACCTTCTCTGACCTCCCGTTAAGGAGTGAGAAGGGTTTCTTGGGATCCTATGGCCAGGGCCCCGGCTTGGGGCTAACGGGTATGTTGAGCTTGCGAGGCCATCTGGGGGATGGGGCTCCATGCGATGAGATGTTGACGGAGCCTTTCGAGTTGAGGGCGAGGCTCTTGCCCATGAGAGAGTTGCCGCGTGCAAACTGCACAGCAAAGTGGGGGGAGCTGAAGGCGATGGTTTAAATCCGTTCTCTCACTCGAAGGCAGGGATTTAAAAGAGAAGGCAAGATCAGAGGCTTTGAACTTCTTGAGACTTCAACAGTTAAAATACTCGAGAGGTTCGGAAGGCGAGCTAGGCCGGAGGTTCGATTCTGTCGAGCCCCTCGGCTACCTATGCTTCCACAAGCCCCTGATACGGTGTGAGCTTCGGAGGGGGAGCATCTCCTGGGGAAGCCCGTCGTCCTGAGGGGGACGAGTGGGTCGAGCTCGTCGAGTCCGGCTGGGCGCTGCCCCTCGACCCCCGCTCAGAGCTGAGCGCGGAGCGCGCCCTGGGCTGGAGGCCCGCCGGGTACCCCGAGGGGGTCCTGGGCGACGGCAGGGCCGCCGAGCGGATGGCCGAGGCGATTGTGAGGGCTTTGGCGAGCGAGACCTAAGTGCGCTGGGGGCTGGGCAGCCATGGTGGGCCTGCGAAGCTCCCTGTTGATGCGGCTCCCGGGGCCAGCCAAGCTCGCGCTCCTCCGCCTCTCGGGGCTCCCCCTGCTGAGGCGCGTCGTGCTCGAGTTTGAGAGCGCAGGCGTGATTTACTACGCTAGAGCACAGGACTGGTGGCGCTTCGCCTGGCCCTTCGAGCCGAAGACCATGCGCTTCCTCCTGCGGAGCGCTGAGCCGAGCGACACCTTCCTCGACGTGGGCGCGCACATAGGCCTCTACACTGTCGGCTTAGCGAGGAGAGTCGCGAGAGTTTACGCTTTGGAGCCAGAGCCTTCCAACTTCACGCTGCTGGTGAAGAACGTGCTCATCAACGGTCTATAGGGCAGAGTGGTAGCGCTGCCAGTGGCGCGCTGGTGGTGACGGTGGGGGGCTCTAGACCAAGATTGCGCGCACGCCGATCCCTCTGGCGGCTTTGGCCTGCCTTTCGTCGCTGGTCAGCAGGGCGCACTCCCTTCGAAGGGCTTGCGCGACGTAGAGCGCGTCGTAGACCGTCAAGCCGTGCGCCACCGACAGCTCGAACGCCTCGTCGATGTAGCGCCCCTCACTCTCCACCACCACGACCCCCGTGCTGACCATCCTCCTGAGGGCGCGGTAGAGCTCCCTCGCTTTATCCCCGCCGATCACCCCCCTGACGCAGTAGTGCTTCCAGATGGCGTTCGCCACCTCCTTGACTACGTGGTCCACCGAGTACACGCCTCCGCTCCTGATATGCCCTGAGACCCTCTCCCAGCCCTCCTCACGGAGCAGGTACTTGGCGAGGGCCGACGCATCAATCACTATCACGGTCCTCCCTCACGTAGGATGAAGCGGTTCCCCGGGGCACCTCGGGGAGGGTCTTGATGATCTCCTCGACCTCCTCAATGACCCTCAGCCTCTCGAGCTCGCGGACCCTCTCCTCGATGAACCTCCTGATCTCCTCGCTCCAGTTGACGTAGGGTTTGAGCGCGTCCATTCTTTTCTTCAGCTCTCTCGGCACCCGGACGGACACCACGCTCACTGTAAACACCTCTACGCGGGCATCGTATTACGCCTTCAAAGGTATGGTGTAATATGGGTATAAATTGTTTACGTTTCACGGCACAGGCAGCACCCACCCCGCCTACACGAGGATGGAGCCGCCGAGGGCCGCGGCGTCCCCCCGCCGCTCCTTCTGGCCCACGCGCGCCCACCTCCGCTGCGGCGACGGTCCCGTCGAGGACTGCGTCGCCGCCAAGCGGGTGAAGCTCGGAAGCTCCCCGGGGGCTTCGGGAGCCTGGCCAGCCAGGGGAGCCGCACGCTAGGCACCCTCCCCCTCGCGCTGCCAACTGCGGCCCCTGCAGAAAGGGACGCAGCGGGGAGGAGCCCGCCGCGCAGCAGGCAGCTGAAGCCGCGCCCCCCTCGCCAAGCTCGGCGGGGGGCCGTCACCGCCGACCTGTCGAAGGACTAGTGCTTCTGCTCCCGGCTCCAGGGGTGGCGGGAGATGGGCCACATCCATGCCACGGTTAAGCTGGGAGGTCCGCTCGAGCGGAGAACCAGATTGAAGTGCCGGTCGATGGAGGTGCAACCTACTCGTGCACCCCCCAAGGGGCTGGCTGAAGATCTGGGACTGAGGCCGGAGTTCAGGGCGAGAGTCGTGAGCTGATATAAAGGGGGGTGGAGGCATGGTACGCAGCGGCCTACGTAGGGATCATGGGTGGAGGAGACCTATTCCCGGTTTAGGGCCCTCGATGCGGCGGAACCGGTTCCCGGGCTCTCGCGCTTGAGGCCCTGGGTTGGCAGTGGATCCAGCGGCGGCGAGGTTAAGCCGGCAAGGGGCTTCGTAGCAAGAGCGCGGGCAGCATCGAGTGGGGGGCCCGGAGCGCTCGGCAGGGTTCGGGAGCGCCGGTGCGGTGTCGACCGCGCCCCCGATTCGCCGCGCCCACAGCTGCCGGGGCCGGCCCCTCCCAGCGCTTGCGTGCCCAGCGCGTGCCGCGCGGGCACCGCGGGCAGGTTGGCGGCCCAAACGCTGGGAGGCGCGCCGGGGGGCCTTCAGCAGGTGGAGCTGAAGGGCGCGCAAGGACCGACTGCGGGCTGGCTCGCCGGGGGGCTCGGCCAGGCTCCAGGTGGTGGAAGCACTCAGAGCGGTGCGCGGCGTCGAGCGGAGCGCGCCCCCTCTGGCGGGTCCCGGCGGGCCAGCCCGCGGCGCCCCTGAAACCTTTAAGGGCTGCGGCCCGAAGCTCCGCCGGATGGGGCTCAGGGGGGAGCTCCTGAGGCTGCTGGAGGAGGACAGGGAGTTCAGGCACGCGGTGATGGGCCTGCTGGGCTACAGGGAGCTGCTGGAGCGCTTCGCTAGGCTTGAGGAGCGCTTCGCTAAGCTGGAGGAGAGGTACCTGGCCCTCGAGGAGAGGGTTGCTAGGGTCGAGGAGAGGCTGGCGAAGGCGGAGGAGCTGCTAGTGGGGGTGTGGAGGGAGCTGGGCGAGGTCAGGAGGCTGGCTGAGGCGAGCAGGAGGGACGTCGGCGCCCTCTCCGAGGCGGTGTACTCCAGGTTCGTGTGGGAGGATCTAAGGGCCGAGCTCGAGGGGAGGGGCGAGAGGGTCGTGTCCAGGAGGAGGGGGGTGAGGATCGAGGGCGAGGAGGTGGACATGCTCGTCGAGACCCCCGTGCGCATCTACGTGGTCGAGGTGAAGGTGCAGCCGAACCACCGCGACGTGGACGCGCTCCTCAGGAAGGCTAGCGCGGCTGAAAGGGCCTTCGGGAGGCCCGCCACGCCCGTGCTAGCCGGCGTATGGATCGGCGGCGAGGTCAGGTCGTACGCCGAGTCCAGGGGGGTGGAGGTGTACGAGTGCTAGCGGGCTCCCGGCCTGCTCTAGGCCCGCCGATGTGGAGGGCTCCACTACACCGTTAAAGCGGTGAGGGGCCGCCCGCCGGCGGCAGCCAGCCCCGCGCGCTAGGTTCCCGGGCGCTCTCCTCCTGGCCCACGGGCCATCGGCGCCCACCTCCCCCTCGTCCCTTGTCGGAGTAGCATTTTCAGCCGCCCGATGGGCGGAGGGGCGTAGCTGGCCCTCGTGGTTCCGTCGCTGCCGCCCCCTCGCCCAGCTGGTTGGAGGCCAGGGGGCACGCTGGAGAAGCGCGTGGAGGGCGCCCGTGGGGGAGGGGCACGTGAGGTGCTGCGTGGAGGCGGCGGTGCCGATAGTGGAGTGGCTGCTCAACTGCACGGGTCCCCAGCGGGCAGGCGGGGACGCGAAGAGTGCCGAACGCCGAGGGGCCGTGACGTTCTGACGGCTGCTCACGCGGCATGCGGCGGCACGGCAGCGAGGGGCTGGGCGGCGCGGTGCGCGCCGACATGCTTAACTCCTCGCTGATCATCGGCGCGGTGGGGGCCCGCGGGCTCGGTCGTCGACGTGGGGGTTCGCGGCCCCAGGGGCGGGGTTGTGCTGAGGGCTTTGGTCGGCACGGGCTTCTACGGGGACTTGATCACCACCCCCGAGAGGGTTAGCGGCCTGGGCATCGAGTTCAGGTACGAGAGGGTTAGGAGGATCCCCAGCGGCGCCTGCTGGGCGTCACGGCCCTCGAGAGGATGGGGTTCAAGGTGAACCCGAGGACCGGGGAGCTGGAGAGGGTCGAGCTCTCCCTGGTGTGAGGGCCCCCGCGGGGCGCCGCTCGGGGCGCTCGCGGGCGCGCTGCTCGGCCCCCTAACCCGGCTGACCCGCCAGGGCCGGCCCGCGTCTACGGCGACGACGTCAGTGTGTCCGCTAGGGTTGGGAGGAAGCTCTACGAGAAGCTAAAGGGGTACAACGTCATTGTCAGCGACGTCATCGGGAGGGCTTTGGAGGAGGGAAGAGGAGGAGGTCAGGGGCTTGCTGAGGAGGGCTCAGGCGATCCGTCTAAGGTGCCGCCGGGGGAGATCGTCGGGGCTGTAGGGAGGAGCCGCGAGGAGAGATGAGCTACGTTCCCGATGCCTCGGCGTCGCCCCTGCGCTGCCCCCCGGCCGCGGCAGGAGGTAGCACTCACCGCGCCATGGCAGCTTTCGCGGGGCGGGTTGCGTCGCGGGGGTGCTAAGCGCCACAGGGAAGCGCTGCCGTGAGGCGGCTTGAGCGGTCGCCACCCCCATGGGGCCGAGGTACGGGGGGAATGCCGTCAAGCTCGGAGCGCCGGTAGGCGCCGGCAGGGGCTCTTGGAGAGGCTCGGGGCATTTACTGTGATCGGCGATGGGCCAGCCCCCAGCAGGCTCGATCAGGCTCCCGGGCTCAGGCCCGCTTCCAGCCCCGGGCTAGCCTTGGCCTCAGCTTGCTGCGCCATCCCGCAACTCTAATATGCGCGCTCAACCTTTCAGCGCGATGGCGGAGCTCGTGGAGATGTACAGGAGGGAGCTGGGGTGGGCTGGGGAGCTGAGGAGGAAGGAGGCCGACTGGGCCTACATCGAGTCCCGGCCCGAGCCGTTGAGGACCGCGCTGGGGATCCTCGTCGAGACGGGGGACCTGTGGTACGCGGCGGCGCTCACCGGTGTCGACCTCGAGGGGCTCAACGAGGAGAGGATCAGGGCGAGGATCCCCATAGTGGTGGTCTAGCGGGGCCGCAGCCATCAGCGCACCGGGGCTGGGGGAGGTTCTGCTTGACGCCATGTGGAGCCCCTGGCAGCCGCTCTAGCTCGGCGAAATCATGCTTGACCGCTTTCCTCGACCTCAGGGCCCCTCCCACCCGCTCGCGCCGCTCTCAGCCTCAGGGCTCACCACGGCATGCGCACTATCAACTGGCTGCCCGCTCGAGTGCCGCTACGACACCATTTTGCCGGCTCCGCGCCCGGGCCCCTGTGGCCAAGCGCGTGATCCTGTCGGGCTGCGACGGCGCGGGCAAGACCACAGTTGCGCTCCTCCTCGCGTCCCACCTGTCGAGGAGGGTCAGGGTCTCGGTCTCCTGGCTTAGGGGCAGCCACCTCCACGTCTCGCTCCTCTACAGGCTCCTCTCCCGCCTCGGAACCTTCAGGGGCCCCGGCAACCCCTACTACGGCGTCTCCGTCCCCCCGCGCGCGAGGCGCGCCTTCTCCCTGCTCGAGTTCACGGGCTTCGCCCCCCAGCTGCTCGCCAGGTGGCTCAGGGGCCTCTCCAGCTCCGTTCTGGTGTGCGACCGCGGCGCCCTCGACTTCCTCACGTGGGTCGTAGCGACCCTCGAGTACCCCGAGTTCCTGCGCTCGCTGCTCGGCAGGTTCCTCCTGGCCCTCTCTAGGAGGGAGGCGCCGGTGGTGCTGACCGCCAGCCTCACCGCCCTCAGGCGCAGGGCCGACGTGCCCCCCGACTTCCTCCTGCGGGAGCTCGCGTGCTACAACGTGCTGCAGAGGTACGCGGCGAGGTGCGTCGTCGACACCTCCACCGCTAAGCCTGTGGAGAGCGCGGCGAGGGTGCTGAGGTGTGCCGGCTAGGACGCTCGAGCTCATCGGCGTCCTGAGGGGCTCGCGCAGGCCGGGGGCCGGCGAGCTGGAGGCGCTGGTGGAGCTCGCCAGCGCGAACAAGGTCCTCCTCGGCCTCCTGAGGAGGGCCGGCGTCGGCGGTCGGCTCAGGGCCCTAGAGGAGGCCAGGTACAGGAGGTTCGCCAAAGGGGTCGCGGAGGTCGCCCGAGCCCTCAGCGGCCTCGATTACGCCCTCTACAAGTTCAGGAAGCCTGTGGAGCACGTCTCGGTGGACGTCGACGTGCTGGTGGGCGCCGGGGACGTGGGGGAGGCGGCGCGCAGGCTGGTCTCCAGGGGCTTCCGTGTCGAGGTGGTCGAGAGGTACACGGTCACGCTCAGGAGGGGCTCCGCGATCGTCGACCTCTACACCCACCCGTCGTTCGCGTGGGTCATCTACCTCGACGGCTCTGAGCTGATGAGGTGCTGCGCGGAGGAGTTCGACTTCGAGGGGGCCTCCGTGAGGGGCTTGACGAGGGAGGCCGAGGCCGTGGTGTCCGCGGCCCACGCCGTGTACAAGGAGCACGTCTACCTGCTCCTGGACTACTTCACCGTCGGGGAGTGGCTCACGAGGAGGGCCCTCAGGCTGTCGGAGGAGCTGGGCGTTGCGGACGCCGTGAGGGTCTGCAGGGCGCTGAACGACCTCGTCGATAGGGGCCTCGCGGAGCTGCCCTACAGGCTGCCCGCAGGCTTGCTGGCGGAGGTGTACCTCAGGAAGCTCGCCGGGCACCCGCACTTCAGGGGGACCCTGCTGAACGCCCTCAGGTACCTCGCAACGAGGAGGGTCGGCAGGGCTGTGAGGTGGAGGCTGACCCGGAAGACCTACTAGCCGCCGCGGGCACCGCTAGAGGCCCTGCCGGCGCGAAAGGGGCCCCCCTGCCGCCTCGGCCCCAGAGCGCGGAGCCCGCCGTAGGTCGTTCGGGCTCCCGCCGCCTCGAAGCTTTATATCGCGGCCTCCCACGCACGATCTCGTGGAGGTGAGCGAGCTCAAGGCCAAGCTGCTGGAGCTCCTGGAAGTGGACGAGGAGTTCAGGTACGCGGTGGCGGGCAAGCTGGGGCTGCTCGAGCTGCTGAGGAGGCTGGATAAGCTGGAGCAAGGGCAGGAGAGGCTGTGGCGGAGCGTCGAGAAGCTGTGGGAGGAGGTCAGGGCGCTGAGGGAGGAGCAGGTCAGGCTGTGGGAGAACCAGGAGAGGCTGTGGCAGGAGGTGAAGGCCCTGCGCGAGGGGCAGGTCAGGATCTGGCAGAACATCGAGAGGCTGGAGGAGAGGTTGTCCAGAGTCGAGAGGGGGCAGGCTGAGCTGAGGGAGGACCTAGAGGAGCTGCGCAGGGGTCAGGAGAGGCTGTGGAAGTACGTGAAGGGGGGCTTCGAGGGGGTTCGCCGGGCCCTCGGGGTCTCCTTCGAGGAGTACGCAGCGTCCTTCATCGGGTTCATGCTGGACGAGCTCGGCTACCCAGAGGCAAAGGTGGAGCTGAGGAAGCCCGTGCTGCACAGGGGGAGGATCGTGGAGTTCGACATCCTATGCGAGGAGCCGCTCGTGGTAGCCGAGGCGACCCTGAGGTTGGAGAGCAAGGAGGAGGCGGAGGCCGAGGTGAAGAAGCTGATGGAGAGGGCTGAGGTAGCGGCCGAGGTCTTCGGCAAGAGGCCGCTCATGCTGGTGCTAGCCGTCGGGAACGCGCCGGAGGAGGTGGTGGAGAGGCTGAGAGAGCGGGCCGCTGAGCACGGGTTCAAGCTCTTGATCGGAAGGGAGATGAGGGAAGTCTTCTAGCGCCCGCGCGCCCCTGGGCGTGGACAGAGGGGATCCGCTGGCTCGCGCCGCTCAGTGGGATCCGGGGCCGCGCTTCAGTCCAGGCGCCCCAGCTCCACCACCAGCCTGTAGGTGTAGTTGAGGTGCCCCTCCGGCGTGGCTGGTGTGACGTTGTTGGCCTCGCCGAATATGAACCTCTTCCCCCTCGTGACCCCGGACCCCAGCACGGCCCTCACCTCCCGCTCGATGCTCTCGAGCGGCCCCAGCTCGAGCGTGGTGACCCTCACGCCGCCCCTTATCAGGACGTCCTCGCCCAGCACCTCCCGGGCCTTCCCCAGGTCGATGGGGAAGCCAGTGTCGATCGAGGCGATGTTCAGCTCCTCCTTCAGGACCCCCAGCAGGTGCATCACCGAGCCGCAGAGGTGTATCGAGGGCCTGCCAACGCAGAAGGTCCTCACGATCTCCCTGTGGAGCGGGAGGACGACCTCCCTGTACATCTGCGGCGACAGGTTCTGGATCGCGTCGTCGGCGAAGCCGAAGCCCTCCCTGGGGAAGGGCACCTTCAGCAGCCTGTGCCAGGCCTTCATCCGCTCGATGATCGCCTCCGTCACCAGCCAGAGGAAGTCCTCCGCGAGCCGCCGGTTCCTGAAGAGGAGCCTGAGGATGAGGCCGCCGGTCACGTTGTAAGCGACCGTGAAGGGGCCGTCGGTGCCGATGGGCGCCCCCACATGCCCGATGGGGCGGCCCATGTAGGTGAAGCCGCTCTCCTTCCTCTCCAGGAAGTGTTCGTAGAACTCCCTGACCCTGGCCATGAAGCCGGAGAAGGGGTCGGGCGGGCCCCTCCTCACGAACTCCGCGACTCTGCTCTCGCTGGTCAGGAAGGGCTTCACGTCGGGGACGCTGTTGGGCGCGAAGTACAGCGGGGCGCCCAGCCACGCCGACTCGTAGACGTTGTGGAAGTTGACGCTGACGGACCACTCCTCCGGCAGCCCCATCTCCCAGTCGGCCAGGACGTTGAGCCTCCTCCACCTCTCGAACTCCAGCTGCGCCCTGAGCATCGCCTCCGGGTTGCTGTAGATCTCAGCGTACGTGAAGCCCCACCTGTTCCTCCCCGGGTGCAGGACCACCATCCGGTCGTTCATGCTCCAGACGACGGGGACCCTCTCGTGCCTGTTCAGGCTGAAGTCCCTCCAGAGCTTCCTTACCATCTCGTTGTGCAGCTCGTAGTCGACCCCTGCACCCCCCTCCAACCCAGCACTCGGGTGCCCCAGGCTCACTCGAGCCTCACCGGCGCGCCTCTCTCTGCCGACTCCACGGCCGCCAGCGTCAGCTTCAGCGTCCTGGCCCCCTCGCTGATCGGCACCCGGGTCTCCCGGTCGTGGAGGATGGCCTCGATGAAGTCCCTCTCCGCCAGCGCCATGGGGTCGCGCCCGAGCTCCCTGTACCACTCGACCGTCAGCGGCCTGCGGGCGCTGCGGTAGACCCTCACGCTGTCGAGGGCCTCCGCCTCCAGGGTGGCGTCGCTCCCCACGATGCTCCACCTGATCCACCAGTGGTCGGGCACCGCCCCCGTCGTCGAGGAGACGACGCCTATCGCCCCCGACCTGAAGCGGAGCACCACCCCGCTGGTGTCCTCTATCGTCATTCCGGGGACGTCCCTGTAGAACAGCCTGCCCATCTCCGCGTAGACGGTCGACACCTCGCCGCAGAACCAGCGGAGGAGGTCGTAGAGGTGGGTGGACTGCTCCACGAGCTGCCCGCCGCTCTTGCTCCTGTCGATCCACCAGTCGGTGCGGATGAAGCGGCACCAGTACATCCCCGCCACCAGGCCCACGCTCCCGAGCTCGCCGGACTCCAGCAGCTGCTTCGTCCTCTCCGCCGCGAAGCTGAAGCGGTTCTGGTAGCCGACCTGGCTCTTCACCCCGTGCTTCTCCACGGCCCTGACCATCCGCTGGGCGAGCTCCATGCTGAGCGCTATCGGCTTCTCGATGTAGATGTGCACGCCCCTCTCGGCCGCCACCTCGACCTCGTCCTCGTGGGCGAAGGGCGGGAGGCAGATGAAGACCGCATCCAGCGCCTCGCGCTCCAGCATCTCCCGCCAGCTCGCGTAGGCCCTCCCCCCGTACCTCTCGGCGAGGGCCCGCGCCCTCTCCGGCACCACGTCGGAGAAGGCGGCGAGCTCCACGTCCTCCATCCTCGCGAGGCGAGAGGCGTGGGCAGAGGCGATGCCGCCGCACCCGATGAAGCCGATCCTCAGCCTCTTCATCGCGGGCTGGGCGGCCGCGGTGTCATATATAGCTGCGGCAGCCTACTTCGACTAGTGGGAATGCTCCCATGCACCAAATGAAGCGGCTAACCCTTCACCTGTGCGGTGGGTAGAACCAGTCCCAAGGCTTCCCACAGCGGGGGTCGTCTCTCCTCCCGTTGATGACCTCGGGAATCACTGCGGGATCGTTCCAGGGCCTCCTCTCCTCATCGGGAGTGCGGTAGTCGTACAGCTTGTTTACGAAGTAAACGATGTACGCAGGCTCGTTGCCCAGCGCCTTGAAGCCGTGCCAGTACACGCCGGGCACCCTGAGGATCTGGGGCCTCTCCCAGCTCAGCACCACCTCCACCAGGTGCCTGCTGGCCTCATCGAACGCGCAAACCTTCGCGGAGCCCCCCACCACGAAGAAGTAATCGACCTGGCCCCTTAGGTGCCTGTGCCACGCCCTCACTACGCCCGGGTACGTGACGGATAAGTTGGCCTGCACGATCGCATCTCCCTCCAGCAGTTCCTGCCAGTCGCTGCGGAGCAGCTCGTGGAACAGCCCCCTCTCGTCCACGAACCTCTCCAGCTCCGCCAGCTTGACTCCAGGCAGGCTTAGCTCCCTAATGCCCCTCAGCGGCACCCTCAGCACCCCTGAGCTCCTCTAAGAAGCCCCTAATAGCCTCGTGGGTCCCGTGGGACCAGCCCAGTAGCCGCCTCGCTCGAGAGCAGTCAAGGCTCGAGTCCCTAGGCCTCCTGGCGACCCAGCCCGACATCTCGCTCACCTTGGCCTCCCTCACTAAGCTCTTGTCCGCGCCCAGGCCCTCGGCTATGCGCAGCGCAAATTCGTACCTACTCATCCTCTCCCCAGCCATGTGCAGGACGCCAAGCGGCCTAACCTCCAGCAGGTCGGCCAGCCCCCTAGCCAGCAGCAGGCCGTACGTGGGCGACACGTACTGGTCGGCGAGCGCCCTCACCTCCTCACCCCTCAACAACCGCTCGACCACGAACTCGGCGAAGCTCTTCTTGCTGCCGCCCACCCCGTAGATGGCGCTGGGCCTCACGATCGTGTGGAGAAGGTCGCTCGACTTCACCAGCTCCTCGCCCACAAGCTTCGTCAGACCGTAGTAGTTGACGGGGTTGGGCAGGTCCTCCTCTCGGTACATCCCCTTCTCACCCTCGAACACGTAGTCCGTCGAAATGTAGACGAGGTACGCATTCACCACGCGCGAGGCCCTCACGACGCTTCTCGTGGCTTCAACGTTCGTCAGCCAAGCCCTCGCTCTGTCCCGCTCGCACCCGTCGACGTCCGTGTAGGCTGCCGCGTGGATCACCGCGTGGGGGCGCACCTTCAGTATGAGGTCCTCCAGGAGGAGCGTGCGCGTTATGTCGAGCTGCACCCATCGGACCCCCTCCACTCGAGGGGGCGCGTGCTGGTTGTAAGTGGCGATGACTTCGTGCCCCCTCGCCGCCAGCTCTCTCACGAGCTTGCTCCCCAGCAGCCCGCTGCCGCCGGTAACCAGTATCCGCACCGGCTCACCCCCAGGGGATGTCGCTTGAGAAGAAGCTGTCCGAGAGCAGTGGGCGCCACCACCACTCGTTCTCGAGGTACCACTGCACAGTCCTCCTCAGGCCCTCGAGCCATGGAACCTGCGGCCTCCAACCCAGCGCCAGGATCTTATCGCCCTTCATCGCGTACCTTGTGTCGTGCCCCGGGCGATCGGCTACGAAGCGGATCAGAGATCTGGGCTTGTCGAGGATGTCAAGGATCGCCTCCACGACCTCCAGGTTCGTTCGCTCGTTGAAGCCGGGGACGTTGTAGGCCTCCCCGTTGGACCCTCTCTTCATTACCACATCCAGAGCGCGGCAGAAGTCCTCTACGTGCAGCCAATCCCTCACCTGCCTCCCTGAACCGTAGATAGGGATGGGAAGGTTGTGGACGGCCCTCAGAATCACCCTGGGGATCAGCTTCTCAGGGTACTGGTAGGGACCGTAGTTGTTTGACGGGCGCACGATGCGAACCGGCAAGCGGTACGTGCGCCAGTACGCCTGGCAGAGCAGGTCGCCGGCCGCCTTGCTGGCAGAGTAGGGGCTGCTTGGCTTGAAGGGGGAGTCCTCGGCCGAAGGGGGACCATCGCCGATGTCACCGTAGACTTCGTCCGTTGAAACGTGGATCAGGAGCGGAACGTCGAGTTTCCTAGCCGCCTCGAGGAGCGCGAACGTCCCCACTACGTTGGTCCTGATGAAGGGCTCGGGGTCCCTTATGCTCCTATCCACATGGGTCTCCGCCGCGAGGTTCACGATGACGTCGGGCCGGTAACTTGAGATCACGCGGCAGAGCTGCTCGCCGTCGCAGATATCGCCGCGCTCGAAGCGGAAGCGGGGGTCGCCCTCGAGCCCCCTCAGGTTCTCCAGCCTCCCAGCGTACGTAAGCTTGTCGTAGACGAGCACCTCCGCGTCCTCGTGCGCTGAGATCAGGTAGCGAACGAGGTTTGAGCCCATGAAGCCCGCGCCCCCCGCGACTAGGAACCTCATAGGCCGATCACCGCCCTCTCGCCCACGAACATCCTGATGCCTTTAGGCTTAGAGTCCCCTCCACCCTTGATCGTGGATTCCGCGCCGATGATACTGTCGACAATCCTCCACGGCACATCTTCAAGCGCAACTCGATCCATCAGGACGCTGTTCTCCACCTCCACACGCAGGAGCCTGCAGCCCTCACCGATGCTCGTGTAGGGGCCCACGTACGAATCCTCAACCAAGCTCCCAGACCCGATGTACGCCGGACCTCGCACGGTGCTATTAACGATAGCGCTCCCCTCCTCGACGACGACCCTGCCCTCCACACGCGAGCTCTTGACCGTACCGCGGACGTAGCCGTCACCCCACCTCTTATCCAGCAGCATCCGGTTCGCCTCCAGCACGTCCTCCGGGGTCCCCGTGTCCTTCCACCAGCCTTTGACGAACCCGTAGCCCACCCGCAGCCCCCAGTCCAGCAGCCGCTGGAGGGCCTCGGTGATCTCCAGCTCGCCCCTCCAGCTGGGCCTCAGCGTCTCGATCGCTCGGAAAACGTGCGGGGGCCTGAAGAAGTAGACGCCGACGAGGGCGTAGGGGCTGGGCGGGGTCCTCGGCTTCTCGACGAAGCCCCTGAGGTTCCCCCTCTCGTCGAAGACGCCGACGCCGAACCGCGTCGGGTCCGGGACCTCTGCGAAGAGGACGTAGGCGTCGTAGTCGCCCCCCTCGAAATCCCTCGCGAAGCGCGCGATCCCCTCCAGGATCACGTTGTCGCCGAGGTACACGACGAACGGCTCGTCGCCGACGAAGTCCCGCACCGTGTACACCGCGTGCGCGATGCCGTAGGGGTAGCCCTGGTACACGTAGGTCAGCCGCAGGCCCAGCCGCGAGCCGTCGCCGTAGTACTCGACCACGCGCTCCGGCGCGAGCGAGCCCAGCACCACCGCCACGTCCCGCGCGCCGGCGTCCCTCAGGTCCTCGAGCGCCCACTGCGACACCGGCTTCCCAGCGACCTCGGACGTCATTGCAGCAAAAAAGAAGAGCCCAGGAGATGCCTCCTTGGGGGTCGTCATTGCCCCCCGGGAGCCAAGCGCCTGCTAGCCCTCGTGTAGCGGTAGTTGTAACGACGCTTTTCGATGATGTGGGACCGCTCCTTAAGCTCTTGACGAATCAGACGCTTAGGCCGGTGCGCATAGTCGTGGTTGCGGGTTCGAGGATCGTAGCTAGCAGGTTAGCAGAAAGATTTAGGGGCAATGTGCCGAGCATCCCCCTCGAGGTAATCTACGTCAGGCCAGATTTGAGGGAGCACGTGGGCGTGCGGGTTGCCAAAGCCATCAACCAGGCTTTGCGAACGTTAGATTTGCCGGCGTTCGATTACCTGCTGAAAGTCGACGCCGATGTGTTGATGAAGACCGATTACCTGGAGAAGTGCGTAAGCTTGGGTGCCGATCTCGTCGGCTTAGGGCCCTTCATGCTCGTCAGAGTTAAGCCCTTCCTGCTCCTGCTACGAGGCAAGTGGCCGGAGACCCCGGCCGACGATGCTTACGTTATGATGGCCTTTAAGGCGCGGGGGCTGCGCGTTGCGCCGTGCCCGCCAGACCTCTTGGTTCGGCGGAAGGGCGGGGCGAGAGGTAGCTGGAGGTACTACTACTTGAGGGGGGTCGATGACTGGAGGGTGGGCTTCGACCCCATCAGGGAGCTTTTCGCAGTGCTGTGGCTGATCATAAGGAGGAGATCCGTGCTCC
>JAGDWA010000113.1:0-14094 GCA_023269735.1 Thermofilum sp.
GGCTGAGGGGCGCGCGGGTGAGGAGGGAGCGGGGAGCCGCGGCCCCCCAGCGGCGGGCTCCTGGGATCCTGCACATCTCCTGGGAGTACCCGCCCCACATCGTCGGCGGCTTGGGTAGGGCGGTCACCAGCATCGCCAGGGTGCAGGCGGAGCACGCGGAGACCTACGTGCTGAGCATCGGCCTGCCGGGGAGGGTGGTCGACGAGGACGAGGACAGGCTCCACGTGCTGAGGGTCGACCCGTTCCTCCTGCGCACCACGGGCCTCGTCTCTTGGGTCTACGCGTTCAACATGCTGATGGTGGTCAAGGTCCTCTCGCTCGGCCTCAAGCCGACGATCATACACGCGCACGACTGGCTGAGCGCGCCGGCGGCGGTGGCGCTGAAGCACCTGCTGAAGGTCCCCCTCGTCGCGACAGTGCACGCCACGGAGTACGGGAGGAGCAGGGGGAACATCGCAACGCCGATGCAGCAGCAGATCCACTACTGGGAGTGGAGGCTCACCTACGAGGCGTGGAGGGTCTTCGTCTGCAGCCACTCGATGAGGGGCGAGGTCATGGCGGCCTTCTCGCTCCCGGCGGACAAGATAACGGTGCTCCCCAACGGGATCGACCTGGCGGAGTTCGACGCGCACCAGCCGGCTCCCGGGGAGAGGGACAAGTACGCGCTGCCGTGGGAGAAGGTGGTCTTCTTCGCCGGCAGGCACGTCTACGACAAGGGCATCGACGTCCTGGTGGAGGCGGCGCGCATCCTGCTCTCGCGGAGGGGGGACGTGAAGTTCGTGATCGCCGGCGACGGCCCGATGCGCATGCACCTCGAGTGGCTCGCGAGGAGCTACGGGATCGGTCAGAAGGTCCTCTTCACGGGCAGGCTCAGTGACAGCGAGTTGTTCAGGGCGATGAAGCTCTCTGACGTGATCGTGATCCCCTCGCGCTACGAGCCCTTCGGCATCGTGGCCCTCGAGGCGATGGCCTCCGCCAAGCCGGTCGTGGCCTCGAGGGTCGGCGGCCTCGCGGAGGTCGTGGAGGACGGGGTGACGGGCCTGCTCGTGCCGCCGGACGACCCCGCGGCCCTCGCCGGGGCCATCGAGGCCCTCCTCAGGGACCCCGGCAGGGCCCGGGAGATGGGGGCAAGCGGCAGGAGGAGGGTGGAGCTGCTGTACAGGTGGGACCAGGTGGTCAGGTACCTCCTCCAAATCTACCAGAGGATCCTCGAGGAGCACTCGACGTGCGGCTGGAGCACCCTCTTCGACAGCGCGCCCTTCCCGCGAGCCTGAGCAGGGCGTACGCCGCGGCGGCGGAGACGATGAGCGCGCCCGCGGCGTCGATGTAGTCCGAGTAGGCCCTCACGATGTACCAGTTCTCCCCCAGCACGTAGCCCGCGTAGGCGAAGGCCGCGTTCCAGGGCAGGCTCCCCGTGAGGGTCGCGACCAGGAACGCCGATGCGCTCATCCTCACGACGCCCGCCGCGATGCTGATGACCGACCTCACGCCCGGCACCAGCCTGCCCAGGACCACCGCCAGGAAGCCCCTCCGCCGGAAGAGCTCCTCCGCAGCCTCGAGGTCGCGCTCGCTGAACATCACGTACCTGCCCAGCCTCACCAGCGCCGGCCGCGCCACCTTCGCGCCCAGCAGGTACTGGGCGAGCGCGCCCACCACGGTGCCGAAGGTGCCCGCGGCAACGGCTTGCCACAGCTCCACCTCGCCCCGGCCAGCCAGGAAGCCGGCCAGCGCCATGACGGCCTCCCCGGGTATCGGGGGTATCAGCAGCTCGAGCGCCATCAGGGCGCAGACGCCGGCGAGCCCCATCCTCGAGAGCGCTGACACCGCCCACTCCACCAGCCCCTCGACTACGCCCACGGGCCCGCTGACCCCGCTGCCTTAAAAGCGTGCCAGAGTTGCTAGCCCTTGCCCGCCGCGAGGCCCCTGTAGAACTCCACCATCGTGAGGACCGCGTCGTAGGGCCGGCCGCCCCTGTAGAGGCGGAGGGCCTCGTCCAGCAGGGCCTTAAGCTCGCTGGCCCTACTCTGGCTGAGCCTGCCCGACGCAGCGCGCTCATCCAGCAGCCTGGTGGCGACCCGGTAGCCGTACTCAACGTTGACGAGGGCCACCAGCTCGTGGAGGTTGATGGGGGTGAACTGGGGCCGCGAGTCGAGGAGCCTCCTCAGCCCCTCGAACTCGCTCACGTCCCACGGCTGGGAGATCACGAGCACTACGGGCACCCGCGGGCCCAGCTTGGCGCCCAGCACTTCGATGGCACCGACGTAGAGGTCGACGTTGCTGCCCGGGTCATAGAAGACCCTGAACTCGAGGTTCGGGGTCGGCCTGTCGATGGTGAACTCGAGCTCGAACCACTGGTAGGCGCCCGCCTTCGAGAACTCCCTGCCGCTGACGTCCCTCCGGGCGATTATCGTCCTGCCGATGTCGGTGCAGACGTCGATCGTCGCGACCCTCGCCTCGGTCAGGGCCCCCACCTTCAGGGCGTACCTCACCCTGTACGTCCCCGCCGGCAGCTCGGTGTAGGGGCCGTAGACCAGCGCGCCGCCCAGCGTGGAGCCGGCCCTCGCCACCCTAGCTCCTCCCGTCGGCGAGTCTGGGTCCGAGACCTTGTCGCCGAAGCCGGGGAGCTCGGTGGCCGGGTTGTAGCGGAGCTCCCACTCGCCCCTCCGGTACAGCTCGGCGAGCTGGTCCAGTTGGGAGGCGAAGGCTCGCAGGTCCCCGCTCTTGAAGTGGAGGGCGCCGAAGAGCACGGGCAGCGTGGCGCCGCCGCCCTCGACGTAGTAGAAGGAGCGGCCGTAGGTCTTGAAGAGGCCCGGGAGCTCGTTGTAGTCCCTCTTCACCGCCAGGAGCCAGGGGGAGAGCTGGGAGGCGTACGCCGACCCCACCTCGTCGTCGTAGCCGAGCACCTCGACGATCCTGAGCCCGCTCCTCTCCAGCCTGGGGAGGGTGAAGGGCAGGTACTGCCTCATGTACGCCTTGTTCTGGGCCGGGTAGATGTAGCCGGCCCCCGAGGGGCCGCAAACGAACGTGTCGTTCTCGCTGGCGGTCTTCGCGTAGTAGTACACCATGTAGGGGGCCACGTCGAGGAGGAAGGGGCTGACGGTCCACGCCACCGGCACGCCGGCCCTGCGCCTCCACAGCACGATCATGTCGTGGTCCCACTGCAGGTTGTCGCCGTCGGTGATGTAGAAAGTGATGTAGATCCCGCCCCTCCCTAGGACCTCGGGCCTCACGGGCGGCATCGGGAACCTGGGCTCGACGGGCGGCCTGAGGTGCATCCAGACGGTGGGGTTCGCGAAGTTCGTCGGGCCGAAGTGGTGCATCATGACAGCCACGTACTTGCCGTAGCGCGTCGCGAGGCTGACGTACTCGCCCTCGTCCTCGCCGTACCAGCCGAGGACCCAGGAGTTGTTGGGCATCATGCTGAGGATCCTCTCGAGGAGCTCCCTCTCCCTCCTCTCCAAGGGGTCGAGGTACACTGTGAGGAGCTTCAGCGCGACAGCGTAGTCCCTGCAGGCCACCTGGATGTTGCTGGTGAACGTGCGGCCGTACCTGCTGTAGGTCCTGTACTCGGTAGACGCGACGGCCAGCTTCGTGTGGTCCACCTTACTCCAATAGTTCTCGAGGAGCCAGGTGTAAGCCGCGACCCTGTCGCTGAAGTTGCCCCTGAGGTCGAAGAGCTTGCGTGCGACCCCGAGCTCCTCGACCCACCTGGCCCAGGTGGGGTGCACCAGGACCGCGTCGTGGATCCCGCAGAGGGTCGTGCCGACGTTGATCGTGTCGGGGAGCGCCGGGTCGTAGACCACGTAGCCAGCCGCTGCCTTGGCGAACATCCTGACCGCCTCGTCGAGGCCGACGAACCTCACCCTGATGCCAAGGTCCCTCGCCGCGCTGGCCAGCCACCACTCGTCGACGTCCTTGAAGATGATGTAGAGGCGGGGGGCCTCCCTGTTCACGAGGCCCTGCAGCGTGACGAGGGTGAGGAGGCGGGGGTCGAGGAGGCTCGCGCCCCTCACGTCGACGACCGCTAGCTCGTACCGGGCGCGCTCCACGGCCCTGACGTACTCCACCGCGTCCTTAACGCTTCCCATGAGCCTGTAGGCCGCTTCGGCCAGCGACCTGTTCTGGAGCCAGAGCCTGGCGAAGGCCAGCCAGGTCTCGTTGTCATTCGTGGGGAACCTGGCCACGAAGAGCTCGGCCTGCTCCCTGGTGAGGCCCAGCGACGTGTAGAGCGCGAGCCTCCTCTCCTTGGCCGACTCCACCTGGGCGCGCTGGAGGTTGTGGAAGGCGACAAGCGCCGCCACAGCGGCGAGGACCGCGGCCAGCGCGGCGAGCTCCCGCAGCCCCATTGAGTTCAAGTAGCTCTTATCACTTAAATCCCTTGTGAACCCCGCCGAGGCGCTGAGGCTGGCGAGGAGGGTCGCGGCTGGCGAGGAGCCCGAGGGCTGCGAGGGTCTGTACGCGGCGCTGCTGGAGCTGAGGGTCAGCTTCCGCAAGCCGGCGTCGTGGTACGAGCGGGCGCTGGCGCGCGTGCTCCTGGGCGTGAGGAGGGTTGGGGAGGGGCACTGGCTCGTCCCGGGCCTGCCGGGCGACCGCTACCCCCTCTACAACGTGTGGCTGGGCAGGGAGGGGAGGTACTACTGCGACTGCTACGTCCGGCTCTACGGGTGGAGGCGCAGGAGGGCCGTCTGCACGCACGTGGCGAGCGTCATGCTCGCGAGGCGGTGGGAGGAGCTGCGGAGGGCGCTAGCCGGCGACCCCGGTGAGGCCCCTCGCCAGGGCCCCTATCGCGTAGCCGGCCAGCGCGACGGCGAACACGACGAGCGCGCTCTCGGCGAACTCGCGGGCGAAGCGCCTCTCCATGAGCACGGAGCCGTAGAACGAGAGGGCTGAGAGAAGGGCGAGGGCGGTCGCCATCGAGAGGGCCACCGCGACCGGGACCTGCAGGCCGGCGAGGAGGGGGAGAACGAGCAGCAGCACGGTGAGCATGTAGAAGGAGCCGGTGAAGGCAGCAGTCGCGGCCGGGTTCTTCCCTTTCTCGTGCTTCGCCTGCGCGTAGGCGGCGGCCGCCATGCTCAGCGCCGCGCTCACGCCGACGATCAGGCCGGCCACTGCCACCTGAGTTGGGGAGGCGGCGTAGCCTACGAAGCCGAGCAGGACGCCAGTCAGCTCTATGATGGCGTCGCTGACCCCCAGCGCGATGGAGCCCAGCTGCCTCACCACGACCTCGTCGAGGCGGCTGGCGAGCTCCAGCTCGTGGCGCCTCTCGTCCTCGATGATGCCCTTCAGCCTCTCGAGCTCCTCCCCCTCCAGCGCTTCCTTGGCCCGTTCGTACTCCTCGGCCGTCGAAGCCTCGTGGCCCTCGAGCAGCTTGATGATGAAAGTTCTCCCGAGCACCCTGCTCGCCGCGAGGAGGGCCGCCAGCCTGAGCCGCTCCCTGAGCCCCAGCTCCACCCCCTCCCCGGCGAGGCTCGACCAGAACCCGTAGTGCGACCTCTCGACCTTGGCGAGCTCCTCGAGGAGCCTCCTGTTGGACTCGTTCCTCTCCCCAGCGGCCAGCCTCGCGTACAGCTCGGCGTTGAACAGCTCGTTCAGGGCGTACAGCCTAAACCTCTCCCTCACCCCTGGACACCCTCCTCGAGAGGAGGGAGGAGAGCTTGTACTGCAGCGTCGAGAGGGTCTCGAGGGAGAAGAGCTTGGAGGCGAGGTACACCATCGCCAGCGTGAGGGCCACGGAGATCGCCAGGTACAGGGGCGCCTCAGCCGGCAGCCGAGCGGCGACGGCGTCCCTGGCCGCCACGACGGGCTGGGTGATCGGCAGGGAGTACAGCAGCGCGGCGCCACCCTGGGAGGGCGCGAAGATCACGAAGAGCGTGGGTAGGAAGAGCAGCAGCGAGAGCGGGGCCGTGAGCGTGTTGGCTATCCTCACGTCCCTGCTGAGCGCACCGATTATCAGGCCCACCGCCGCCGCGAAGAAGAGCGAGACCAGGAGGCTAGCCGCTATGAAGGCCACGTCCGCAGGCGCCACCGCCACTTGGAGGCTGAGCGGCTGGCCGCGCGCCTGGAAGGCTAGGGGGGCGCTGAGGATCAGGTAGAAGTACGAGACCATGCCCACCACCTCGAACACCGTGCCCAGCAGGGAGAGGGCGAACATCCCGAGCAGCTTCGACAGGAGGATCGAGTAGCTCGAGACGGGGAGGCTCAACAGGGTCTCCAGCGTTCTCTCCTCGTTCTCCACCGCCATCGAGGTGGCCGCCATGCTCATGACCGTCGCGGCTATCGAGAGCAGTATCAAGGGCAGCAGCATCGCGGCCATGGTGATGCCCACTATGAGCTCCGGCCTGCTGAGCATCAGCCCCTTGGCCGCCAGGTACAGCCTGTTGTCTAGGGCCACGGGGTCCTTGACCAGCTCGTAGCTGATCCTACCCCCCAGCAGCTTCCTCGCGACGAACTCCTTGACGTAGTCCACCAGGCCAGAGGCCTGAGGCGGGAAGAGGGCGGGGCCCCAAACCACCCCGATCACGATCAACGAGGGTCTCCTGCCGAGCTCTACGGCTCTGCCGAAGCCGGGCTCCACCACGAGCAGCAGCGGGGCCTCAGCCTCGGCCGCGCTGCGGGCAAGGGCCTCGAGCCCGCTGCCGTTCACCTCCACGACCTTCGCCTTGTTGGACAGCCACCTCACCAGCTCCCTGGACAGCTCCGTCCCGTCGAGGTCGGCCACCGCGACCTTCGGCACCTCCACGGCCTGCCTGATCGCCGTCTGCATCGCGACTGAGAGGACCAGCCCCATCGCCGGCATGATGACGGCCGAGAGGAGGAACGGGATGAAGATCCTCGGGTCCCTGACGAGGTCTAGGAACTCCTTGCGCGCCAGGGCCTTGAGGGCCTCGATGCTCACCTCACCCCACCCACCAGAGAGAGGAAGAGCTCCTCGAGGCCCCTGGCCCCGTGGCTGCTGAGGAGCTCCCTCAGGGGGCCCCTGGCGACTATCCGCCCCCTGTGTATCAGCGCCACCGCGTCGCAGATAGCCTCCACCTCGCCCATGTTGTGGCTCGAGAGGATGACGGTGGTGCCCAGCTCCCTCGCGTAGCCCCTGACCAGCTCCCTCACCTCCCTCGCCTGCAGGACGTCGAGCCCCGCCGTCGGCTCGTCGAGGATGGCGACCTTCGGCCTCACCATCAGCGCGCGGGCCACCTGCACCCTCCTCCTCATCCCCTTGCTGTACGCCTTCATCTTCTCGTGGGCCCTATCCCCGAGCCCCGCGATCTTGAGGCCCAGTTCCAGCGCCTCCTCGGCCTCCCTCCCCCTCCCGTAGTATATCCTGGCGACCATCTCGAGGAACTCGTAGCCGGTTATGTTCCTGTACGTCCCGGCGTCCTCGGGGAGGTAGGACACGAGCCTCTTGACCCTGGGGTCTCCGGGCTGCGCGCCCAGGACCCTCACCTCGCCCCGCGTCGGGGGGAGCAGGCCCGCCAGGATCCTCAGCGTCGTCGTCTTGCCGGCGCCGTTGGGCCCCACGAGGCCGAAGACCTCGCCCTCCCCAACCTCGAAGCTCACCCCATGGAGGGCCCTGAAGGCGCCGAAGTCCTTGACCAGGTCCCTCACCACGACTGCCACAGGCCCACCCAGCTCGCGGCCATTAAAGCTCTATTGGAGCGCAGTGTCGAGGAACAGCATCACGTAGACGCCGGCCAGCAGGCCCAGGGACGCCTTCACCTCGGAGGACCCCTCCCGGTAGATCTCCGGCACCACCTCCTTTAGCACCACGTACAGCATAGAGCCCCCGGCGAAGCCCATAGCGAGCGGAAGCAGGCCGGGGAGCGGGGCCAGGATCGCGGCCGCGAGCACCGACATGGCCGTCTCGACGAGGCCGCTGAGCGCGCCGACGAGCGCGCCGACCCACCTGCCCTGGACCTTGGAGACCGGCAGCGCCACCGCCAGGCCCTCGGGGATGTCCTGGAGGCCTATGGCCAGCGCGGTCGCGACCCCGTCCACCACCGAGTAGGTGGTGGCGACGCCGACGCTGAGCCCCTCCGGGATGTTGTGGATGATGATGGCGAGCGCAAGCAGCCACGTCTTGCGGAGCAGCCCCCTCAGCTGCGGCGGCCCCTCGTAGCCCCTCAGGAGGTGCTCGTGGGGAGCGTACCTCTCCACCGCGTAGATGCAGAGGACGCCGAGGGCCGTGCCGAGGGCGACCCTGGCGAAGCCCGCAACCCTCAGCGCCGGGAGTAGCAGGCTGGTGAAGCTCGCCACCAGCATCACGCCGGCCGAGAAGCCCAGCGCCAGCTCCATCCTGGGCTCCGGCTCCTCCCCCGTCAGCAGCACAGCCAGGGCCCCCACCGAGGTCGTGAGGGCCACTAGCAGGCCTGTGAAGAGGCTGGCGAGGACCGGGTTCCCGGAGGAAAACGATTCGACAAGCTCAACGAGCCAGGAGAAAAAATTCGTGGTAGAATCCATGGCCGGGGCTAGAGCTTCGCCTCCCCCTTCCAGAGGCCGTGGATGTTGCAGTAGCTGAAGGCCACCAGCCTCCCCGGCTTGTCCGTCTTGAACGTGAAGGTGGCGACGGGCTCCGTGTAGACGGAGCTCGTGTTGGGCCCCTTCACCGACTCGCCGTGCGCCTCGAAGTCGGCCCTACCGATCCTGAAGGGGAAGGGCTCCCCATCGGGCCAGAACACCAGCTCGATGTAGCGGATGTGGTGCTCCGTCGTGTTGGGGTGCGGTATCTCCTTCCCCACGGTCACCCTGACGGTTACCAGGTTGCCCTTCCTCTCCACCACTTCGATCACGGGGACGTGCTTCTCCTTCTTCCAATCCTCGGTTCTGAACAACTCGGCGGACACGAGAAGCCCCCTATGACGGCGGTTTAAATGGCTTGTGCGTCCAAAAGTTAAAAGAATAGTTTGATTTTATGCTGCGCTAGCGGGTTTCCTGCCTGCGCAGGAAGAAGATGTAGGAGAGCAGCAGGAAGGCCGCGATGTACGCCGCCAGCACCGCCACGTCGATCCAGTGGCTCGAGAGCACTTTCGACAGCTCCTCGTACGCGCCCGTCTGCTGCCTGGTGGCGAAGAGGGCGCTCGACAGCTCCTGGAAGCGCGCGTTCGGCGAGGCCAGCTGGACCGTCCTCACTATTTGCGAGTACTTCTGGAAGTACTCCCTCAGCTGAGCGGGCTCCTGGCCGGGTTGGAAGGGCCTCGTGGCGTTGGGCCTGAACGTGATGGCGGGCGGCGGGCCCAGGACGTGGAAGGCGATGAGGGAGGCTACTATCGGCAGCACGAAGGTGAAGAAGATCCACAGGACCAGGCTGACCATGAGGGCGTGGCTCGATCTCGAGGCGTTGACCGAGGTGAAGAGCGAGATCGAGTAGTACGCGAGCGCCAGCAGCAGCGCGGGCGCGAGCAGCAGGAGCAGCCTCGCGAAGTCCTCCGCCGTCACGTTGACGCCCTGGAGGGCCACGGCCAGGGGTACGGCTATGAGCGTGGAAAGCGCGAGTGCAGCCACGATTAGGACCACGGCGGCGATGAGCTTGCCGTTGAGGAGGTCGTCCCTGTAGATCGGGCGCGAGAGCACCAGCCTTATCGTCCCCTTCTCCCGCTCAGCCGCCACCGCCCCGAAGCCCAGTGCGATGCCGAGCAGCGGGGCTATGTAGGCGAAGGCGTTGACGACGTTGGTGGAGAGCTGGAGCACGACCCTCTGCCTCCCGGCGAGGGTGGCGCCGAAGCCCCGGATGGCGAAGCCGATGGCGTACGTTGAGGCGACGTAGAACAGGACGAAAAGCGCGACGAGGCCCCAGTACCTGGCGCTCCTCAGATTCTCGAGCACCTCCTTCCTAGCCACGACCAGGATCTTCTCCATCACTCCCGCTCACCCTGGTAGAACCTGTAGAGCTCGTCCCAGCTGGGCGCGAGCGGCACTAACGACCTGACCCTGTACTTGCTGGCTATCGACGACAGCTGCTCGGTTACGTCTTGGCGCGCCCGCACCCTGATCACGTCGTTCTCCAGCGCGACGTAGGTCACGCCCTCGATGCCCCTCAGCTCCCGCACCAGCTCCTCGGCCCCCGCTGCCACGGAGATCTCGTAGCCGTAGCCCCTCGCCTCCCTGTAGGCCTTTGAGAGCTCCTGCAGGCTGCCCTGCGCCAGGATCCGCCCCCTGCGAATCAGGGCGGCGTGCGTGCATATGTGGCCGAGCTCCTGCAGCAGGTGGGTCGAGACGAGGATCGTCTTGCCCTGCTTGACGAGCTCCTCCATCAACCCCTTGAACAGGGCGACGCTCTGCGGATCCAGGCCCAGCGTGGGCTCGTCTAGGAGCAGGAGCTCCGGGTCCTTGAGGAGGGCCTGTGCGAGGGCGAGCCTCTGCGTCATCCCCCTCGAGAAGCCCTTGACCTTGGCGTCCGCCCATTCCTTCAGCCCGACGAGCTCCAGCACCTCGCTCACCCTCCGCTTGAGCTCGCGCGCGGGCATGCCGTCAAGCCTACCTAGGTACTCGAGGTTCTCGCGCGCCGTCATGTGCTCGTAGAAGCCGTAGTTCTCGGGCAGGACCCCGACCCTCCTCCTGATCTCGAGGGACTCCCGGACGCTGTCGAAGCCGAGGACCCTCGCGCTGCCGCTCGTGGGCAGCTGGAGGCCTATGAGCACCGATATTAGGGTGGTCTTGCCGCTGCCGTTGGGCCCGAAGAGGCCGAAGAGCACGCCCCTCGGCACGCGCAGGTCCACGCCGTCCAGCGCCCTCACCTCGCCGCCCCTCCCCCTGTAGACCTTCACCAGGCCCTCAGTCTCTATTGCGTGCTCGACCATCGTCCTCACCTCCTGCCGAACCTCCTGAAGGCAATGACCGCTGCCACAGCTAGGGCCGCGACCGCGGCGGCCGCCGCGTAGGCTGGGCTGCTGGGCGCTCTGATGTAGACGTGCAGGTCCCTGCTCACGGAGTCCAGCTGGTCAGCCCTCACAGTGAGCGTGATGTAGTAGTCCCCCGCGTCGACCGTGGGGTCCGTGGTGACGGTCACCGTAAACGTAGCACGCTCGCCCGGCCTCAGGAGGAGGACGCTCTGCGGGTCCACGCTGACTGTGAAGCCGCTAGGCGCGCTCGCCACAGTAACGGCCAGGTTGGTCAGCGAGCTGTAGCCAGCGTTGCTCAGGGTCAGCTGGAAGGTGGCGGTGGAGCCGGGTGCCGCCTCGAGGTAGAAGTTCTGGGTCACGAAGCTCAGCGCGTACCTCCCCAGTATGCCGAGGCTCAAGGGGATCTCATCGCCCGCCGACTGGGCCCTTACGCTGAGCTTGAAGCTCAGCGCGCCTGGGTCGGCCAGCGGGGGGACGCCGACTGTGAGGTACAGCGTCGAGCTGCCGCCCGCCGGGAGGTACACTTGCGTCAGGGTGTTGCCCTGGGCGTCCACCACCGACCACGTGTAGCCCCTCGGCAGGCCCGTGACGTTGAAGACCGCCAGGCAGTCGGCCTCGCCGAAGTTCGTAACAGTGAACTGATACCTCGCGCTCTTCCCGGCGTAGACGTCGAGGTGCGGCGTCGCCACGGAGAGGTGGAGCACGGGCGCCCCCGCGGACACCGTCACGCTGACGGTCGCGGCGTCGACGAAGTAGGGGTCAGTACCGAGCAGGCCTAGCGTGACGTTGTAGGTGCCGGGCTTCACGTCCCTCGGAACCCCAAGGTACACCACCGCCTGCAGGCTATCCCCCGGCGCCAGGCTCACCGAGCTCACGATGTTGCCGGCAGGATCCTTCACGACCGCGCTCCAGCCGGCCGGCTGGCTCACGCTCAGCTGTGCCACGATCGGGTCTGACAGCCTGTTAACCACCCTCACGGGGATCTGGAGGACCGCGCCGGGAGCCGCGCGGATCGACGTGATCGAGGAGGTTATGAGCCGCAGCGGCTGGTTCAGGACGGCCACGGTCAGGTCCCTAGAGTGGGCGATGGAGCCGGCGAAGGTCAGGGTGACCCGGCACGTCGCCGCCTCCATGAAGGGCGCCTTGACCCTCACGGTAAGGCTCTGAGAGTCGCCGGGGCCGAGGGCGAGCCGACCGACCCTTACGTTCCCTGAGTAGACGCCGACGTCGAGGCTGCAGTTGCTGCTGACGCCGATCGAGACGTTCTCAACGCCGGAGCCCTTGTTGCTCACGACGAGCGGGAGGGACGCCGAGGACAGCACGGGCAGTTCGATGGCAGTCAGCGGCATCGAGATTGAGAGGCTGTAGTCCATCACGATAGTGCCCAGGTCGGTGGAGAACGTCGGCTTCCCGACGGTGAACGTGATCACCTTCTCGACGTAACCGGGCTTGCTTAGCCTCAGGGTGTACGTGCCCGACGCGAGGGCCACGCTGAAGTAGCCGCTGGGGGAGGTTGTTGCACGCGCTACCACGCCCCCGTTGGAGTCGTAGACGGCGACGCTGACCCCGCCGACGGGGTTCCCATCCCTATCGACCACCACCCCGCTGACGCCCACCTCCGACCAGGCGAGGCCTGACAGCAGCGCGGCAACTGCGAGTGCTAGGAGCACCGCTGCCGTCCTCATCGCCGTCGCTGCGGGACGGTTGCTAAATTTGCCTTGCGGACCTTAGGTCTGGGCCGGGAGCGGGAACATTCGGGGTGCACGCTCACGCCGAGATTTGCCAACCCTCGTTGACTGTAGATAAAAGCGGAGTTGAGTTCCACGAGCGCTCTTCCGCCCCTAGGCTCCTCTGGGAGGAGGGCCCCCTTAGGCCGAAACTTTCGCTGCTCAGGCTAAACCCTTACCCCCTTCGTGCTGCTGCTGGCCCGAGCGGCGCTGGGCGCTCCCGGGAGGCCGCGCGGTGCAGGCGGTGTTCCCATCCCTCACCGGAAGTTTAAAATGAGAACCTGTACGCTCTCGCAGCCTCCCGATGTTTCAGAAGCCGAGCGCGCCCTCCAGCCCCGACCTCAGCTCCTCCAGCTCCCGCAGCATGCGGTCGACGTCGTCCAGCGCCATGCGGTACTCGGGCAGGACGTCCGCGCACGCCCTGAAGGCGGCGGTGCGGGCGCGCCAGCAGCCCCCCGGAGTGCGGCCGGGGCGGGGATAGGTCGCAGAGCGCTGGGGTCCCCGGCCCCCTCCTGCAGCGACTCGACGGTCCCGCGCAGAGCCGCCCCTCAGAGCGGGGCCCGTGCGCCTGACGTCGACCCCGAGGGCCCTCAGGAGGCGCTCAGCGTCGCCGAGCCCCGTCGCCCTCAGCAGCTCTGCCAGCGGCTCGGGCCTGCAGCTGAAGTCGAGGGGCACGCGGTCCGGGGCCTCGTGCTCGATCGCCCTGATGCAGCGCTCCCGCGGCCGCACGCGGCTTGAGCGCGGGGCCCCCAAAAAGCGCTGCCGTCAGTACGGGAACTCGGAGACGTGGTAGACCTCGATCGGGGGCCGCCTGCGCCTCACGCGCTGGACGAAGTCCCTCTCGTCAAGGGGCACCAGGATCGCGCCCGAGTCCAGCGCCGCCTTCAGGTAGAGGGCGTCCACCGCGTAGACGCCGTACTCGTGGCAGAGCCTGTGCGCCGCCCTGCAGTAGCCCGCGTCGCAGCTGAGCACGAGCCTCGGGTGCAGCACCCTGTCCAGGAACCTCTCCGCCCTCCGCGCCGCGTCCAGGCCCACCCTCCTGTGCCGCAGACCTCCTGGTACACGATGCTGGGCTCGACCAGCGCGAACCGGCCGGGGATCCTGCGGAGGAGCTCGGCGCAAGCGTCGCTGTACTCCTCGCCCGGCCTCAGCGCCGCCACGAAGACGTTAGCGTCCAGCGTCAGCAGCCTCAACCCCGCGCCGCGACCTCCTGAACTCATCGAGCACCCCGCCCTCGCCCCACCTGGCCGCGACCTCGCTCCTCAGCTCCAGGAACTCCTCGACCGCCCTCCTGACCTCACCGGCGTCCACGACCACTACGGAGGGCCTCACCAGCTTCTCCAGCAGCTCAGCCCACGTCCTGCAGCCCAGCTCCACCTTCAGCCTTCTGAGCTCCCGCATGAGCTCCTCGGGGACGTTCCTCACGAGCAGGGTGGGCATCCTGTGCAGCCCAGGATACCCGGGAAATAAAGGTTGGTGAAGCGCGGCTCGGGGCGCCACGCTTAAAACCGAGCGGCCCGTCGGCGCGGCGTGGC
>JAGDWA010000113.1:14104-14750 GCA_023269735.1 Thermofilum sp.
TTCCTCGCAATCGTGCTCGCCGCCGCCTGCGCCTCAGCCGCGCCCGTCAGCGTCTGCGCCGTGGAGTACGGGTTGAGCACGTGCCCCCACTGCGTCCACCTGAAGGAGGTCCTGGGCCGGATGGGCATCCCACTCGCGTTCCTCGACGTGGGGTCCGACCGCAACGCGTCCGAGGAGTACACGAGGCTGTACTCCGCGCTGGTGGGCGGGCAGTACTACTACGTCCCCTTCACCGTGTTCCTCGTGAACGGGACCCCCAGGCTGGTGGCAGTGGGGGCGATGGAGGCGCCCACCATCGTGGAGCTGCTCGCAACCGTCGCCGCCAACCGCACCGGCGTGCTGGTCTCGACGGGGGACGCGAGGCGCTGGGTGACTGACGCCAGCCTGATCCAGCTCCTCAACGCTACCGTGGCGGGGAGGGCGCCGCCCCCCGCCGTCCTGGTGCTGCCGAGCGCCGTCCGGCTGGTGTCCCCCTTCGGCACCCCCCTCGCGCGGGCCTCGGTGGAGGTCTCGTGCCCCGACGGCAGGCGCCACAGCCTGACCGCCGACGAGGCGGGGCGCGTGCTGGTCCCCTGCGTCAACGCGACGATCACCGTGGCCGCGTGGATGGGGGTCCGGCTGAACTGGACGGCCAGGGCGGGCCCCA
>JAGDWA010000091.1 GCA_023269735.1 Thermofilum sp.
GGCCGCGGCCAGCCGCCTCCCCGTGAGCGGCCTCGTAGTGGTCACGGGCGGCGCGGGATTCATCGGCAGCCACCTGGTGGACAGGCTCGTCGGCGAGGGCTACCGGGTCCGGGTGATCGACAACCTCAGCAGCGGCTCCCTCGACAACATCAAGCACCACCTGGGCAGCCCCCAGGTCGAGGTAGTGACGGCGGACCTCAAGGACGCGGAGAGGGTGGTCGGGCTCACGAGGGGCGCCGAAGCGGTCTTCCACTACGCCGCCAACCCGGAGGTCCGGGTGAGCGCGACGCACCCAGAGGTGCACTTCAGGGAGAACGTCGTCGCCACGTTCAACGTGCTCGAGGCCGCCAGGAGGGGCGAGGTGGGCTGCATCGTCTTCGCCTCGTCCAGCAGCGTCTACGGCGAGCCCGAGGAGATACCGGTGGACGAGGGGGCGCCCTTGAGGCCCGTCTCCGTCTACGGGGCCAGCAAGGCGGCGTGCGAGAGCCTCCTGCACGCCTACTCGAAGCTGTACGGGATCAGGGCGGTGGTGCTCAGGTACGCGAACGTCGTGGGACCGAGGCTGAGGCACGGCGTGGTCTACGACTTCGTCGCGAAGCTGCTCAGGGACCCGAGCACGCTGGAGATCCTCGGCGACGGCACGCAGGTCAGGAGCTACGTCCACGTCAGCGACGCGGTCGAGGCCACGCTGACCGCGTGGAGGAGGGGCCCGGGGGGCTTCGAGATCTACAACGTCGCGAGCGAGGACTGGATCACCGTCAACGAGGTGGCGGATGCGGTGGTCGAGGTGATGGGGCTGAGCGGCGTCAAGCGCGTCTACAGGCCGGTGCTGCACGGCGTCGGGTGGCCCGGCGACGTGAAGAGGGTGGCGCTGAGCATCGAGAGGCTGAAGGGGCTGGGCTGGAGGCCCCGGATGAGGAGCAGGGAAGCGGTCGCGGAGGCCGCCAGGAGCATCCTCGCTGAGCACCGGGGGGCCCGCCCCTGACTCCCGCGCGTCAAGCCCCGAGGAGGCCGGAGAGCCACGCCTCGCTGAGCGTCCCGCCGGAGTCCAGGAGGTCCCTGACCAGCTTGTACCTCTCGGACTCCGCCAGCCTCTCGGCCACGGTCCCGGCGGCGCCCCTGCTGACGACGATGATCTCCTCGGGCCGCGCGTAGTCGAGGAGCTGGGGCGAGTAGGTCGTGGCGACCACCTGCGGGCTCGCGAGCCTGAGCAGGGCGACGAGCAGCTCCAGCTGGCGCGGGTGCACGCAGCTCTCCGGCCGCTCGATGGCCACGAGCGAGAAACCGGCGTAGAGGGCCGCAGCCACGGCGATCGCCCTCAGCGTTCCCTCGGAGAGGTGGGCCTGCCCCAGCGTGCCCCTCAGTCCGCTCCACCGGACCCTGACCTCTACAGACTCCCCCTCGATGTGCGGCACCACCTCCTCGACCTCGGGGACCAGCCCTCTCACCGCCTTCTCGAGCATCTCGTAGTCCCCCCTCCTCTCGAGGCAGAGCCAGAGGAGGAGCCGCGCCAGCCCCTCGCCCCCGTAACCCATGTCCGGCCGGTCCCCCACGCTGGCCGCCTTCCTCAGGCTGGAGGCCTCGAAGCCGAAGGCCCTGATGCCCCTCAGCTCCTCGGCCGCAGCCAGGAGGTCGGGGTGCGCGTCTGCGGGGAGCGCCGAGAGGGCCGATGGGTGCGCCCTCGCCCGGACCAGGCGCGGCCTGCCCAGCGGGTCGCGGTAGAGCACCTTGAGCTCCACGGCCTCGGCTCTGCTGAAGGTCTTGGGGAAGCCGTCGCTCGAGGTGTAGGTGAAGGAGGGATCCCTCGAGGAGGACCTCAGCAGGACCTCCCCCCTCCTGACCAGCTCCTCCTCGAAGCCCTCCAGGCCCAGCTTCAGCGTGTACGTGCAGAGCCCGCCCCCCAGCTCCACGTCGACGCTGAGCGTGGGGGTTGCGCTGGGGTCGAAGTTGTGAGCCAGGCTGGCCATGTCGATGAACCACCCGCCGGCCGCGTCTGGCCCCGCCAGCCCCTCGAGGCGGGGGTAGCCGAACCTGGCGCAGCTCCCGATCAGAGCCAGCGCCCCCAGGAGGTTGCTCTTGCCGCTCGCCGGCGGCCCCACCACGATGTTGAGCTTGCCCAGCGCGAGGTCCACGTCCCTGATCGAGAGGAAGTCCCTAACCCTCAGCTTCTTCAACATCCACTTTTCAGGCCAAAACCCTCTCATAAATGCGCGCCGCCCTCCGCGCAGGGGATATTAGCCGCCCCCCTCCCTCGCGCGCGTGGCCCGGAGGCGCACGCTTTTATGGATCCTCGCTGCGGCCACCGCCGTGGCTGCGGGCTGGTACGCCCTCAGGGGGAGCGGTGGGCACGAGGCCCAGGCTGCCGTCAACCTCTGGTTCGACCGGTACAACCTCTTCGGCGGGCACGCCGGCATGTGCGGCTTCGAGGCCCGGGGCTACTTCTACGTGGCCCAGCGCGACGGCGTCTGGTGGCTGGTCGACCCGGTGGGCTGCGCCTTCATCTCGAAGGGGGTCAACCACATCAGCCCCCACGGCGACTTCTCCCCGGCCCTGGGCTACTCGCCCTACGAGCGGAGCGTGAGGGAGAAGTACGGCGGCTTCGAAGCCTGGGTGAACACCACGGTCGCCCGCCTGCGCGCCTGGGGCTTCAACACCGTGGGCTCCTGGTCCTACGAGCAGCTGTTCACGCGCATGCCCTACACGCTGATACTCAACGTGATGGCCAGCTACGGGTTCGACTGGGTCTCCGGCAGGGTCCCCGACATCTTCGACCGGAGGTTTGAGGAGCACGCGGAGGGCCTCGCCGCGAAGCTGTGCGCCCCCAGGGCCCGCGACCCCCTGCTCGTCGGCTACTTCCTCGACAACGAGCTGAGGTGGGGCCCTGACTGGCGGTCCCCCAGGCACCTCCTGGACGACTTCATGCTCCTGCCGCCCGACGCGCCCGGGAAGAGGGCTGCGGTCGAGGCCCTGCTGGAGGCCTTCAGCGGCGACCTCGGTAGGCTAAGCGCGGGGCTGGGCGTGCGGCTGGGCGACCTCAACGACCTTCTGCGCTACACAGGCAACCTGCCCAGCGGGGGGAGCTTCGACGCGGCCCGCAGCCTCTTCCTGCGCAGGTTCGCCGAGCGCTACTTCAGCGTCGCTGCGAGTGCCATCAGGAGGCACGACCCGAACCACCTGATTCTCGGGGTGAGGTTCGCGGGCCCGCCTCCCCGCGAGGTGCTCGAGGTCGCGGGCCGGTACTCGGACGTGATCACCATCAACTACTACACCTACGGGAGCCACGAGCCGCCCGTGGACGTGCTGCGCTGGGTGCACTCAGTCACCGGCAAGCCGGTGATGGTCACCGAGTTCTCCTACAAGGCGATGGACTCGGGCCTGCCGAACACGAAGGGGGCCGGGCAGCCGGTGCGCGACCAGAGGGAGAGGTCGTACTACGCGGCCCGCTACGCGCTCAGGGCGGTAGAGCTGCCCTTCGTCGTCGGCTACCACTGGTTCCAGTACATGGATCAGCCGGCCCAGGGCCGCTTCGACGGCGAGAACAGCAACTACGGCCTCGTGAGGATCGACGATGAGCCCTGGGAGCTGCTGACGAGGACCTTCACGTTCGTGAACGTGAGGGCGGAGGAGGTCCACGCCGGCAGGCTCAGGGTCGACGACCTGCTGAGGCAGGTGGCGGAGCTTCTGAAGGGCTGAAGCCTCAAGCGCCCGGGGCGCGGCTCGATCGGCGCCTCCAACTCCTAGGCGCGGTCGTCAGGGCCTCCTCAGGCACCCCCGCGCCCGCTCGCCGCGGCCTCCCTGATGCACTCGACGATGTAGTCGAGGTCTTCGCCGCTCAGCGCTGGGTGCACGGGCAGGCTGAGGACCCTCCGGCTCGCCTCTACCGCGTTGGGGCAGGAGTCCTGCGGGTAACCCAGCCTCCTGTAGAGGGGCTGCGCGAAGATCGGCATCGGGTAGTGGACGGCCGTCTCCACGCCCCTGCTCTGGAGGAAGCTCCTGAGGTCGTCCCTCGACAGGGGGAACTCGTCCTCAACCCTGACCACGTACTGGTGGTACACGTGCTTTGCTCGGGGGTCCTCGTAGGGCGGCGTGATCCCCTTGACCCCGCTGAGCGCCTCGGTGAGGCGGCGCGCGTTCCTCCTCCTCGCCTCGTTGAAGCTGTCGAGCTTGCGGAGCTGGACCCTGCCGATCGCGGCCTGCAGGCTCGTCATCCTCAGGTTGTAGCCCAGCTCGACGTGGAGGTACTTCCCGGCTTGCCCGTGGTCCCTGAGGAGCCTCACGCGCTCGGCGACCGCACGGTCGTTGGTTGTCACCATGCCGCCCTCGCCCGTCGTCATGTTCTTCGTGGCGTAGAAGCTGAAGATCGCCGCGTCCCCCAGCCCCCCGACCCTTCTGCCCATGAACTCCGCGCCGTGCGCCTGCGCCGCGTCCTCGATGAGGATCAGCCTGTGGTCTTCGGCGATCTCCCTCAGAGCCCTCATGTCGGCGGGCTGCCCGAAGAGGTGGACGGCGATTATCGCCCTCGTGCGCGGCGTGACGAGCTCTGCCACCCTCTCCGGGTCCAGGTTGTACGTCCTGGGGTCCACGTCCGCGAAGACGGGCCTGGCCCCCTGGAAGAGCACGGCGTTGGCGGTGGCGATGAACGTGAAGGGCGTCGTGATCACCTCGTCGCCCGGCCCCAGGCGGTAGGCCTTCAGCACCAAGTCGAGCGCAGCCGTGCCGTTCGCCACGGCGACTGCGTGCTCAACCCCCACGTACTCCGCGAACTCCCGCTCGAACTCCTCGACCTCGGGGCCGTGCGCCACCACCCCGCTCTCGAGGACCCTCCTCAGAGCCTCCAGCTCCTCCTCGCCGAAGATCGGCCTGGCGATGGGGACCCTGCGCTGCGGCACGCGGGCCTCTGGCGGGGCGGGCTAAACGGGTTTCGCTCCGACTAAGTTATATAACTCGGGGGAGCCGCAGCTCAGGGGTCCTCTTGGGGGAGGAGCGCCGCGTCACCTTCACGTACTACGGTGGGGCGTGCGTCGTGGTTGAAGTCTTAGGTTACAGCCTAGTTTTCGACCCCGCGGACTTCCTCAGCGACGACGACATAGCGAGGCTGAGGGGCCCTGTCATCACGCTGTACACCCAGAGCCTCGACGACCACTTCCACGAGAGAGCCGCGATGAGGCTCGTGGAGATGAAGAGCTCGCTGATCGTGGGCACTAGCGAGGTCTGCAGGGCCGTCGGCAGCTTCGTGCCCTCGATCAAGCTCGTGGAGCTCCAGCCGCGGCGGGGCTTCAGGGTGGGCCCGCTGAGGGTCTACGCCATCGAGGGGAGGCACGAGGTGCCCACGAACCTCTACTACGTGACGTGGGGCCCATCCATCCTCTTCGCCGGCGACACGGGGTACGTGCAGCTGGCGAAGCTGAAGGCCGACCTCGCCTTCCTCCCCGCCGGGGGGTCCGCCTTCTCCAGCCCCGAGAGCGCCCACGCCATCGCGCTCGACGTGGGGGCGAGGTACGTTGTGCCAGTGCACTGCGAGAGGGGCGAGGCGCTGAGGCTCTCCGAGATGCTGGGGAGCAGGGCGACCACGATCATACCCACGCCCCGGCGACCCGAGACGGTCACCCTTTAACGCCCGCGGCCCCGGGGCTCGGCGGGTCGCATGCCGCGCAGAGGGCGTAAACTCAGGCTCCTAGCCCTCCTCGCCCTAGCGGCGCTCCTCCTCCCAGCGGTCGTGAGCCTGCTCCGGCCGCCCCCCTTGGAGCGGCGGGGGCAGGGAAGGGCTGCGCTAGTGATCGACGCCCTCTACGAGTGGACCCCCAACGACACCCTCCTCCGCAGCGTGGTGGAGATTCTATCCCGCGCCGGCTACAGCGTGAGGGTGGTCAAGGGGCGCGAGGCCACCGTGGACTCCTTCAGGAACATCACGCTCTACGACCTGGTGATCGTGCGCTGCCACGGCGCCTACTTCAAGGCCGGCGACTCGCTGGGGGGGCGCGTGCTGGCCGACAACGCGCCGATCGTCTTCACCGGCGAGGTCTTCACCGAGTGCCTCCCCTTCTCCTGCAAGTACTTCTCCGAGAGGTTGGGTGAGGAGGTCGTGAGGGGGGAGTTCGCCTACGGTAACCGCACTGTGTCCGTCTTCGCGCTTACCCCCCTCTTCTTCGAGAGGCTGCAGGGCGGGTTCAGGAGGGGCGCTGTCGTCATCGTGGCGTCGTGCTACGGGCTCACCGGCAGGCTCCTAGCGGACGCCCTGCTGGGCAAGGGGGCCAGCGTCTTCATCTCGTGGGACTGGAAGGTCAGCCCCGAGGTGATGGACGCCGCCCTCAGGATGCTGCTGGAGGAGGCGCTGCTCAAGGGCAGGGGGTGGCCAGAGGCCGTCGAGGCCGTCGACAGGGCCCTGGGCCCCGACCCCCTCGGCGGGGGCAGGCTAAAAGCCGTGGCCCGCGGGGCTTGAGCCCGTGCGGGAGCGCGAGGGGAAGGTCGCGGTCTTCGGGATGGGGTACGTGGGCAAGGCCCTGGCCGCTGTCCTGCTGAGGGCGGGCTTCAGCGTCGTGGGCGTGGACGTCTCCGAGGAGCGCGTCCGCGAGCTCAACGGGGGCATCGTCAGGCACGTGGAGGAGCGCGTCCGAGAGGCCCTGAAGAGGGGCCTGACCGAGGGGAGGTTCGCGGCGACGCTCGACGGAGTGGGCGCCGCCAGGAGCTGCAGGGTCAAGATCATTACCGTCCCCGTCCACTTGAGGGGGGGCTGGGAGCCCGACTTCTCCTCCCTCCTCGCCGCGGTCGAGGCGGCGGGCAGGGGCTCGGAAGCGGGCGACCTCGTCGTCGTGGAGTCCTCCGTGCCCCCCGGCACCACGGTGAACGTCGTCAAGCCGGCCCTGGAGCGCTGGAGCGGCCTGCGGGTGGAGGACGAGCTGCTGCTCGCCTACAGCCCCGAGCGCGTCTACGTGGGGAGGGCGGTCGAGGACATCGAGGAGAGGTACCCGAAGATCGTTGCCGGCGTGGGGCCCCGCAGCACGGAGGCTGCGCGCAGGCTTTACTCCGCGGTCGCCCGCAGGGGGGTCATCGTGATGAGCAGCCCCACGGCGGCGGAGTTCGAGAAGCTGGCGGAGGGAGTCTACAGGGACGTCAACATCGCGCTCGCGAACGAGCTGGCCAAGCTGGCCGCCAAGCTGGGCCTCGACTACGCTGAGGTCAGGGAGGCGGCCAACAGCCAGCCCTACTGCCACCTCCACATGCCGGGCGTCGGCGTGGGGGGCTACTGCATCCCGGTGTACCCGCGCTTCCTCCTCCACGCCGCGGCCAAAGTTGGCCTCAGGCTCCCTCTGGTCGAGCTGGCGCGTGAGGTGAACCTGTCGATGCCCGGCTACACGGCCGACCTCGTCGATATGGTGGTGGGGGATATGGGGCTCAGCAGGCCCAGGGTGGCGATCCTGGGCCTGGCGTTCAGAGGGGGCGTGGACGACACGAGGCTCTCACCCACCTACGACCTCGTCGACCACCTCCTGAAGAGGGGGTACGACTCGCTGGTGGTGCACGATCCCTACGTGGCCAGCGACGAGAGGCTCGAGGCGGTAGGCGTGCCCCTGCTCAGCGACCTCGAGAGGGCGGTCGAGGGCAGCGATGTGGTGGTGATAGCGACGGACCACCCCCAGTACGCCGAGCTGACGCCGGAGCAGCTCCTCAGCCTGAGCAAGCGGCCCAGGCTGGGCATAGTCGACGGGAGGCTGGTCGTGAGGGACTGGCGCAGGCTGCCCGCCGGCGTCTACTACGTCGGGGTGGGAAGGCCGCTCGTAAGGGGCTCCTAACGCGCAGCAATCCTTTATAGCCGGAAAGGCCGGAGCCCAGTGGTTAGGCTCGGACGCGCCGGCCTGCTGATAGCGACCGCTGTGGGCGCCGCTCTGGTGGTGCTCGCCCTCCTCCTGAGCGACCCCTGGGAGGTCGCGGCGAGGCTGTCCGCCGCCAACCCCTACTACGTGGCCGCCGCCTGCCTCCTGGACTTCGCTTCGATACTCTTCTTCGCGCTGGCGTGGGTCGCGGCGGCGAAGGCCGCGGGGGTCGAGATAGGCGTCCTCGACGGTATCGCCGCGTCTATCCTGAGCCTGACGGCGGACAAGCTGGTGGCCTCGGCAGCGATCTCGGGCGAGCTGGTGCGCCTCGTCTACGTCAAGAGGAAGTCGAGAGCCGGCTACGCGGAGTTCCTCGCTACGATACTCGTCCACCGCTTCCTCTACAACGTGGCGTTCGTGATCCTGCTCGCCGTCGCGCTGCTGGACATGGCGCTCAGGAGCGCCCTCCCCCGGAGCGTGGCCCTAGTGTCGGTTCTCGCCGCCCTCAGCATGGCCCTGGCCTCCTACGTGCTGGTGAGGCCGGAGAGCCTGGGGGGCCTGCTGAGGAGGGTCGCGCGGTACCTCGACAGGCTGGTGGCGGGGGTCTACGCTGCTCAGCTCGGGCTGGAGGAGAGGGCGGACGCGTTCATCCTGAGCGTGGCCAGGTTTGTGAGGAGCTCTTGGCGGCGCAAGCACCTCATGTCGCTGGCGGTCCTGCTGATGCTGCTGCAGTGGGTCGCGGGAGCCCTCGAGCTGGGCGCGCTCTTCAGGGCCGTGAACTCCAGCGCCGACCTGTGGCAGCTCCTCGTGGCCTTCCCGCTCCACTGCTACCTGACGGCCCTGCCCGTGGGCATCCCGGCTGCGCTGGGGGTGACAGAGGCGGGCACGCTAGCCGTGCTCACGGCGCTGGGCGTCGAGAGGTCCGTCGCGATGGCGGTGACGATCCTAGTGAGGTTCGTCGAGATATGGTTCGAGCTGATGCTGGGCGCTGTGACAGCTGCGCTCGCGGGGGCCGAGTTGCTCAGCTTCAGGCGCGCCCTGCTGGAGCAGGTCGCGGTGGAGGTCAGGGTGGCGGAGGGTGCCCGCGGCGCTGGAGGTCGAGGTTAAGGCGCGCGCGGACCCCGAGGCCGTTCGCAGGCGGCTGGGGGAGCTCGGCGCCACGCCGCTGGGGGTCGAGGAGCAGGAGGACGTCTACTACGAGCACCCCTGCAGGAGGATGCTGGAGGCCGACGAGGCCCTGAGGCTGCGCCTCTCCGGCTCGCGTGCGGAGCTGACGTACAAGGGGCCCAGGTCCGGGGACGGCGCCAAGTCGAGGTTGGAGCTGACGCTCCGCGTCGACGACCCCGCCGCAGCCAGGGCGATCCTCGAGAGGCTCGGCTTCCGCGAGGCGATCAGGGTGAGGAAGAGGCGCGAAGTCTACAGGCTGGGCCGCGCCCTGGTCTCCATCGACGAGGTGGAAGGGCTGGGGGCGTTCGTCGAGGTCGAGGGGGTTAGCGAGGCGGAGGCCCTCGACCTCCTCGAGCGGCTGGGCGCCCGGGAGGTGGTGCGCGAGACTTATCCAGAGCTACTGGCCGCAAGGGGGCTCGGCAACCCCTCCTACGGGGCCACCCCTGATGACTTCGATAGCGGCTTGGAGGACCCCCCTCTTCGCTAGGTCCCTGCACAGCTCGCACATCGAGACGCGCTCGCCCCTCTCGAGCCTCGCGATGAAGCCCTCGAAGACCTCCCTCATGCCTGGCACCTCGTTGATTATCCTCCGGTTGAGGCCGCGCTCCATGTTGACGTACCGGCTCACCGCGCTCTGGCTGATGCCCAGCAGCTTGGCGATGTCCACCTGCCTCATCCTCCTCTCGGTGTACATGTAGGACACTACGGCCCCCCTCAGCGCGGGGAGCAGGTACCTGGCCATCTCCTCGCAGGGTGCCTTCAGCACGAGCTTAGGCTATGACAGCGCAATATTAACCTTTCTCCTGCAACCCGCCTACAGCCGCCTCCTCAGGAGCACCTTGAGCAGCTCGCGCCTCCCGTTCCTCACCTTCGCTATCGAGATGAGGCCGAGATTGCTCAACCGCCTCGCCATCCGCCACGCCGAGGTGTGGGGGAGGTTCAGGGCCCTCCGGATCTCGGAGAGGTAGGCGCTCCCCCCGCGCAGGTGGAGGTAGCTGAGGAAGCGCCTCTCCTCCTCGTTGAGGAGCATCGGGGGACCGACTGCTGCGGTCTTAAAAGCTTGCTGCCCTACGACGTGAGCAGCTCGTGCACGAGGCGCGCGACCTCTTCGCTCGCCAGCCTCGACGCGGCCCTCGCGGCGGCCTCCGCGTGGGTCCTCACCGCCTCCTCGGCCCCAAAGCCCATCCTCACGTACCTCTTCGCCTGGAGTGCCAGCGCCAGCTCGTGCGCCAGCTCCGCCACACTCACCTCGACCCCCCCGCCCTGGCTGCCCCCCTGACCGTAGCCCAGCTCCCGGGCGGCGAGCGCGAGGATCGCTCTGCCCGCGTCGCAGCCCAGCAGCCTGGAGAGCTCGAGGGCGATCACCACCTCCTCGGCAAAGTGGGCGGCCAGGCCCTCCAGCAGCTGCGGGGGCACGCCGTACTCGCACCACTCCGTCACGACCATCGACTTGACCCTGTCCAGGAGCCCCCTGAGCCGGCTCATCCGGTCGCCGCCCCGGCTGGGGGTAAAGTGCCTTTGGTGGTGCGGGGGCCGGGATTCGAACCCGGGCAGGCCTACGCCAGCGGATTTCTCAGCTGCAACCCTTAAGTCTGGGCCCCACGGAGGCCGCCCCCTTTGTCCGGCTCGGGCACCCCCGCCGGGGCTCGAGGCCCGGCCCCCGCTAAAAAGCTTCGCCGGCTCGCCCAAGCGAAGCACGCTAGCGCACAACGTCGTAGTAGAACTGGCGCGCGTCGCGGAGGTTGACCACCCTCCTCACCAGCCCCCTCCTCAGCAGCTCGGAGAGGGCCCTCCTCACCGTCCTCTCGGGGAGCATCGTCTCTTCCGCCAGCTCGCGGGCCGTCAGGGGCCCCTTGAGCTCGAGGACCTTGAGCACGAACTTGGCGCTGGGCGGCATGCCGGCGGCCTCCGCCAGCTTGTCGCGGAGGGTCTCGCGGACCGAGGGTTCAGGGCGCAGCCTGATGAGGCGCACGGGGCTCTCGGCAGCGGTCACGGTGACGCGCTCCTCCACGCGCACCCTGGCGCCGCCATCGGCGATCGCCTCGCAGGGGTGCCTGCTGGACAGCGAGCGGATCTCGACCACAGAGGTGTCGGGGACGATGAGCGGGCGCTTGGCTAGGTCTACGCTGTTGACCGGGACGACCTCGAGGACGCGGGCCCCCTCGAAGACCACTGCGCCACCCGCGGAGAGAGCGTACGCCGTCGAGCCGAGGGGGGTGGCCACGAGCACTCCGTCGGCCCTGTCGCTCCAGATGACCTCGCCGTCTATCGCCAGCTCGTAGCTCATCAGGGCGGCGCTCCTGGCGGGGAAGACGGCGATCTCGTTGAGCGCGTAAAGCGTCGACTTACCGTCCACCACGCCCTTCAGCTTAACGTATGTGGCGGCCTCGTACTCGCCGCGCTCGACGGCCGCGAGCGCCGCGCCCAGCTCCTCGAGGCTCACGGAGGTCAGGTAGCCGGCGCCGCTGACGGACACGCCGAGGATGGGCACGTCCAGCCCTCCCACGAGCTGGACCGCGTCGAGGACGCACCTGTCGTCGCCGAGCGCGAGCACGAAGTCCGCTTTGCCGACGTCGGTCGCTTCAACGATCCCGTGGAGCTGGAGGAGCCGCCTGAGCTCGCCCACATCGTTGACCTGCCCTCCCCTCACCACGAAGGCCTTGACCGGCATCCCTTGCCCCCTCCCCCGTAGGGGCGCCTGCCAAGGTTGCCGGAAAAACCCTCCTTTTAAGCGAAGCACAGCATCCCCGCGCGTGGCGACGGGGGTTCAGGCGGTAAGGGAGATGCTGCGGGAGAGGGGCGCGGTGCTTCTGGCCCACAACTACCAGCGGCCCGAGGTTCAGGACGCAGCGGACTTCGTGGGCGACAGCCTCGAGCTCTCGCTGAAGGCCGCGGAGGTCGACGCCAGGGTGATCGTCTTCGCGGGGGTGGACTTCATGGCGGAGCAGGCGGCCCTGCTCAACCCCGGGAGGGTGGTGCTCCACCCGGAGCCCTCGGCGCGCTGCCCCATGGCATCGATGCTGACGCCGGACGTCGTCCGCTGGTACAGGGGGAGGTACCCAAAGGCCCCATTCGTCGTCTACGTCAACAGCCTGGCCGAGGTCAAGGCGCTGGCGGACTACGTGGTCACGAGCGCGAACGCCGCCAAGCTCGTGGCGCAGCTCGACTCGGACGTCGTGCTCTTCGGCCCCGACCGGCATCTGGCCGAGTACGTGGCCGAGGTCACGGGGAAGGAGGTGATCCCAGTCCCCGAGAGCGGGCACTGCCCCGTCCACGTAGTGATCACGAGGGAGGAGCTGGAGGCGGCCCGCAGGGAGCACCCGCGGGCTAGGGTTCTGGCCCACCCGGAGTGCGTGCGCGAGGTCCGCAGGGCGGCGGACTTCGTCGGGAGCACGAGCCAGATGGTGAGGTCGGCCATCGAGCTGGGGGGCGGGGAGTTCATCGTGGCCACGGAGGTCGGCCTGATCCACAGGCTGAGGAGGGTGGGCGTGGAGGCCTACCCGGCCAGCGGCTACGCCGTGTGCGTCGAAATGAAGAAGGTCACCCTCAGGAGCATCGCCGAGAGTCTGGCCAGCGGCAGGGGGGTCGTGAGGGTCGACGAGAGGGTCGCGGCGCGGGCCCGCGAGGCCATCTCCAGGTCGCTGGAGGCGCTGGGGGTGGTGCCGCCGTGGTCGAGGAGCTGATCTACAGGAGGCTGCTGGACTGGCTGGCGGAGGACGTACCCTTCTGGGACGCCACGTCGAGGCTGATACCGGAGGGCTGCCGGTGCAGGGCGGTCTTCCTCGCGAAGGAGCGGGGGGTGGCGGCCTGCGTTGAGGAGGTCGCCGCGTTCCTGCGCTGGCTCGGCTTCGCGGTTAGGCAGCGCGTGGCGAGCGGGGAGGAGTTCGGCGAGGGCTCCGTGCTGATGGAGGTCGAGGGGGCCATGAGGAAGCTCCTCCAAGTGGAGAGGCTCGTGCTTAACCTGCTCTCCCACGCGTGCGGCGTGGCCACGGCGACGAGGAGGGCCCTGGAGAGGGCGAGGCGCGCCAACCCCAGGGTCAGGGTGGCGGCCACGCGCAAGACCCTGCCGGGCCTCCGCTACTTCGAGAAGAGGGCGGTGGAGGCGGGAGGGGGCGACCCCCACAGGCTGTCGCTGAGCGACATGGTGCTGATCAAGGACAACCACCTCCGCTACTTCGGGTCCGTGCGCGCGGCCGTCGAAGCCGCCAGGAGGGCGGCGAGCTTCGCCGTGAAGGTCGAGGTGGAGGTCTCGAGCCCCGAGGAGGCCCTGGAGGCCGCGCTGGCTGGCGCGGACGTGGTGATGCTCGACAACCTCACGCCCGAGCAGGTCAGGCGCGCGGTGGAGCTGCTCGAGCGGGCAGGGCTGAGGGAGAGGGTGGTGGTCGAGGTGTCGGGGGGCGTGACTCTCGACAACATCGAGGAGTACGCGAGAGCCGGCCCCGACGTGATCAGTATGGGCTGGATCACGCACTCGGCCAAGGCCGTCGACATCTCCCTGGAGGTCGTCGAGGTGATCAAGCCGTGAGGGGGGTCTCGATCATCGGCTGCGGCGCGATCGGGAGCTTCGTCGCCAGGGCGATCGATGAGGGGCTCGTCCCGGCAGCCCTCAGGTACCTCATGGACCTGGACCGCGGCAGAGCAGAGCGCCTCGCTGCCTCGCTCGCCAGGCAGAGGCCTATGATCGCCGCTGGCGTCGAGGAGGTGGCGGCCGACCCCGCCACGGAGGTGGTCGTGGAGGCCGCGAGTCAGGGGGCGGTGCTGCAGTACGCTGAGCGCCTCCTGGAGGCGGGGAAGGAGCTGGTGGTGCTGAGCGTGGGCGCGCTGCTGAGGCCCGAAGGGAGGCGCATCCTGGAGAGGTACCGGGGCAGGGTCCACGTGCCCTCCGGGGCGATCGCGGGGCTCGACGCGGTGAGGGCCCTCGCGCTGGCTGGCGTCGAGGAGGTGCTGCTCGTGACGAGGAAGCACCCCTCCAAGCTGATGGACGAGCCCTACGTCAGGGAGAGGGGGCTCAGGCTGGGGGACCTCGCCGAGCCCACCGTGATCTTCGAGGGGCCCGCCGAGGAGGCCGTCAGGGCCTTCCCGCGCACGCTCAACGTGGCAGCTGCGCTCTCCATCTACGCTGGGCGGCAGGCCCGCGTCAGGGTGGTCGCCGACCCGCGCGCGGCCCGCAACGTGCACGAGGTCTTCGTCAGGTCGAGGGCCGGGGAGCTCAGGGTGACCGTTGAGAACGTGCCCCACCCCGACAACCCCAGGACCAGCTACCTCGCCGCCCTCTCCGCGGTAGCCCTGCTGCGCGACCTCTGCGCGGCTAGCCCCTGAGCCTCCTCAGGAGGGCGGCCCGCCCAGCGTAGCACTCGGCGTAGATCTGCCTGACCTCCTCCACCGTGGGGACGACGGGCCCGTTCTCGACGTTCCTCCGGTAGAACATGGCCTCCTCCGCCATCCTGTCCAGCTCCGGCTCGGTGACGCCCACTGACGCCATGCTGCCCGGTATCCCCACCTCGTCCGCG
>JAGDWA010000013.1 GCA_023269735.1 Thermofilum sp.
GCCTGGCTCGTCCCGGTGGAGCCGGCCGGTGGAGCTGCCCGAGAGGGCGCGAGTGGAGTGGCGGAGGCTCTGAAGGCCGCTCCGGGGTGGTGGCGCACTCGAGGACACTAAGTTTGTGGACTCCTAGGAGCGCAGTCGCGACTGCAATGCTATTTTGCTATTTTTAGCTTTTAGAGCACAAAACTTATAAGGAGATCAAGCACTTCATCTGCGATGCAGGAAAGAGGACTGTCGATAATAACTGCGCTTACAGCGCTGCTAATCTCGCTGCTAACGATACCGATCGTCGCATCGCCAGGAGTTCAGCCCGAATGGCTGCCTACGCCTAGGGAGGAGACCCTGGTCATGCACGATAGCTACCCATTCACGATATTCGATAGCTTCAACCCCTTCATCCCGCAGGGCCATGATTACCAGTCAGGTCATTACCAGCTATGTGTAGAGTTCCTGTGGTACATCAACTACGCCACCGGTGAAGTCATCCCCTGGCTCATAACTGGTTGGGAGTACGAAGACAACTACACGACCTTCATATTGCACGTAAGGCGGGGGGTCACGTGGAACGATGGGAAGCCGTTCACCGCCCACGACATCGTCTTCACTGTGAAGATGCTGAAGAAGTACCCGGAACTCTTCTGGCACGCTTATATGGATGAGTGGGTTGAGGACGCCTACGCGCCAGATAACTACACGGCAATTATCAAGCTTAAAAAGCCCAACCCTAGGTTCCACTTCGCCTTCAGAGGATGGGAATGCCCCATCGTGCCAAAACATATTTGGGAGAATGTCGATCCACGCACTTTCAAGAACTACCCTCCTGTCTGGACTGGCCCCTATAAGTTGAAGGCAGTTTACCCCGAGTTAAGGATGTTCGTTTGGGAGAGACGAGATGACTACTGGGCTTGCAAGGTCCTCGGTAAGTGCCCTGAACCTAAGTACGCCGTAATGAGAACAGCCCCACCGCCAGACGTACTCTTCCCCCAGTACGTAAGGGGTGAAACGGACTTCGGGCGAGACCTCCCCATCGAGATGCTCCCGAAGGCCAAGGAGATAAACGCGAATGTTACATGGGTTCCATTCTTAGATCCCTGCCCCCGAGGGGTCTGGATCAACTGTGCTAAGTACCCCCTGAACCTAAGCGAAGTCAGGTGGGCGATAGCTTACCTAATCGATAGGGAAAAGCTTGCACAGCTCTGGCCCTCGTTGGAGACCCCTCCAACCGTTCCGGCGACATTCCCATGGGCCGACTGGCCCGGGCTCAGGAAATTCGTGTTCCCTGACGTGTTTGCAAAATATAAGCTCGAGTATAACCCGCAGAAGGCTAAAGAGATCTTCGATAAGCTCGGTTTCGTTGACAGAAATGGCGATGGGTGGAGAGAGCTGCCCAACGGAACCAAGATCTCTTGGACGATAATCACTCCTGTGAGCCCGGCGCAGCCCTCGCCCTTCGAGTACATCGTAGCAGAGGAGCTGGCTAAGGAGCTCAGGAAGATAGGAATAGACGCCACGGCGAAGTACGTTCCCGGCCCAGAGATTGGGGATCTGATAGCCTTCGGCAAATTTGACATAGTCAGCGCCTGGCTGTGCACAGGTATGCCGTGGAACAATGATGTTTACTACCTTGTAGAAGGATTCCACAGCAAGTATGCTAAAATGTATCCAATAGGCGAGAGGATGTTAGCGGGTTCCCCGGTGAGGCTCCAGGATCCCGAGCTAGATAAAGTGATAGATGAGCTGGCAGTTATCGGACCCGATCATCCTAAGTACATGGAGCTGGCCGAGCGCGCTGTAGAGCTTTTCATGAGAGATCTACCAGCGATCCCTGTGGTTCAGACAGTTTACACCATGGCTTGGCTAAAGACCTACTGGACGAACTGGCCGGAGAAGGGCAACTTCCACTCTTGGCCTCCGACTTGGTGGCCTGAGTTCCTCTTCGTTGTCTTAAACCTCAAAAGCACGAAGCCTAAACCAACACCACCTCCCGAAGCGCCTCTGCTTCAAAGGCTGAATACTACGGTAATTGAGGTTTCACAAAGGGTGGCTAAGCTAACCGACAGTATTACGGCGTTGCAAGCTGAAATTAGTAACCTGAGGGGATCTGTGAACGTTATCATTGCACTCACTAGCATTGCAGTGCTGATTTCTATCATTGGAATAGCATTACCTTTCATTAAGAAGAAGTGAAGTGAAATAAATAATCAAAAAATAATCTCTTTTTTCTATTACACAATCACCTTCTCTATTGCGCGCGCTGCAGCCTTACAAGCAGTGGTGAGCTTTGGGTGAGGTGTTTCAAGGGTTGCATTGGGAGTTGAGCAGCCTATGCTGTGGTGCTCAGCTTATTTACTCGCGCTGCCGCTCCAGCGCGCGCCCGGGCTCGCCGGGACGGCGTGAGATGCCTGCGAACCCTGGTGACTAGCCCCTTCAGCTCGTGGACCAGCATAGTCGCATTATGAGGAGGCGGTACGGCGGCGGGCATCAAAGGCCCATCGTGTGCGACGCATCGAAAAGCCGCAAGGCTTCAGCTCTCCTCCCGCCGCACGCAGCAACCGGTGGATGGGCTCAGCTCAAGCGCCTGCCGGGGCGATAGCGCGCCGCGCTTATAAAGAGCGGCACCGCTGCGGAAGCTGGATGGGGATCGAGCAAGCGCTCGCGGACGTGGAGCTGAGGCACGGGGGAAGGGTGGTCAGGCTCAAGGCCCTGGTGGATGCGGGGGCGAGCAAGAGCGTGATCTCCGAGCGGCTCGCGCTCGAGCTCGGCGCCTTCATACCCCTGGCGAAGCCCTACGAGCTCAGGACGGCGGACGAGGAGGGGCGGCTGAGGGTCGTGGGGAGGTGCATGGTGGACGAGGTGCTGTTCCAGGGCGTCGAGGTCCCAGGGGGCGCGGTGTTCGAGGTGGCCGAGAACCTCAGGAGGGGCTTGGAGCTGGTGATCGGCAGGCCGGAGATAGACGCCTGGGGCGTAGCGTTCACGCCCGAGGGGCCGAGGCCGCGGAGGGTGCCGATAGAGTTCGAGATCATCTAAGGTCGCGCCAGGGCCAGCCGGGGGCCCCGCGCCGCGCTCAGCATATATAGCGCAGAGCGAGGTGCCGCCGTGCTCAGGTTCGGGCTCGTTGGGACGGGGGTGGGCGCCGACTTCATCGCCAGGGCCCTCCAGGTCCTGAGGGGCGAGGGCGTGGCCGAGCTGGTCGCCGTCGCGGGGAGGAGGGGCGCGAAGGCGGAGGAGTTCGCCCGCAAGCACGGCGCCAGGCGCTGGTACGCGAGCTTCGACCAGCTGCTCGCCGACCCCGAGGTCGAGGCCGTCGCGATCTCCACGCCCCACTACCTGCACTTCCCCCAGGCGGTGGCCGCGATCGAGGCTGGGAAGCACGTGCTCGTCGACAAGCCGATGGCCGTCAGCCTGAGGGAGGCGGACGAGATGGTGAGGAGGGCAGAGCGGAGGGGGGTCGCGCTGGGCGTCGTGCTCGAGTACCGCTTCGACCCCGTGGTCGAGAGGGTGAAGGGGTGCGTGGACCGCGGGGAGCTGGGCAGGCTGATCCTGGGCGAGGCGGTGGTCGAGTGGTTCAGGACCCAGGAGTACTACGCGGGCAGCGACTGGAGGGGGAGGTGGGCGACGGAGGGCGGGGGCGCGCTCATCAACCAGGCGATCCACACCGTCGACCTGCTCCTCTGGCTGATGGGGGACGTGGAGGAGCTCTGGGCCTACGCCGGCACCTACGCGCACGACATCGAGGTGGAGGACCTGGCGGTCGCCGCGCTCAGGTTCAGGAGCGGGGCGCTCGGCGTGGTCCAGGCGAGCACGGCGACCTACCCCGGCTTCCCCACGAGGCTGGAGGTGCACGGGACCGAGGGGGCGGCGGTGATCGAGGGCGGGGCCCTGAAGCTCCTCGTGACGAGGGGCGGCGCGGCGGAGAGGGCGGAGGGGCTCAGGGGGCTGGAGTCGTGGGCGAGGCCCGAGGCCGTCCCCATCGAGAACCACGTGAGGCTGCTGCGCGACTTCGCGCTCGCCGCGAGGGGGGGCGGGAGGCCGCGGGTCGACGGGCGCGAGGGCAGGAGGAGCCTCGAGGTGATCAGGGCGATCTACGCGTCCTCGAGGCTGCGCCAGCCGGTCAGGCTGCCGTTCGCGGAGGTCTAGCGCAAGCCTTTTCCCCGCCCCGGCGGCCCGCGCCCGTGCCCGAGGAGGTCGAGGTGCTAGTCGAGTCCTCGAGGTTCGAGCCCAGGGTGGTGAGGGTGAGGGCCGGCGAGACCGTGGGGTCCGTGGTCAGGGCCCTGGGCCTCAACACCGCCGAGTACGTCGCCGTGCTGGACGGGAGGGTCGTCCCCGAGGACGAGCCGATCACAGCGCCCGCCAGGCTGAGGCTGGTGCCCGTGGTCTCAGGGGGGTAAGGGGGAGAAAGAAAGGGGGAGGTTAGGGGCTCACGCACGGACCACGGTGCCCGCGGGAGCGGGCTTCCTGAGGGCCAGCACGAGCGCGACGATCGCCAGCACCAGCGCGGCGGCCGCCAGCCCCAGGGCCGCGTTGAGGGTGGTCGATAGGGCGGCTACCGTGCTCTCTATCTTCGACACCCTGGCCTCGACGTCGCTCCTGAGCCTGCTGAGGGCGGCGTCCACCTCGCCCCTTATCTGCGCCGGCAGCGCAGCGAGCCTAGCGTACTCCTTGAGCTCGCCCATGTAGCCCGTGGCCCAGAGGATCACGTTCCTGACGAACCTGGGCCCGCTGAGCCTCACCCCGTAGTACATCCAAGTCACGCCCGGCTGGTAGCCGCCGTACGGCGTCTCGCCCGAGAGGATCGCCACGCCGTAGCCCTCCTTCAGCGGCACGAGCTCCGCCGCCATGAGGACGAAGGGCCCCCTCTCGCCGGGCTTGTAGACCTTGGCCGTGATGCCCTGGGGCGCGACCTGGTTCTCGGCTATCTCGGAGTTCGGCGTCGTCATCGCGATGATGAAGGCGTTGGCCGGCTTCTCCGTGGACGTCAGCCTGTGCCAGTTGCCCTGGTCGTCGACCCATGCCAGCGGGCCGGGGCCGTGGAAGAGGACCAGGTCGCAGCCGTACCTCAGCTCCGGGATCTCGCTGACGTTGACGAGCGCAAGCACCCTGTAGCTCGCCCCGGTCAGGTCCTTACTGACGTAGTCGTAGGCGGACGTGTAGTCAACCCTCAGGTGGGCGCCGATGGCCTCCATGATCGTGTTAGCAGCGGCCTGCGCCAGCTCGCTGCCCTGCGCCGGGTAGTCGCTGTCCGCCGCGGCCCAGATCACCCTGCCGGGGGCCGCCTTGAACCACTTCGCCAGGGCCGCCACCTCCTCGGGCGCCAGCGGGGCCTGGGGCTGGCCGAAGATCACCATCACGATCCCCAGCTTCTCCAGGTCGATGGTGGAGAAGTCTCCGATGAGCACGGTGGCGCGGTTCTTGATGGCCGCCGGCAGGGCCGCGGCGTCGTCGGGCGTCCGGACGAGGACGTACCACTGCGCCTCGGGGACCACGTTCATGATGATGTCGACGCCGGCCATGGGCTGCCTGTGGGAGAGGTCGATGAGGATCGGTATGCCGACGGGGGCGGCGGCAGCGAGGGGGGCGGCGAGGGCCATTATCAAGGTCAACGCAATTAGTTCTCTCCTCACGGGAGGAGGGGGAGGGCGGCGGTATAAAGGGTTGACGCTCCCGGGAAAGCGCGGGGTTTATTTCCCCCCTAGTGGCCCTCCGCCCGATGGTTAGCAGGACGCTCGTGGTCGCGGCCGCCGCTGCGGCAGCGGTCGCCGCCGCTGCCCTCACCATTATTATCATACCAATGTTAATTAAGCCCCCCGCGCCCAGCCCCCCCTCCGGGGGCGCGCAGCCCCCGCCTAGCCAGCAGCAGCCGTCACCGCCACCGCAGCGCCAGGGCGTCGTCCTGACGATCATCTCGCGCCACCCCACCGACATACTGTACAAGGCCCGGCAGATGTTCCTCGCGAGCGACGTGGCGAAGAGGTACAACATCACCGACCTCAGGACGGTGGTGATCCCGGCAGGCCTCTGGGAGCAGTACATACGGCGGGGCGAGGCCGACGTCGCCTGGGGCGGCGGCCCCACGCTCTTCGACTCGCTCTTCGTCAGGGGCCTCCTCGCCCCCCTGTCGAGCGGGGAGGCCCTCGCCGCCGCGGCGCAGATACCCGACGAGATCATGGGCGTCCCCATGAAGCGCGTCAAGGACGGGAAGGTGTACTGGGTGGCGGCCGCGATCTCGAGCTTCGGCTTCACCGTCAACCACAGGAGGCTGAAGGACTACAACCTCTCCGCCCCCAGGAGCTGGATGGACCTGGCGTCGCCGGAGATGGGCAGGCCGCTGGTGCAGTTCGGCACCCCGGCCCTCTCGATAGCCGACCCCACGCAGAGCACCAGCCACACCAGGATGTACGAGATCATCCTCCAGAAGTACGGCTGGGAGAAGGGGTGGAGGGTCCTGACGCTGATGGCCGCCAACGCTGAGGTGTACCCGGGCAGCGAGGCGGCGAGGGACGCGGTGATAAGGGGCGACGTGGCGGTGGGCATCACGATCGACTTCTACGGCTACACGGCGATGATGCTGAACCCGGACTGCGAGTACATCATCCCGCCCAACGAGAGCATCGTCAACGGCGACCCCATCGCGCTCGTCAAGGGCTCGAAGAACCCCGAGGCGGCGCAGGCCTTCATCGCCTGGGTCCTGACGGACGGGCAGAAGCTGTGGCTCGACCCCTCGATCAACAGGCTCCCCGCCAACCCGAGGGTCTTCGACACCCCCGAGGGGCGGAAGAGGGAGGACCTCAGGCGCGCCTACGAGGCGACGCTGAAGACGCCCTCGATAGCCTTCAACGACACGCTCGCCCTCGCGTACGAGCTGGTGATGCAGTGGTACTTCAGGTCGACGCTCGTCGACGTCAACGACCACCTGAAGGCCGCCTGGAAGGCCCTGCTCTCCAGGTACTTCAAGGGCGCCATCCCGCGGGAGAGGTTCGAGGCCTACGTGGCTAACCTCACGAGCCTCCTCACCTTCGTCGACCCGGCGACGCAGAAGAAGGTGACGTTCACCGAGGACTACGCGATATCGATCGCGCCCAAGTTCGCGGAGGACGCGGCGTACAGGGACGCGCTGATCACCGCGTGGAAGCAGGCGGCGGTGGCCAAGTACGACGGCCTGCTGAGGGAGCTGGGAGGCTAGATGCTGAGGGAGCTGCGCTTCTACGTCGACGCGACGCTACTGGCTCAGCTCGCCCTCTCGGTGGCGCTGCTCCTCCTCCTGCTGGTCGCGCCCCTCCTCTCCGTCGCCTACGTGGCCGCCCAGTACAACCCCCTGCTCCTCTTCGCCGACCCCACCTTCGCCAGCGCGAGCCCCCGGGGCCAGCTGCTCTACGTCTACAGGGGCCCCTTCCGGGGGCGCGAGGTCACGATCGTGAGGATCGTGGGCGCCAGCTACGGCGCGATCGTCAACTCCCTTGTAGTGGCCTCGGTCGTCACCCTGGCCGCCAGCGCCCTCGGCACCGCCACGGCGTTCGCCTTCGCGCGCTACTCCTTCCCGGGCAAGGGCGCGCTCAGGGTGCTCGCGACCCTCCCGCTGCTCCAGACGCCGTTCATCAACTCCTTCGTCGTCAGGAAGCTCTTCGACTGGAGGGACGGGGTGCTCTCCTGGCTCCTCTGCGACGTCCTCGGCGCTCCGGTGAGGGTCGGGGTCGAGGGGCTGGCGGGCGTCGCGGCGGCGCAGATCCTCACGTTCTTCCCGATCGTCTACCTGAACGTCTACGCGAGCATGGTGAACATCGACCCGAGCCTCGAGGAGCAGGCGGAGAACCTAGGCGCCAGGGGGCTCAGGCTCTTCCTGACCGTCACGCTCCCCCTCTCCCTGCCGGGGCTGGCCGCCGGCGCCGCCCTCGTCTTCATCTTCTCCCTCGAGGACGTGGGGGCGCCCATAGTCTTCAACGAGCAGCGGCTGATCTCCTACCAGATCTTCTCGCGCTTCGTCGAGGCGACGACCGGCAGCCTCTCGCCGGCCGCAGCCGGCCTCGCCCTCCTGCTCCTCGCCCTGGCCTTAGGCGCCTTCGCGGGGATCAGGAGGTACGTGGCGCTGAGGCAGTACGCCATGCTGAGCAGGGGAGGGAGGTGGAAGCCCAGGGTCAGGAGGCTCGGCCCCCTCGGCCTGGCGGCCGTCTACCTGGGCCTCCTCCCCCTCCTGCTCCTCGCCGCCTTCCCGCAGCTGGGCGTCTTCGCCTACGCACTCTCCGAGAGGTGGAGGGGGGCGCTGCCCGAGGGCTTCACCCTCGAGCACATGCTCGACATCGTCCGGGACCCCGTCGCGTCCAGGGCCGTCTACAACAGCCTCACCTACTCCCTCTCGGCCCTCGCCATCATCCTCGTGCTCGGGGTCTCCGCCCCCTACGTGATCGCTAGGGCCCGCATCAGGGGCCTCGAGCTCCTCGACCTCCTCGTCACGTCCCCCGTGGCGATACCGGGGCTCGTGCTGGCCGTGGGCTACTTCTACTTCTTCTCCAGCGCCTTCCGGGGGTCGCCCCTCGACCCGATCGCCGGGGGGCCCTCCCTGGCGCTCGCGCTGGCCTACAGCGTGAGGAGGCTCCCCTTCACCGCGAGGGCCGTCTTCGCGGGGCTCCAGCAGGTCCACGTGGCGCTGGAGGAGGCGTCGATGAACCTCGGCGCCGGGAGGCTCCGCACGCTGGTCAGCATCGTCATCCCCCTGATCGGCCTCAACCTGCTGAGCGGGGCGCTCGTCAGCTTCGTCTACTGCATGAGCGAGACCAGCGCCAGCGTGACGCTGGGCGGGCTGGGAGGGGTGGGCGTCGGGCACAAGGCGCCGATAACGTTCATCATGATGGACTACCTGGCCAACAGGGTCGACGGGCCCCACATAGCGGCCGCGCTCGGCGTGCTGCTCATAAGCCTGCAGCTCGCGACGATTGTCGTCGTGAACGTGGTGCTCAAGCAGAGGTACGCGTACATCGGCGTCTAGCCCGGAACCCACAAATAGGCCTGGGGCGCCGCCGCGTTGTGCGGGTCCTCCTGATCGTCATCGACCAGCTGCCCGGCCACTGGGCCCCAGGCGTCGAGGCCGCCAGGGGGGTCCCGCCGGTCAACGTCTGGGACTACGCGAGGCTGAACCTCGCCCCGAACTTCAGGAGGCTGGTCGAGAGGGGGCTCTTCTGCTTCGCCTGGAACATGGGGGAGTGCGACACGCCCCACGGGATGAAGTACCTCGCCACGGGCAGGTACGACGCCGCGCCCTACTGGACCTCCGCCGGAGGCTGGCCCTACTACCCGAGGACCCCGAGCAACCCGGGCCCCACCGGCCTCTTCGAGTACGCCCAGCACTACGCGCCCGGCAGGATCAGGCCGGCCTGCTTCACGACCGACCACTGGATCGCGCCGGGCTACTTCTACACCTGCGGGTACCCGGTCGCCCTCTCCGCCTACTACCCCGACGACGAGGTCTGGCGCAGCTTCGCGGCCCCCTTCCTGAAGAGGAGGAGGGGCTGGAACCTCGTCTACGTCTACTTCCCCACGATGGACCAGGTGTCAAACTGCCCCCTCTTCCTCGAGTGGAACCCGCACAGCAAGTCCTCCAAGCACGCCTACATGCTCCACCTCGACGAGCTCATCGGCGAGGTCGTCAGCTTCCTGGTCGGGGAGGGCTTCTGGGAGGAGACGCTGCTGATCCTGGCCTCGGACCACGGCTACCACGCCGCCTGCACGACCGCCGCCGCGAAGAACCCGGTGGGGGCCTCCACGCCCAACTGGTGCTGCGACCACCCGCCCCCCCACGACTGCGAGGTCTGGGACTACTCCTCGGGGAGGGGCGCGGGCACGTACTCGGGCTGCACCAGGAGGGTGCTCCTCCTGCTGTCGGGGGGAGCCCTCGATGAGGGCCTGAGGGGGAGGGTTCTGCCGGAGGCCGAGATCGTGGACGTCGCGGCGACGATAGCGGACTTCCTCGACGTGCCGTACGAGTGCGAGGGGACCTCAGTGCTCAGGAGGAAGGGGGAGGCGGTGAGCCTCGACTTCGCGCTCGCCGCTCCGACTAGGCCAGGCCGAAGGCCCTCAGGATCTCCAGAACGCCCTCGCCCCTCGGCCTAGAGGCCACGTACCCTCCCCGCCTCCTCACGGCCTCCGCGACCTCGGCCTCGGCGTTCCCCACGGCCGCCGCGAGGAAGCCGAAGCGCCCGTCGAGCATGCTGAGGTCGTTGGTCGCGTCCCCCACGCAGAGCACGGAGCTCGGCGGCAGCCCCAGCGCGCTCGCCAGGGCCAGCAGCGTCTGCCCCTTCCCCGCCCTCCTGTGGAGGATCTGGACCAGCCTGTAGTTCCGGTCGCACTGGAGCTCCGGGTCGCCCGCCAGCAGCGCCCTCAGCCTCTCTTCGGCCCGCCTGGCCTCCTCGGCGCTCCCGAAGCTGACGACCACCATGCCCCTCCTCGCCGCCACCTCGGGCCCCCACACCGCGGCGCCGGGGTGCTCGCGCGCCACCTCCTCCGCCAGCCGCAGGGCCCTCGGCAGCGCCGCCAGCCACGCCGACCTGACGCTGCGGTTGAACTCCTCCCACGGCTCGTAGCCCCCTCCCCTCAGCTCGTAGATCTCCTGCTCGTTGGCGATGATGAACCGCGGCGCGCCCGCCGCAGCGCCCAGGCCGTTCCTCGACAGCATGCGCAGCTGGTCCTCGAGGGGGCGCCCCGAGGCCGTCGCCACCTCCACCCCCCTCCTCGGGAGGGCGGCGAGGGCCTCCACCAGCTCCGGCAGGATCCTCTCGCCCGGCTCCATCAGGGTGCCGTCCAGGTCCAGGGCGAGCAGCCTGATCACGACCGGCCCTACGGCCTGTCCTCCTCGATCAGCCGGAAGCCGAGGAGCGAGGCGGCGAGCTCGAACTCCCACCTGAAGTCGCCGACCACCGAGACCCTGTGCCAGCCGAAGGGCACCTCCCGGTTCCACCTCCTCAGTATCGCGTCGACGTCTGCCTCCGCCGCGACCTTGGTCCTGCAGGCCCTCTCCTCCTCGACGTTCCCCCTGATGACCCCCGTGTGGATGGCCATCGCCCGTGCGGCCACGTTCAGCTTCACCGTCGTGACGGGCTCGCCGGCCGGCCAGTAGACCTGGAGCGAGGCGCCGGCCCTGTCCTCGGCGTGGGAGCGGATCCTGTGGGGCATCGAGGGGCCGGAGGGGCCGTAGACCCTCGTGGGCGCCACGCAGTGGGCGTAGACGATGCAGCCCGAGCCCCTGTCGATGACGGGGTCCGAGATGAAGCCTGGCCTCCCCGTGGCGTAGCTGATGAGCATCTGGGTCAGCGCGGAGTCAACGTCGGCCTCGCAGGCCCCGACGAGGCCGCTGTCCAGGAGCTCGGCGTAGCCGAGGCACGGGTACGCGGGGAGCTTCCCGCCGTAGAAGAGGCCGAGGCAGTCGATCGTGATGCCCTGCGCGCCGTACCTCTCGAGGAGCCTTCTCATGGCGAGGTAGAGCCTGGCCGACTTCACCACCTCGCCCCTCGGCGGCTCGGCCAGCTCGAGCGCGCGCTCGATCCACCGCTCGGCGACCCTCTCGGCCTCGCCGCCGTCCGCCCTCTCGTACTCCTCGACCAGCTCGGACGGCTTCACCAGCACGAGGTCCGTCCCCACCCTCTCCCTCACCAGCTCCCTCAGCTTCTCGAAGCCCTCCTCGCCCTCCCTGACGACGATGAGCCTGGAGCGGGCCAGCATGTCGACAGCCGCGAGAACTCTAAGGGCCCTCGCCACGTCGGCGGGGTTGGAGGACGCGACGCCGGCGACCCTGTAGCCGCTGCGCGCCGCCCAGGCCAGGGTCTCGAGGAACTCACCGGACCCCCCGTACAGGTCGTCAACGAGCAGCACTGGCTTCCCCGTCTCGACCACGCGCCTGGGGACGCCGTTCCAGATCCCCAGGAGGAACACCGCGTAGCCGCCCACGTCGCCGAGCTTCGCCTCGTCGAACTCCTGGGGCCTCGACGCGACGAGCTCCGAGAACTCGACGTCGGGCAGGTGCTCCCTCACAATGCTCCGCAGCTGCCGGACCCGGCCCGCGTAGTCGAACCCCTTGTGGGGCCAGGTGGGCACCTCTGGCGGCATCGTCGAGAACACGAGCCCCAGCTTGGCCCGGGGGACCCTCACGGGGTGCGCGGGCACCCGGGGGGTTAAATGGGTGCGCTGGGGCGGCCCGTAGAACTGTGGTCCAAAAGCCCCTTATTCAGCGGGTCCGCCGCCCGGACCGGTGGGAGCATGAGGGTCGAGTGGGTGCTGGCGGCGGCCGCTGTGGCCGCGGTGGTGGCGGTTGTCGTGGCGGCCCCGGCGCTAGCCGGGCTGCTCTCGCCGCCCCGGCAGCGGTCGCTGCAGGGGCCGCGGGCCTGGGACGCAGCGCCTCCCTGCGAGCGGGGCCTGCCGGCCCGGTGGCGGGGCGCCGTCCGGATCAGCGAGGAGTACAGGAGCGCGGTGGTCAACGTGCTGAAGAGCGACCCCGACACATCTAAGCTGCTCAGCGAGGGCTACAACGTCACCGCGGTGAGGCCGCTCGTAACCGCGGTCGTCACCGGCAGGGGCGAGGTGGTGCTGAGGGCCGATCGGGCCGTGGTGCTGCTGAAGGGGCCCAGCGGCCACGCGTGGGCGCTGGTGGACGTCTCCGAGGGCAAGGTGCTGAAGGTCGTCACGGTGAGCGTCCTGAAGAAGGCCTAAGCGCATCCCTTTTTTTCTCTCCCCCTCACCCCCTCCTCTTTCCTCCTACCCCCTCCTCATCCGAGCCGGCGGCCGGGCAGTGCGAGTAAGCGTTATAGGGGCTCGCCTGGCGTTCACGCGGGATGGCCCGGGTAGAGCTGAGGGGTGTGACGAAGCGCTTCGAGGACGTGGTAGCTGTGGACCGCGTCACGCTGACGGTGGAGCACGGCGAGCTCTTCACGCTCCTGGGCCCCTCGGGCTGCGGCAAGACGACCGCCCTCCGGGTCATCGCCGGCTTCGAGCTCCCCGACGAGGGGAGGGTGCTCTTCGATGGGGAGGACGTGACCTTCAGGAAGCCGTACGAGAGGGGGTGCGCGATGGTCTTCCAGAACTACGCGCTGTGGCCCCACATGACGGTCTTCGAGAACGTGGCCTACGGCCTCAAGCTGAGGAAGCTCCCCGCCTCCGAGGTGGGGAGGAGGGTGAGGGAGGTCCTGGAGCTCGTCGGCTTGGAGGGGCTCGAGAATAGGTACCCGCTCCAGCTGAGCGGGGGGCAGCAGCAGAGGGTCGCGCTGGCGAGGGCTCTGGTCGTCGAGCCGAGGGTCCTGCTCATGGACGAGCCGCTGAGCAACCTCGACGCTAAGCTGAGGCTGAGGATGAGGGAGGAGCTGCGCAGGCTCCAGAAGAGGCTGGGGATCACGACGGTCTACGTGACCCACGACCAGGAGGAGGCGATGAGCATCTCGGACAGGATCGCGGTGATGAACAGGGGCCGCGTGCTGCAGGTGGGGACCCCCCTCGAGGTCTACAGCAGGCCCGCCAACCTCTTCGTGGCGACCTTCATCGGCAGGAGCAGCGTGCTCAGGGGCAGGGTCAGGGGCGGCAGGGACGGCCTCGTCGAGGTCGAGACGAGGGGCGGGCTCAGGCTGAGGGGCGTGCCGGCCTCCCCGCTGAGGGAGGGCGAGGAGGCCGTGGCAGTGCTGAGGCCCGAGGACGTCTCGCTGGAGCCCGCGCCGGGCGCGAACGTGGTGGAGGGCGTCGTGGAGATGTCGATGTTCCTGGGGTCCTACAGGCAGCTGAGGGTGAGCGCCAACGGCGAGAGGGTCGTAGCCTACGTGAGCCCCGACCTGGCGGTCGGCGAGGGGTCCCAGGTCAGGCTCTACGTCAGGCCCGAGGAGGTGCTGGTGTACCCCGCCGCGGGCTGGGAGGAGGAGGAGTTCGCCTGAAGGTAGGTTTAAGCGCCCCCCGCCGCCCTCGGGCCGATGAGGCTCAGGCTCCTGCTCGCGCTGGCGCCGCTCGTCGCTGCCGCGCTCGCCGCCGCGAGCCCTGAGGCCC
>JAGDWA010000079.1:0-4365 GCA_023269735.1 Thermofilum sp.
TGTCCCTAGGCGCGCCCGCCAGCCTGGCCGCCATCGCCACGGCGGCGTTGTCGACCCGGACGACCACCCCCTCCCTCTCCGCCCGCACGGTGAGCCTGTGGGAGCCCACGGGAACGTCGTCGGGCCTGACGCTGGGGTCGCCGCCCTGCTCCGCTATGATCTCGCGGAGCTTCTTCAGCGCTCTCCCGCTCCTCAGCGCCTCGAGCGCGAGCTGCCTGCCGCCGCTCACGCCCACCAGCTCGAGGAGCACGCCCACCAGGCCGGCGGCCTTGTCCACGAGGTCGGGGGGCCCCTCGCCGGCGAGGGCCCTGAGGGCCTCCCGCGCCTCGAGGGCCGGCCCGGCCGCGTACCCCACGGGCTGGTCGCCGAACGTCACGGCGCAGGCCACCCTCATGCCCAGCCTGCGCCCCAGCTCGATGAACGCCCTCGCCAGCTGCTCGGCCTCGCGCTGCGTCCGAACCTTCGCCCCCTGGCCCACGGGCACGTCGATGACGACGTGCGTCGCGCCCACGGCCGCCTTCTTCGCCATGATCGATGGCACGAGGAAGGGGTCGATGGACAGCGGGTGCTCCACCCTGATGATCTTGTCGTCGGCTGGGGCGAGGCGGAGGGCGCCGCCCCAGGCTATGCAGCCGCCCACCTTCAGCACGATCCTCCTGATCTCCTCCAGCGACAGGTCCACCGGCATCAGCACCTCAGCCCTGTCCGCGGTCCCCGCGGGGCTCGTGATGGCGCGCGAGCTCGTCTTGGGGATGCGGTAGCCCAGGGAGGCCACGATGGGGACCACGAGGAGCGTCGTCTTGTCGCCCGGCACCCCACCGATGCTGTGCTTGTCGAGGACGGGCTTCACCCCCAGCTCCAGCCTCTCCCCGGTCTCGACCATCGCCCTGGCGAAGTGGTAGGCCTCCTCCACGCTGAGGCCCCTCCTCGCTGCGGCGACCACCAGGGCCGCGAGCTCCACGTCGCTCAGCCTGTCCCTCACGACGTCCTCCACGATCGCCCTCGCCTCCTCCGCCCCCAGCCAGGCCCCCAGCACGAACTCCCTGATGTACCGCGAGGAGCGGGGAGGGGGGGAGGGCGCCACCTCCACCTCGTCAGCCTCCCCTACCCCGAGGCCCTCCGCGACCTCGTCGTTGACCATGGCGACGTCCGGCGGCACGCGCCGCGCTATGTTGACGAGCGCCACGACCTCCCTCCCGCCCCGCCTGAGCACGACGCGGTCGTGGGCTCTCACGCCCAGCGCCGCAGCGGCCCCCTCGTCGATGACCACGAGCGGAGCGCCGCTGCTGAAGCCGAGGTGACGCACCCTGAGCTTCAGGGTCACAGCGTACCGGCGGCGCAGCGGTATTAAAGGGCTGCCGCCCGACCCCCGGCGCTTGGCCATTTTTGCCGGAAACCGCGATATAGTTGCAAAAAACTCTCATTTACGTTCGAGGATAAAACTTTTTAATGGGGGTGAACCCTCCTGGCCGTGCTTAGCCCTGAACTACCGGGAGTCCGCACGGTGCTCGAGGGGCTGGGGTTCGAGGTCGAGGAGGGGGTGGCTGTAAAGGGGCTGAGCGGCTACGTCCACACCTACGAGTTCAGGGCCGCCAGGGGCGGCAGGGCGCTGCTGGTCAGCGTCAAGCCAGCCGACCCGAAGCTGCTCCTGCTGGAGCTGGCGAGGGCGCTAGACGTCAGGGAGGAGGTCCTCCTGCTGGTGCGGGGCAGGCTGCCCCCGGGCTTCAAGGACCCGCCGAACAGCAGAGTCAAGCTGGTCACCTTCGAGAGCCTGCGGGAGCTGGAGGAGGAGCTCAAGAAGATCCTGTAGCCGCCGCTACTCCGGCTCGCGGACCGAGTAGATCGCCTCGACCACGAGCTGGGAGCCGCACTTCGGGCAGGGGCCCTTGGCGGCCGAGATGTAGTCGCCGGCCTCGAGGCCCCTCTCCTCCCTGAAGCCGCAGCTCGGGCAGGAGACCAGCTCCACGACGCGCCTCCTCTCCACCTTGATCTTCCTCAGCCTGTCGAAGTTGATGTAGAGGAAGTAGCCGGCGAGGGCGGTCAGCACGGCCATGTTCGCGTAGCCCGTCTTCCCCGTCATGGCGTAGAGCGCGACGAAGTGGGCGATCAGCAGCGCCACGGCTACCAGCAGGACGAGGTACACGGGCAGCCACCTCGCCTTCAGCTCCGCGATCCTCTCGCTGCTCATCCAGCTCAGCGGCCCGCCGCGCGGCATAAGCCTTCCCTTCAGGGCGCCACCACTGCGGCGATGACGAACCTCCTCCTGTTCATCGCGGGCTGGTTCTCGAGGAAGAAGACGCCGCACCCGCCCAGCGGCAGAGTGCCGCCGACGATCGGGAGCGCCAGCGCCGTCCCCATCAGCGTCGAGCGGAGGTGGGCGTAGGCGTTGCCGGGGTGCCTCCAGCCGAGGGTGGGGACGAGGTCCCAGAGGTCGTCCTCGAACCTCTCCAGCACGTCCCGCCGCCTCGGCAGAACGAGCAGTGCCCCGGTGGAGCCGACCGCCTGGAGCGCGACGAAGCCCTCCCCCACCCCCTCGACGCACTCGAGGACGCGGTCCGTGATGTCGAAGAGCTTGTTGGGCCCGTAGGTGACCAACTCGATCCTGCGCAACCCGACGACCCTCACGAGATCACCTCGGCCACCACGACCCGCTCGCCCGGGGAGGAGTTGAGGTCGAGCAGGCAGATCTGCTGGAAGGCCCCGAGGAGGAGGCCGCGCTCGAACGGGATCGCGAGGCTGGGGTGGAAGATCGAGGCGACGACGTAGGGGTTCTTGGCCCTCAGGCCGTCGATGAGGGCGAGGAGGTCCTCCACCAGGTCGGCGTCGTACTCGATCGTGATGAGGCGGGCGAGGGGGTCGGTGCTGTACAGCACGACCAGGCCGCGCTCGGCCCCCGACTCCCTCACCAGCCTGGCGACGTGGTGGGTGATGTCGTAGACCCCCCTGCCCCCGCTCTCGACCCTGATGGTGGCCTGCACGCGGCCCGCCTCCCCCGACCGGCTAAAAACCTGTCAGGCTTTAAGGCCTGAAACGTCTTTAGCCCCTCAGCCCAACTCCCGAGCTCCACGCCCAGAGCCACCGGCAGCCCGCTCACGGCGAGGGGGGTCGGGTCCATGGACCTGGGGCGGCTCCTGGCTGGGGCAACGTACCCGGCGGGCGGCCTAGGGTGGAGGGGTCTGACCCCTCTCGAAACGAGGGGGTTGCCGTGGTGGCCGCAGCGGTCGAGGGCGCCTGCGACATCGGCGGCCCCCACCGCCTTAAGCCCCCTGACGAGTTCGAGGATCGCTTCCGCAAGCACCCGCACCCCCCTCGCGGAAGAGACCGGCACCGCGCAACCCTGAGCCGACCCGCTAAACTGCGGGGTCGGAGCTCAGAGGCCGGGGTTGCGCGGGGGGCGGCGGAGCCAGGCCCTCTGCACCGGGCGATACGGGTGACCGGTCTGCAAGCCCCCGCTCCCTGGGAACCCTTTTATACGCCTCCCCAGCCATCTCCACGCAATGTTCATACCGAGGTACCTGCTGAGGCAGCTGTACGTCAAGGGCAGCCTGGAGAACGTGGACCTGAACGGCGACGGGGCCCCGGAGGGGGTGCGCTTCAAGCTGAGGAACGTGCTGGGCGGCGGGACCGTGAGGGGGAGGCTGAGGGTGAGGGTGGACGACGCGGAGGTGCCGCCGGACAAGGTGTGGATCGAGTTCAAGGGGTGGAAGCTCAGGGCTACCGAGGCGGCCGACAGGAGCTTCTACGTGGCCGTCGGCGACGAGATCACGATAACCCTCGACCTGGGCAAGGGCCTCCAGCCCGGCGAGCACAAGGTGGAGCTGGAGCTCGACACGCAGGAGCTGGGGCCCGTCGGCTTCGACTTCACGGACGCCGTGAGGTAGGGCCGGGCGGCCGGTCGCCCTCCCCTCTTTCTCCTCCCTGCGGCGGCCCAGCTGCGCCTACCCACCGCCCCGGCCGCCAGGCTGGCGGGCCGCCAGCTCGCCGAGAAGCCTGTAGAAGTGGGGCGGCTGCAGCTCCCTGAAGCCCCCCACCTCCAGCGCCAGGTGGAGCCGTATGTCGAGGCAGAGGTGGCAGGGGGAGACGTAACCGGCGCGCTCCCTGTACCCGTCCCCCCCCGCCGCCAGCCTGTACAGGTCCCCCAGGCTGCGGGCGAGGGCGGCGAGGACGGGCCTGTCGCTTAGGTCCACCCCCTCCAGGATTCCGCGGAGGTCCCTCGCGTCGCCCAGCGTGAGGCCGGCGCAGTAGCCGGGCACGTAGTTGCAGTAGCAGTCGATGTGGACGTGCCAGGGCCGCGTCAGCTCGCCGGCGCAGCTGACGCCGAAGAAGGCCTTCGCGGGCCTCACCTGGTAGAGGTGGGGCAGGGTG
>JAGDWA010000079.1:4375-12256 GCA_023269735.1 Thermofilum sp.
GCAGACCAGCCGGCCCATCGGGAGCAGGACCCCCGGGTCGAAGGCCGCCAGTAGGAGGCCCGGGTCCAGCCTCGCGGCCCTCTCGAGGAAGTCCTCGAACCTCAGCGTCCCCCGCGCCCCGATGCCCCGCAGCAGCCTCAGGTAGAGGGGGTGGTAGACGAGGACGTTCCGCTCCCCGAAGACCTCGGCCGCCACCCTGATCGCCCTCTCCACCCTCTCGAGGGGGACGAACTCGGCGAGGAACGGGTTCGCGCTGACGAGGACCCCCTCAAGGCCCAGGCCCCTCAGCTCGCTGAAGCGGGCGCGCGTCAGCTCGTCGCTGACGCACCAAAAGCAGTTGGTCTCCACGAAGACCGACGGGTAGCCCAGCCCCTCCGCTATGCTCACGGCCCTCGCGAGCAGGGGGTAGTTGAGGAAGGGCTCGCCTCCCGTGAAGTGGAGCCCCTCGTTGACGCCGACGCGCCCCCGCGGCGAGGCGGGCGCGACGTAGGGGGCGAGCTCCTCGAGGACCCTCGAGAGGTCGGCCTCGCCGATCCAGTCGTTCGGCGCGCGCGGCGAGCAGGCGTACATGCAGTGCCTGCACTCGCAGGTGCACCGGTAGCTCAGCAGGATCCCCGCGGAGACGGGAGGCCTCGGCCTCAGGACCTCCACGCCGCCCACCCCGGCTAGGGCCCCTCCAGCCCGCCGGCGCGGTAGACCTCGGCGCCGCCGACGAACGTCGCGAGCACCCTGACGCCCCTGAGCTCGGCGGGGGGCAGCGCGAGGGGGTCCCGGTCCACCACGACGAAGTCCGCCGGGTACCCGACGCTCAGCCTGCCCAGCCTCTCCCCCGTGATCCGGTGGGCCGTCTCGGTGTAGCACCTCACCGCCTCCTCCGTTGTGAGCGCCTCGCCCGCCCACAGGCGCGCCGCCGGCAGGCCCTCGGCCGCGCCCCTGGTGACCGCCGCGTAGACGCCCTCCCACGGGTTGCACGGCTCCACCGGGGCGTCGGAGGAGAAGGCCAGGGTGACGCCCCTGCTGAGGAGGCTCCTGAACGGGTAGGCCCACCTGGCCCTCCCGCCGAGCCTGGAGACGATCCACCAGTCGCTGAGCACGAACCTCGGCTGGGCGCTGACGGGCAGGCCCAGCTCCGCCAGCCCCTCCGCCAGGTCCGGCGGGGCCAGTGAGGCGTGCTCCACCCTCAGCCCGCCCGCCCCGGCCAGCCTCGCCGCCTCAACGACCTCCTCCAGCGCCCTGTCGCCGATCGCGTGGACGGCGAGCTGCAGCCCCCTCCTCCTCGCCCCCTCGAGCGCAGAGGCGATAGCCCCCCTGTCCATGAGGAGGAGGCCGCTGTTGCCCGGTTCGTCGCTGTAGGGCTCGCGGAGCGCGGCCGTCCTGGCGCCGAAGCTGCCGTCGGCGAAGGCCTTCAGCCCCACCACCATCAGGTTGCCCACCGAGAGGGGCCTCGGGTCGGGAACCCCCGCGTCGAGGTACGCCCTCACCCTGATGCGCAACCCGCCCCCCTCCGCCAGCGCCGCGAGGGCCCTCAGCTCCTCGCCGCCCACCGACATCGCGTGGACGCACGTCACGCCGCTCGCCAGCAGGGCCTCGGCGCCGGCCCTGACCAGCTCCTCCCCGGAGCCCCGCTGGGCCGCTGAGAGGACCAGCTGGACCGCCGACTCCTTGAGCACGCCCGTGACCCTGCCGCCGGCCCTCTCGATCAGGCCCCCGGGCGGGTCGGGCGTCGAGTCCGTGATGCCCGCGGTCGCGAGCGCCAGCGTGTTCGCCACCGCCGCGTGGCCGCAGACCCTCAAGAGCAGCACGGGGTTGCTGGGCGCCGCCTCGTCCAGGTCCCAGCGCGTGGGCCACCTCCCCTCCCTGAACTCCTCCTGGTCCCACCCCCGGCCCAGGATCCAGGCCCCCGGGCCCAGCTCCCTCGCCGCCTCCGCCACCCTCCTCTTGAGCTCCTCCACCGAGCCGACCCCCCTCAGGTCGAGCGTGCGCAGCGAGAGGCCGAGGCTCATCAGGTGCGCGTGAGCGTCGGTGAAGCCCGGCAGGACGGCGCCCTCCACCTCCAGCAGGCGCGCGCCGGGGCCGGCCCTCGCCTCCGGGTGGGGCCCCAGGTACCTCACCACCCCACCCTCCACGAGCATCCCGTCGTGCCAGATGGGGCGGCCCGACTCGTCGAAGCCCTCCAGGACCCTCCCTACGACGGCCAGGGGCCTCACGGCGCTCCCGCGCCCAGCGGCCCCGCCCCTTAACGGTTTTCGGCGGCCCCCGGCTGTGGGACACGCCTTGTTGTGGGGGCCCTCCGTCGGCCCGGAGGCGCCCTCAACGCCCCCGCTCATCCTTCAGCGTTCAAGGCAAAGCTATTTCTGCCGGCTGGGGAGGCGGCGGCGTGGTCAAGCCGGCTCGGAGGGCGTCGCACGTCGAGTACGCGATCAGGGACGTCGACGCGCTGGCCCAGGAGCTGGAGAGGAGGGGGCGGAGGGTCATCAGGCTGAACATCGGCGACCCGGTGCCCTACGGGCTCCAGCCGCCCGCCGAGCTGAGGGCGCTCCTCGCCCGGGCGGTCGAGGAGGGCTACAACTTCTACTCACCCAGCGAGGGGCTGTGGGAGCTCAGGGAGGCCATCGCCCGCAGGGAGAGCGGGCTGGGCGGGCGCAGCGTGGACCCGCAGGACGTGGTCGTGACCGCCGGGGTCTCCGAGGCCATCAGCCTCCTGATGGCCGCGCTCGTGGACGAGGGCGACGAGGTGCTGCTGCCCTCGCCCTGCTACCCCGTCTACGTGCCGTACGTCAGGCTCTACGGCGGCGTGCCCAGGTTCTACAGGCTGGTGGAGGAGGGCGGGGAGTGGAGGCTGGGCGACGACCCCAGCGAGCTCGTCACGGAGCGCACGAAGGCCGTCGTCATCATCAACCCGAGCAACCCGACAGGGGCTGTGCTCAGCGAGGGTGAGGTGAGGGAGCTGGCGGACGCCGCGCGGGCGGTGGGGGCCTGCGTCGTCTCGGACGAGATCTACGACGAGCTGGTGCTGGAGGGCCCCTACCGGGGTGCCGCGTCCGTGTGCGGGGACGGGCCGCTGGTCGTCCTCAACGGATTCTCGAAGCGGTGGCTCGTGACGGGCTGGAGGCTCGGCTACATGTGCTTCTACGGGGCGGAGGAGCTGAGGGACGCCGTCGTGAGGCTGGCGAGGACCAGGCTCTCCCCGCCCACGCCCCCGCAGCGGGCTGCGGCCCTCATGATGGGGAGGGATGGGGGCTTCCTCGAGTGGCTGAGGGGGGAGGTGAGGAAGAGGAGGGACCACTTCCTCAAGCTGGTCGGGGAGGTGGAGGGGCTGGAGCTGGCGAGGCCCAGGGCGACCTTCTACGCCTACCTCCGCCTGACGGTCCGGGGGGCCTGGGGCGACGACCTCGGCTTCGCCAGGGGGCTCCTCGAGGAGGAGGGGGTCGCCGTCGTGCACGGCGGGGGCTTCTACGACTACAGGAGGGACAGGTTCCGCGTGGTTTTCCTGCCGCCGCCCGAGGTGATGGAGGAGGCGGTCGAGAGGATCGCCAGGTTCATCAGGCGCCACGCGCTGAGCTAGATCCAGTCCGTGGCGCGCCAGAGGGGCAGACGCGTCCCGAGCCCCCTCTCCACGGCCCTCCTGTACAGCCTCTGCGCCACGATGATGTCCTCGCACGCCATCCCGATCGGGCTGAAGAACCTCAGGCCCCCGCCCGGCACCCTGCCGCGGGCCACGATGTCGGCGATCCTCTCGACGCGCTTCAGGAGGCCCTGCCTCCAGAGCCTGGAGAGCGAGGTCCACTCCCTCGAGACCACCTGCTCCCAGTAGTCCACGACCACGAGGTCCGCCCTCAGCACGGTCGCGTCCTCGAACTCGTTCTTCCCGATCTCGACGCAGGCGACGTTGCCCTTCAGCCACTCGTCCTTGACGACGGGGGACTGGGCCGAGGTGGCCGTCACGACGATGTCGCTACGCTCGACCGCCGCCCTGAGGTCGCCCGCGGCGCTCGCCCCCACCTCCCTGGCGACCCTCTCGGCCTTCTCCCTCCTAACGTCGTAGACGAAGAGCTCGACGCCCGGCAGTGCGCGAACCAGCGCGTGGGCGGCGGCCCTGCCGACGACGCCCGCCCCGACGAGCGTTGCAGCCGAAGCGCCGTCGGGGGCCAGGTACTTGGCCCCGACGGCGGCCACCGCCCCGGTCCTCACGGCCGTGATGAGGGCGCCCTCCATCACGGCCAGCGGCCTCCCTGTCTCAGGGTCGCTGAGGATGACCAGGTCGAGGCCGTGGGGGAGGCCGACGCTCGGGTTCGTGTAGAAGCCGGCGGCCCACTTGACGCCGGCGACGCCGAGCCCCTTCAGGTAGGCCGGCATCGCCACCAGGTGCCCCTTCTGCCTCCCGTCGGGCTGGGGTATCTCGATGGCGATCTTGGGCGGCATCACCACCTCCCCCCTCGCCATCATCCTCAGCACGGCCTCGACGTCGCTGAGCGCGGCGTCGAAGTCGAGGAGCCCGCACTCGACCAGATCTTCCCTGCTCAGGTAGATGAAGTCCAGCTGCACGGGGGGTCCTCTCGCGCTCGGTTTTATCACTGTCGGGCTCCCGGGCCCGCTCCCCGGGTATCGGGGGGCGGTCCCGAAGACCTCCGTGGGGCACCCCGATCGCTTCCCTCGGTCCGAAGCCCTTTGCCGTGGTCACCCGCCTCCTCGACCTCCAGGGTAATGCGGACCCCATCAGCGCTCGTCAGCCTCTCATGCATCGTTTCGGCCGGGTTCCCATCGGCTCTACCGGCCTGCAGTCCGAGGGGGCGAAAACAACTTTCTAATATTATTCATGTACTCTCTCCACCTCAGAGGGGCGGGATCAGCCGGTAGTACATCGTCGCTGCCCTCACCGCCGGCGCGACGCTGACGATCTCGGACACCATGGCCTCCACGTCCGTCAGCCTCATCTGCGCCAGGCCCTCGCCCCTGACCAGGAGCAGGTGGTTGGCCACGGTGGCCGCCCTGGCGAAGAGCCTCTCGAGCCTCCTCAGGTAGTCCCCGACGTAGTAGGAGGCCTCCAGCTCAGCTGCAGCGAGCTCCGGGTCGACGCCCGGCACCTCCACGTCGACCACGTCCACGTCGGTCAGCCACTCGAAGCGCGAGAGGGAGTCGAGGAGCTCGGAGCTCGGCTCGCTCCGCAGGGGGATCGCGGCCTCGAAGGTGAACGCCCTCAGGAAGGCCCTGACGTCCAGCGACTCCACCACCTCTGCCGGCGCCAGCCTGTGCAGGGGGACCCCCCTCTCGAGGGCGCTCCTGAGTACGTCGGGGCTGACCTTCAGGCTCTCCGAGAGGTGGGCCGAGAGGGGCTCCTCGTCGACGTAGAACTCCACGAGGGCCAGCGCTCCGTGCGTCGCGGGTATCGGCGTGATGCCCTCGAGCTCGGCCGGCCTCTCCCCCTCGAGGTACGCGCTCGGCGCTAGGTAGAGGGGCCAGTCGCCCCTGTAGGACTGGATGGCGTCCACGTACTCGAAGGCCTCCGCGACGGTGAGGCCCCTCACCCTGTCGCTGAGCAGCAGCCTGTAGCCCGCGGCCATCAAAGGGGTTGGAGCGGGCCGGCTTTTAAGGGGGAGGCCAAGGGGGGCGCGTGCTGGACCTCGTCGCTCAGGTCGCCGCTCTGCTCGCCGTCGGCGCGCTGGCCTCGAGGCGCCGCAGGGCCCTGGCGGCCCTGAACAGCGCTCTCTTCTACGTCACGCTCCCCCTCAGCCTGCTCCTCTCCGTCGCGAGGCTCTCGGGGCTCGGGGCCTTCGCGGCGGCCCTGGCGGCGGCGGTGGCCCAGATGTACGCCACGATGGCACTCGCGATCCTGGCCTCCAGGCTCCTCCGGCTGACCTGGGCCGCGGAGCTCGTGACCCTCGCCTCGCTCCCCAACGCGATCTTCATCGGCCTCCCCCTCGTGGGGGCCCTGCTCGGCGACCCGGCGTACGCCGCCCCCCACGCGGTGGCCTTCAACGCGGTGCTCGTCGCGCTCCTCGCCTACCTGGGGCGCGGCGGGCCGAGGAGGGTGAGGGCGGCGTCCGCGCTGTACTTCGCCTCCTTCCTCGCCGGGCTCCTCCTCAACCTGGCCGGGGTGCGGGCCCGCGCGGCCCCCGCCCTCGACTACGCCGCCGGCATCGTGAGCAGGGCGAACATGCTGTCCTTCGTCATCGTGGGGGCCGGCCTCGCGGGGCTGAGGGTGAGCAGGCCGGTGGCCCGCAGGCTCGCCGCTGTCGCTGCCTTCAGGTACCTGGCCTCGCCCCTGACGATGGCCGCCGCGCTGGCCGCCCTGCCGGCTGCGCGGGCGGACGGGCGGCTCGCCTTGGGCGGCGTGCTGCAGAGCGTCATGCCCCCCGCCGTCACCTGCATCGTCCTGGCCAGGGAGCTCGGCATGGACAGCGAGCTCGTGACCGCGGGTGTGGCCCTCCTCTCCCCCGCCTCCATCGCCCTCGCCGTCGCTCTGGCGCAGCTCCTCCGGGCGTGAGGCGCGGGGAAGGCTACGGCGTGGGCGCGATGCCCGGCACCTTGGGGTAGGGCCGCGCCTCCCATATGGCCGGGAGGCCGCAGACGTACCTCGTCAGCCGCTCAACGCCGATGCCGAAGCCGGCGCTGGGCGAGATGCCCTCCTTCAGCATGTCCAGGTACCAGGCGTAGTCGGCCGGGTTCTCCCCGCTCTCCAGGAGGCGGCTGACCACCCTCTCGTACTCGTACTCGCGCTCGGCGCCGGAGGCCGCCTCACCGAAGCCCTCGGGGTAGATCAGGTCGAAGTCCCTGAGGGTCCCGGGCCTCTCCGGGTCCTCCCTGTCGTAGAAGCCCCTCGCGGCCTTCGGGTAGTCGGTCACGAAGAAGGGAGTCTCGAAGCTCGCGCTCAGCGCGACCTCGGCGTCCCAGGGTATCTCCTCGCCGTACCTCACCCGGTAGCCGAGGTCCCTCAGCAGCTCCAGCGCCTCCCCGTAGGTCAGCCTGGGGTAGGGGGGCCTGTGCAGCTGCAGGTCGCGGCCCAGCGCCTCCAGGTCCCTCCAGTTCTCCTCCAGCACCCTCCCGACGACGTAGCTGAGCAGCCCCTCGGCGACCCTCATCGCGTCGTGGTAGCCGGCCCCCCTCGCCTCCACGTCGACCTGGAAGAACTCGGCGAGGTGCCTCCCCGTGAGCGCCGCCTCCGGCCTCTCGATCCTCACGTTCGGCGACACGAAGTAGATCCGGCCGAGGACGTGGGCCATCATCTGCTTGTAGAGGATGGCGCTGCTCATGACCTTGTACCTGTGCCCGTAGAAGTCGAGGACGGCCTGGCTGGCCCCCCTGATGCCCGGGTCGGTGGCGGGCCCGATGATGGGCGGCAGGAGCTCGACGAAGCCCCTCGAGTCGAGGTACTCGCGGATCGCCCTCAGGATCGTGGCCTGGACCCTGAACACGCGCCTGTACCTGTCGTCGGAGCGGTAGAGGGCGTAGCACCGGGAGAGCCTCTCAGCCACCGCCTTGAGGAGGCCGTCGCCCCTGTCCCTCGCGAGCCTCTCGAGCAGCTCGACGGAGGGGTGCAGCCTGACGCCCTTCACGGCCGGGGTCGCCGCGGGGCGCTTATTTCAACCCCTCTGTCACCTCGTTAAAGAGGATGCGGAACGGTTGGCCAGATGCCCAAAACATCGGGTGCTGTTCCGTCTATATGACGAAATACTGAGTATTGCATGGTCAAAACCACTACCGGGGTCGGCGGCTGCGGCCCGCTAGGAAATTAGCCATCCCCCCGCGGGGGGCGTGTGGCCTCGGACCTGGCGGAGGGGATGAGGCTCCTGCGCAGGGCCGCCACCCTGAAGCTGGTCGCGGCCGCGATTGGCATCGCCGCGAGCCTCCTGATGCTGCCCCTGCCGCTCGCCGCCCTCCTCC
>JAGDWA010000079.1:12266-13774 GCA_023269735.1 Thermofilum sp.
CCGCTGGGGCCTCGCCGTCCCCCGCCACCGCCCGCCGAGCCCCGCCGACGTGATGCCCCTCCTGGCTACGCTGCTCGCGCCGGGGCTGATGGCTCTGGCCTCGCTGATCGTGGACGCGGTCGCGACCTACGGCTTCCTCATTCCCTCCTCCACCAGGCTGGCCCGCTGGAGGGGGGAGCTCGCCACCTCGAGCAAGCTGATGAAGGTAGGGTACTGGGGCGCGCTGGCCGCCGGGCTCCTGGCCGCGGCTCTCCTGGCCGCGGGGCTCCTCCAGCTGCTCTCCCTCGGGGCGCACCCCGCTTGGTCCCTGGGCGCCGCGGCGATCCTCCTGCTGTCCGGGGTCGGCCTCCTACTCCTCGCTCTCCTGCTGCTCTTCGTCGGCTGGGTGGGGCTGCTCCTCTTCCTCTTCGGCCTCTCCTCCTCCACAGGCATCCGGGACTTCAAGACCAGCGCGATCCTGATGATCATGGCGGCGGCGATCACCCTGCTGGCTGCCCTCCCCCTCCTATCGGTGGCGATGGCCTTCGCGGCCGCTGCCATCAACATGGTCGCGTGGTACCTGGCGATGGCCTCCGCGGGGAGGGGGGCCGCGCAGCAGCCCTCAGCCCCCCAGCAGCAGGGGCAGTAGGGCCGCGAAGAGCAGGGAGGGGAGCAGGTCGCCGACCCTGACCCTCCTCAGGTTGAGCAGGTTGACGCCGACGCCCAGGAGGAGCACGCCCCCGCACGCGGTCAGCGAGCCCACCGAGCCGGCTGGGAGCGAGGCCTTCGCCAGCCGCCCGAGCAGGGCCAGGGAGCCCTGGAACGCCAGCAGCGGGGCGGCGCTCGCCATCACGCCCCAGCCGAGCGAGGCGGCGTAGGCGACGGAGACTATGCCGTCCATCGCCGACTTCGTCAGCAGGATCGAGGGGTCGCCCATCCCGTCCCTCAGCGAGCCGACGACCGTCATCGGGCCGACGCAGTAGGTGAGGAAGGCCGTCATCAGCCCCTCGACGAAGCCCGAGCCCCCGCGCCGGGACGCCAGGCGGCTCATCCGCTCCTCCAGGCGCAGCAGGTCGCCGAGGAGGGCGCCGAGGAGGAGAGAGAAGACGATGACGATGGGGTTGGCCCGCTCGAGGGCCATCGCGGCTCCCAGGGCCAGCGTGAAGAGGCCCACGGCGTCCTTTGCGAGCTCCAGGGCCCTCGCCGGCACCCCCCTCCGCAGCGCCAGGCCGACCGCCGACCCGGCGACCACGGCCGCGGCGTTGGCGAGCGTCCCGAGCACGGGGGTTCTGGGGGAGCCCTTTTATCTCGCTCTCGGTCGGCGAGCGGCCGGGAGCTAGCTATATCTGCGCCCGGCCGCCCCCTCGGGCGTGAGGACCAGGACCCTCGTCTTCCCCTCGCCGTTCAGGGCGGAGCTGGTGGAGGAGGAGGTGCGCGAGCCGGGCCGGGGGGAGGCGCTCGTGGAGTCCGTCTGCTCCCTCATCAGCACGGGGACCGAGCTGACCGCCTACTCGGGCAGCTTCCCGCCC
>JAGDWA010000109.1 GCA_023269735.1 Thermofilum sp.
GCCTCGCCCTCCTGGGCCTCCAGAGGCGTGCGCCAGCCGAGGGGCTGCAGCTCGAGATCCGGGGGCGCGCCGCGTCCCAGCAGCCTTCCTCGTCCATCTTCGTGGTGACCGGCGCCCGGGGGCGGTACGAGGACGTCAGGGCGCTCATCGAGCTGATGGGCGAGCACGGGCTGAAGTTCTACAGGTCCAGCCGAGTGTCGCCGGTTTCGGGGCCCGACGGGCTCATCGCGAGGGACGACGTGGTGATCATCAAGGTGAACTCCCAGTGGAACGAGAGGGGAGGTACCAACACCGACCTCGTCAAGGCGCTCATCAGGGCGATCCTCGAGCACCCGGACGGCTTCGTGGGGGAGATCGTGATCGCCGACAACGGGCAGGCCCAGTACGGCAGCTACGGCAGGGGAGGGAGCCTCAGCTGGGACAGGAACAACGCTGAGGACATCACGCAGTCGATGGAGAAGGTCGCCCAGCAGTTCGCGGCGCAGGGCTACAAGGTCTCCACCTACCTCTGGGACGAGATCACGCTGAAGCGGGTGCGCGAGTACAGCGAGGGGGACCTGGAGGACGGCTACGTGGTCTACGAGCGGCCCGACCCCTACACCGGCGTCATCGTCTCCTACCCGAAGTTCAGGACGAAGTACGGCACCTACGTCAGCTTCAAGCTGGGGGTCTGGGACCCGCGCACGGGGGCCTACAACAGCAGCAGGCTGAAGGTGATCAACGTCCCCGTGCTGAAGACGCACGCCATCTACGGCGTGACCGCCTGCGTGAAGCACTACATGGGCGTCGTCAGCGACCGGCTGACCAACCACAACCCCCACAACAGCGTGGGCAGGGGCGGGATGGGGACCGTCATGGCGGAGACCAGGTACCCCGTGCTCAACATCGTCGACGCGATCTGGATCAACCCGCACCCGCGCGGCGGCCCCGCCACCCCCTACAGCGAGGCCGTCAGGGTGAACGTGATAGCGGCGAGCACGGACCCCGTCGCCCTCGACTACTGGGCTGCGAAGTACATCCTGATGCAGGCCGCTTCGAGGCTGGGGTACCGGGATCTCTCCAGCATGGACCCGGACAACACGCAGGCGGGGAGCTTCGGCTACTGGCTGCGCCTCTCGGCGGAAGCGCTCAGGAGGGCCGGGTACTTCGTCGCAGTGGATGAGAGCAGGATGAGCGTCTACGTCCGCCCCAGCGGCTAGCGCGGCCGGTCCGTCAGGCCTCCTCGTCCACCGCCACGCTCGCCTGCTCGCGCACCCCCTCCCTCCCGTAAATCTCCTCGAGCACCAGCAGCGCGGCGCTGGGCGGTATGACCCCCACCTCCGTGATGATCCCCGTGATGTAGCCGGGCGGCGTGACGTCGAAGGAGGGGTTGAGCACCCTGAGCCTGGGGTGCTTGTCGAGGAACTCCTGCGGGACCACCTCGGTCGGGGGGCGCTCCTCGATGACCACGGGCTCCCCGCTGAGGGTGAAGGGGCTGAACTTGTACGTCTCCGTCGCGACGTAGAAGTCGACGCCGTGCTCCCGCGCGATCAGCGCTATCAGGCTCGTCCCGATCTTGTTGACGACCGCCCCGTTGGCGGCCACCGCGTCCGCGCCGACGATGACCTTGTCCACCCTCCTGATCAGGCTCCTGACGCTGGAGTCGGGGATCAGCGTCACGTCGACCCCCGCCTCCAGCAGCATCCTCGCGGTCACGTGGCCCTGGAAGAGCGGCCGGGTCTCCGTCGCGTAGACCGAGACTCTCTTGCCCCGCTGGGCGGCCCGCTTGATGATGGAGACCACGGCCAGGCTGTTGCAGTGCGTCAGCACGACGTCCCCGTCCCGCACCAGCCTGCTGCCTATCTCGGCTATCCTCTCGAGGGCCTCGTCCGCGTACCTGATGAAGGAGGAGGCGCGCTCCACGACGAGCCTCCTCGCCTCCTCCACGCTCCCGACGTGCGGCGCCCTCAGGAGGGGGCCCACCACGTAGCTCACGGCGTTGGGCAGCGAGACGGCCGTGGGGCGCGTCTTGAGGAGGAGCTCGGCCACGCGCCTGATGTACTCCCTGAACTCACGCGCGTCGCTCCCCGGGTACCTCTCGGCCGCCACCATCAGGGCCGTGGCCGCCGCCTTCGCTATCCTCCCCGCCCCCCTCACCCTCATCTCCCTTATGTCGCTCGCGACCCTGACGACCTCCTCGGGGACCGCGAGCCCCATCAGCCGCCACCCTTCATCAGGTCCCGGAGGGCCTCCTCGAGGGGGAGCAGCTTCGGGGGCCACCCGTACAGGTCCCGGACGGCCATCATCGCGAAGGACGGCGCCATGAGCCCCCTCTCCGTGATGATCGCGTCGATGTACTCCGGCGGGGTCACGTCGAAGAGGGGGGCCTTGACCTTAACCCCCTCCAGGCCCTTCTTCCTCAGCAGCTCCCTGACCTCGGAGGCGTCGGCCTCCGGTATCTCGACCAGCTCGCCGACCACCGTCTCCGGGCTGAACTTCATCGAGGTGGTGACGACGAACACCCTGACGCGCGCCTCGTGGGCCGCCAGGGCTATCTGGCTGGACCCCACCTTGTTCACCACCGCGCCATTGGCGGTCACGCACTCCGCTGAGAGGAGGACCTTGTCCACGCCCTTCATCACGTACCTCACCGCGGAGTCCACCACCAGCGTCACGTCGCACCCCATCGAGGAGAGCTCCGAGGCCATCCGGAGCCCCTCGCCGCCGGGGCGCGACTCGGTCACCACGACCCTCACGTCCCTGCCCCTCTCCAGCACGTTCCTGACGACCTGCTTGACGAAAAGGCTGTAGGAGGTCGTGAGCAGCGTGTCGCCCGGCTCGATCCTCCTCTCGGCCACCGCCGCCGAGGCCTCGATGGCGCTCCGTATGCGCCCCTTCAGCTCCTCGACCTTCCTCCTCGCCCGCTCCGCGATCTCCTCGAGGGGCTCGCCCCTGTGCTCGGCGACCTCCCTGACCAGCTCGCGGGTCGCGTTGACCAGGAGGGCGGACGTTGGGCGGGCCCTCGTGAGCCGGAGGGCGAGCTCCGCGAACTCGCCGACGCCCCCCTCCGCGAGCGCCTGTAGCATCTTGTCCAACGCGAAGAAGGTGGCCTCCGTCGAGCTGGCTATCCTACCCGTCCTCACCCTCTCGACAGCCTCCTCGAGCTCGGGCCTGACCACCTGCGGCACCCCGTGCCGCCGAGCGGCGCACCCCTTGAATTACAGATGCTCGCTGCGGAGGATAAATGGGTTTCTCTGATCCCCAGCACCTTCTAATACCCCCTCCGGGCCCTTCACCCGTGCCGCTGGAGTTCGAGCCCTACCCCGAGTTCCTGAAGCCCGGCTACGTGCCGGACCCGGAGGGCGACGTCGTCGCGACCTTCCGCCTGACCCCGGCCGAGGAGTTCACGGCGGAGGACGCGGCCGGCGGCGTGGCGGCGGAGAGCAGCACCGGGACGTGGACCACGCTCTACACCTGGTACGACAAGGCCCGCGTGGACAGGCTGATGGGGAAGGCCTACGAGATCAGGGGGCTGGGGGACGGCTCCTACCTGCTCCGCGTCGCCTACCCAGTCGAGCTGTTCGAGGAGGGCAACATGCCCGGCTTCCTCGCCTCGGTCGCTGGCAACATCTTCGGCATGAGGCGCGTCAAGGGGCTCCGGCTCGAGGACCTCTACCTGCCGAAGGCCTTCCTCGAGCACTTCAAGGGGCCCTCCAAGGGCATTAGAGGCGTCAGGGAGGTCCTGAAGGTGGAGGGGAGGCCGATAGTGGGCACCGTGCCCAAGCCGAAGGTAGGCTACTCGCCCGAGGAGGTGGGCAAGCTGGCCTACGAGATCCTGAGCGGGGGGCTCGACTACGTGAAGGACGACGAGAACCTCGTGAGCCCCAGGTTCTGCCGCTTCGAGGAGCGGGCCAGGGCGATCATGAGGGCGATCGACGCGGCGGAGAGGGAGACGGGGGAGAGGAAGGCGTGGTTTGCGAACATCACGGCCGACGTCAGGGAGATGGAGCGCAGGCTGAAGCTGGTCGCCGACTACGGCAACCCCTACGTCATGGTCGACGTGGTGATCGCCGGCTGGTCGGCGCTCACGTACGTCCGCGACCTCGCCGAGGAGCACGGGCTGGCCATCCACGCCCACAGGGCGATGCACGCGGCCTTCACGAGGAACCCGGCCCACGGGATCTCGATGTTCGTGCTGGCGAAGCTGTACAGGGTCGTCGGGGTCGACCAGCTCCACGTGGGGACGCCGGAGGTGGGGAAGCTCGAGGCGAAGACGGCGGACGTGGTGAGGTGCGCCAGGGTGCTGAGGGAGCCCACTTACGAGCCCGACGCCGGCGACGCGCTGCGCCTGAGGCAGCCCTTCCACCACATCAAGCCGGCCCTCCCCGTGTCCTCCGGGGGGCTTCACCCCGGCACCCTGCCCGAGGTCATCAGGGTCATGGGGGTCGACCTGGTGCTCCAGGTGGGGGGAGGCGTCATCGGCCACCCCGACGGCCCGGGGGCGGGGGCGGCGGCCGTGCGGCAGGCCATCGAAGCTGCGCTGAAGGGCGTGCCGCTCGGCGAGTACGCTAAGGACCACAGGGAGCTGGCCAGAGCCCTCGAGAAGTGGGGCTTCATCAAGCCGGCGTAGCCCGCGCTGCGAAAGCTTTAAGCCCCCGCCCACGGGGCGGAAAGTGGGCCGGTAGATCAGACTGGGAGATCGCCCGCTTGGCAGCCCCGCGAGGGGGCTAGACTGCGGGAGGTCCCGGGTTCAAGTCCCGGCCGGTCCACCACCTTCTGCCCCCCTCTGCTGCGGCGCAGCCGCGCTACCGCGCTGCGGCAGCGCCCTCCTCAGCGTCAGGAGGGGCCGCTCCGGGACTATGCCGCCGGGCCTCTTGAGGAGCAGGAGGATGAGGAGCAGGCCCATCAGGATGTACGAGAGGTAGTTGACGTCGAAGGGCACCGGGATGTAGTGCTTGACGAGCGTGATGCCGCGGTCCAGCAGGAGGTAGACGGCGGCGCCCACCGGGGGTCCGAAGGGGTTGCCGCGGCCGCCGACCACCACCATCAGCACGACGATGAACGTCCTCGAGACCGTGAAGTCGTCGGGGTTCACGGTGCCGGCGTAGAAGGCGTAGAGGACGCCGGCGACGGCGGCCATCGCGGAGCCCAGGGCTAGGATCTGGGCCCTCAGCCTCGCCACGTCCTTGCCGTAGGCCTGCGCCGCCACCTCGTCGTCCCTCACCGCCCGCAGGACCCTGCCGAGCGGCGACGTCGAGATCCTGTACTCGACGAGCCACGCGCCGAACCCCATCGCGAGAGCCACCGCGAGCAGGGCCAGCTCCTTCCACGGGCTCCTCAGCCAAGCGAGGAAGTCCACCACGCCTGCCCCGAAGGTCCCTCCGACCAGCGGCTCGTAGTTGCGCGCCACGACCCTGACGCTCTCGCTGAAGGCGATCAGGGCTATCGCCAGGTGGTCCTCGCGGAGCCTCAGCGCGGGGTAGCTGGCGGCGAGCCCCATCAGCACGGCCAGGGGTAGCGCCACGAGGAGGGGGACCGCGAAGAGGGCGAGCCCGAGCGCCGGGTTCCTCGCCACGCTGGCCGAGATCAGGGTGGCGTAGCGGTAGCTGACCAGCTTGAACTCCCCCTCCAGCGCGACGCCCGTGAGCAGGGCGCCCAGCCTGACGGTCAGCGCGCCCACGGCGAACGCGCCGAGCGCGAAGAAGGCGGCCTTCGCGAAGGAGGGCAGGCCCAGCTCGCCGTACTCGATCTCCATCGACGACGCCAGGATCAGGTAGACGGAGTACAGGACGGCGGTGCTGACGAGGAAGCTGAGGACCTCCACGCCCCTCACCTGCTCCAGAGAGAGGAGAGGCCCTTGGGTCGCAGGAGGAGGGTCGCGACGATCGCCGCGAAGCTGATGAGGGGCCTGTAGGCCGTGCTGACCCCCAGAGTCGCCAGCAGGTAGGAGAGCAGGAGCTCTGAGAACCCTACGACGTAGGCGCCGGCCACGCTGCCCGCCAGACTGCCGATGCCTCCCACCACCACAGAGGCGAAGGCGGGGAGCAGCATCGACCAGCCCACGTCGGGGTCGGAGATCACGCGGAAGGGGAGGAAGACGCCCGCTGCCCCCGCCAGCGCGCCGGACAGGAACCAGCCGATCGCGAACACTCTTTTCACGTCGATCCCTAGGCTCTCGGCCAGCTGCGGGTTCTCGATCGCGGCGCGCATGGCGACTCCCAGCCTCGTCCTGTAGAGGAGCACGTAGAGCGAGACCAGCAGCACCGCGGCCGTCAGTGAGGAGAGGGGCAGGACGCCGGGGACCCTGAGCCCCGCCAGCTGGAGCTCGAAGTCGCTGAGCACGAACTGCCTCGTGTAGACGCCCAGCGTCCGCTGCATGACGTCGGCGTAGGCGTGGAGGGAGTAGCGGATGATGATGCCGACCGCCATCGAGGCGACCATCAGCGTCACCGGCCCGCCCCCGGCCCTCCTCAGGGGGTCGAAGACGAGGAGGAAGCTCAGCAGCGATACCAGGCCGCCGGCGAGCAGAGCGAAGGGGATGCAGGCGTAGGGGGAGACCCTGAGGAGGACGCTAGCCGTGTAGGCAGCGTACAGGCCCGTGGTGACCACGTCGCCGTGCGCGAAGTTCGACACCCTGCACGTGAGGAGCATCAGGGAGAGCCCGATCGCTAAGAGGGCCAGGAGGTTGCTGTAGACGAGGGCCCCCACGAGGACGTCGAGCAATCGGGATCACCCCTAGAGGCCCAGGTACGTCTTGACGAGGTCCCTCTCGCCCAGCAGCTCGCTGGAGCCGCCGAAGAACCTGGGCTGCCCCGAGACCAGGAGGAGGGCCCTGTCGGAGGCCTCCAGCGCGGCCCGAGCGTTCTGCTCGACGAGGATGACCGACACGCCCAGCTCGTCGCGGAGCGCCGCGATCCTCTCGATGACCCTCCTAGCGACCCTGGGGGCCAGCGCGGCGGTCGGCTCGTCGAACATCACGAGCGAGGGGTTGCGGAGCAGCACCATCGCCAGCGCCACCATCTGCCTCTCGCCCCCGCTGAGGGTCCTCACCCTCCTGTCGAGCAGGCCCCCGAGCTCCGGCATGAGCTCCGCGACCTTGCCGATCCCCTCCTCGAGCTTCGAGCCGTCGTGGAGCGCGAGCAGCAGGTTCTCCCTCACGGTCAGCCCCTCGAACGTGTTGCCGACCTGGGGCAGGTAGCCGAGGCCCATCAGGGACCTCTTGTGGGGGGGCAGGCCCGTGATGTCGACGCCCTTGAAGAGCACGGAGCCGGAGTACACCGTGCAGAGCCCGAAGATGGCCTTGAGCAGCGTGCTCTTCCCGCTGCCGTTGGGTCCCACGACGGCCAGCACCTCGCGCTCGCCGACGGTGAGCGAGACCCCCGAGAGCACCTTGATCTTTCCGTACCCGGCGTGGAGGCCCCTGACCTCCAGCAGCAAGCTCACTCACCCAGGTAGGCCCTCGCCACCTCGGGGTTCTCCACGACCTCCTCCGGCGCCCCCTGCGCTATGACGCTGCCGTTGTGCATCACGTAGGCGTGGTCGGCGTGCTTCAGCGCGATGTCCAGCCTGTGCTCGACCATCAACACGGTCACGCCCAGCTCCCTGCAGGCCTTGGTGAGGCGGCTCATGATCTCGCCGGCCAGCGCGGGGTTCACGCCGGCCAGCGGCTCGTCGAGGAGGAGGAGCTTGGGCTCGCTGACGAGGGCCCGGGCCAGCTCAAGCAGCTTCATCTGGCCCCCGCTGAGCGCAGAAGCCGGGCGGTCCCACACTCCGTCGAGGGAGAGGGTGCGGAGCACCTCGAAAGCCCTCTCGACGACCTCCTCCTCGTCCCCCCTGAGGGACCCGAGGAAGCCGCGGTCGCCCTGCGCGGCGAGGAGGACGTTCTCGATCACGCTCAGGGAGGGGAAGAGGCGGGGGGTCTGGAACGTCGACGTGATGCCCAGCTTGAACCTGAGGTGGGGCGGGTAGGGGGTGATGTCGCGCCCCTCGAAGAAGAGCCTCCCCTCCTCAGGGGCCAGGAGCCCGCTGGCCACCTGGATGAACGTGGTCTTCCCGCTGCCGTTGGGCCCCATGAGCAGGGTCAGGGAGCCCCTCTCCACGGAGATCGTGACGCCGTTGAGGGCGCGAACGCCACCGAAGCGCTTGGAAACGTTCTTGGCGAGAAAAAGGGGGCTACGGCTCATAACGCTAACCCTGGACGGGGGTCACGGTGTCCGTGTCGATGTGGTAGACGGCCGCGAGCTTCCACTCGTAGCCGCCGCCGGCGCTGAACAGCTGGAACACGCCGTAGTCGCCGGCCTTCCTATCGCCGTTCTCGTCCAGCTCCAGGGTCCCGGTGATCCCGTAGTACATGGCGGCGACCTTCGGCAGCACCTGCGCGATCTTCTCGCCGTCATAGCTCCCGGTCAGCATCGTGGAGAGCGCTATCAGCCAGGCGGCGTCGTAAGAGTTCATCGAGTAGCTGTCCGGGTCCTCGCCGAAGCGCTGCCTGAACCTCTTGATGAACTCCTCCTGGTGCGGGTTGGTGGCCGGGATGAAGACGGTGGAGGGCAGGCCGCCCAGCGCCACAGTCTCCGCGCCCGCCTCGGCCGCCAGCTTGGAGCTCCTGGCGAGGCCGTCGGTGCCGAACCACTTCAGCTTCGAGAGCACGGGGTTCTGCGCCGCCAGCTTGATGATCGGGATCCCCTCCTCGAACGAGATCAGCACGACCGCCGTGTCGGCCCCCATCGCCTTCGCCAGGTCGGCCGCGCGGGAGACCTCGGCCGAGAACTCCGTGGCGCTGGGGTCGTAGGCCAAGCCCTCCACGGCCCCACCTAGGGCCTGGAAGTTCTTCTTGAAGCTGTCGAACAGGCCGACGCCCCAGGCGTCGTTCCTGTAGATCGCGATGGCCTTCTTGAACCCGCTCGCGAAGACGTACTTGGCCAGGGCCCTACCCTGGTAGCTGTCGGGCGGCACGACCCTGAAGATGTAGTCGCCGGGGATCGCCAGTGCCAGGGCCGTCGAGGACTGGCTGATCACCACGAGCTTGTTCGCGTCAGCATAGGGCTTGACCTGGGACACCTCGCGGCTGGACATGGGGCCGATGAAGGCCTTCACACCCTGCGCAGCCAACGCCTCCATCCTGGACCTGGCGACCTGCGGGTCGGTGCCGGTGTCCTCGAAGAGGATCCTGAAGCGGAACTTGCTCCCCGTCAGCTCGGCGAAGCGGTTGATGTCCTCCTCGGCCAGCTGCAGCGCGTACTGGTTGCGCTTCCCGAAGCTGGCGAGGCTGCCGCTCAGGGGCAGCAGGGCCCCGATCCTGACGGTCACGGTTTCGCTCTGGCCGGCGCCCATGATGACCCTCGAGTAGTAGCCGGACACGAAGCCAGCAACCAGGGATGCAACCACTAGCGCAGCGAGCAGGACCTTGCCCCGGAGGATCTGGGGGGAGGGCATTGGCCCCCCTCCTTTAAGGACTTTTTAAACCTTTTTGCATCTTTTTGGAAAATACGCGTGCATCAAAAAACATCCATATTTAAGGATTTCTATCGCTGCATTTTTAGCATCCGTGCATTTCATGGGGGGCAATCGGGGTTGGGAGAACTGTGGGGAAAAAGAAGTTGACTGCTACTCGACCTTCACCTTGAACCCGGAGGGCTTCTTCGCCTTCTCGGCCTTCTCGATGGTGACCGTCAGCACGCCGTTCTTGTAGGTCGCCTTGGCCGTCTCGGGCACGACGGCCGCCGGCAGCTTGACGACCTTCGAGTACTTCCGCTCGCCCCTCTCAGCGGAGATCCTGAGCTCGGTCTCGGTGGCCTCAATGTTGATGTCCTCCTTCTCGACGCCCGGCATGTCGACGACGACCCTCACGACGTCCTCCTCCTCGATCACGTCGGTGAAGGGCTCCACGTAGCTGCTGATCCTGGGCCTGACGCCGGGCCTGATGTTGCCCCACTCCCTGACCCTCGGCACGCCGTCGGGGCCGATGGTGACGGAGAAGCCGTAGTAGTAGGGGCCGATGACGCGCCCCCTCCTGAACTCGCCGAAGCTCTCCCGCATCAGCTCGTCGATGAGGCGATCCATCTCCTCGAAGAGCCTCCTCGTGCGCCTGAGCCACTCGTCGAACTCGGACATACCTCTCCGGCTTCCCTTTGAGCGCCTCTAAATAAAGCTGCTTCGCGCTGCGCCGTCCTGCCCCGGGAGGCCCGCCTGGGGGTTGAGGGCGGCCAAGGCTCGCGGGCTTAGAAGCCGCCCCGCATCACTGCTGCTTGCGCCTCCCGCCCACCTTCACCGGCTTCAGGCTGAGGAGGACCTCGGGGCTCAGCTCGCGCAGGCTGGCCTCCCCCCGGCTGGAGGCGAGCCCCTCCAGAGCCTTCAGGAGCGCCCTGAAGTGGCCCCTGCAGAGCATGTACAGCCTGCCGTCCAGCTCCACCACGTACTCCGCTGGCTCGCTGCAACCCTTGAGGCCGCAGCGGTCGCGAGCCTTGTTCACGCCCGCCGCGCGTGCGGCAGCTCCCTTAACCCTTTCGCGGCTCCGAGGCGCTAGCGGGTGGAACCGCCGATCGATCTGGCCAGCTCCACGACGCGGGCCCTGAAGGCCAGGTAGGCCCTCGTGAACTCGTCGAGCGTCTTGACGCAGGGGCCGTACGTCGGCCAGTCGCGCGGGCTCACCCCCCTCGACCCGTAGTCGCCCGCCACACCGGCCCTCCTGAGCAGCTCGTTGACCTCCGGCGAGGCCTCGTACGCCCTCACGAAGTCCTCCAGCTCCATCAGCAAGCCCAGGTGGCGGCCGTCGAGGGGCTGGGAGATCGACTCCCTAAGGCTGGAGAGGTCGCAGCTGGCGCAGGCCTCCGCCACGTTCAGCTGGTGGTCGGGGAACTCCGTGTTGGTCACGTTCTTGGAGGAGAGCGTGAGCAGGGTGTCCGCCGGCTTCCGCTTCGACGCGGGCAGCAGGTCGATCCTGCTCAGCACGAGCTCCGCCTGCTCCCTCGTAAGTCCCTCCTCCTCCATCAGGTACCTGACCCACTTCTCCCTGTTCCAGGGCGAGAACAGTATCTCGTAGACCCTCTTCGCCACGAAGGTGCCGGCAAGCCGTATCGCCTCCTCGAGCTCGCCGACCCTCCGCTCCACCTCCCCGCGCCGGCCGGGGCCCAGGGCCTCGACGAGGGCCTCGACGAAGGCGCCCCTCCGCAGGTCCCTGCCGAGCACGCCCGCGCTGCAGAGCGCCTCGACGGCGGCGCGGAGCCCGCGGCCCCTCAGCTCCTCCCACCTGTCCCCGCTGACCCCCAGCCCCTCCGCGAGCCTCCCCAGGATCCTCCACCTGTCCTCCTCGCCCAGCCCCTCCAGCGCCTCGAGGAGGAGGCGGGCGGCCGCGACCTCCCTCAGGTGGTCCTCGAGCCTCCCGCCCATGTTCGTGTCGTAGGTCAGCGTGGGGATGATGCCCCTCTTGACGGCCCTCGCCATCCCCCTCATCGCCGCGACGCCCAGGAGGACCTCCTGGCTCACGGTGTAGCTGAGCGTCACGTTCTGGCCGATGCCCATCTCGTTGATGCGCTCCACGATCTCCAGCGCCGCCGGGTAGGCAGCCGCCACCTTGATCACGACGTTGGCCCTGCCCTTCTCCGGGACCCCGTAGCCCCACCAGAGGTACTCGTCGTAGACGGCGAGGTCCCTCTCGAGCCTCTCCACGAAGACCCTCGCCGCCTCGACGCTCCTGGCCGCGTCGTGGGCGATGAGCGGGTTGAGCTGGTAGCTGACTAGCCCGTCGCGGTAGCCCGAGACGATGAAGGGGAGGCGGAACACGATGAAGTTGTCCATGAGAGCGAAGCGCGTCGCCTCCATCGCCAGGTCGTCCGCGTGGGCCTGCGGGTCCCTGAACCACTCCGGGTGCTCCCTCATGAGGACCTCCCGGGCGTACCTGCCGAACCTCTCCCACAGCGACGGGTCGTCGTCGTAGGCCCTCGCGGCGAGGACGGGGTTCGTGGAGACCTGGACGAAGCCCAGGTGCCGCAGCCACCTGAGGCCCAGCGCGTAGTCGTTGCCGAACCTGCAGAGCCCGGCCTCGTAAGCCCTCCTGTAGAAGTTGCCGGCCAGCACGCGCTCGGCGGCGCCGAGGAAGCTGGAGGCGAGGCGCCCCCCGTCGAGCTGACGCCTGATCTCGCGCGCCATCTGCGCCACCATGCTCCTGCCCCTGTTGACGAGCTCGGCCGACCTCAGCAGCCTCTCGACTACCGCCTCCAGCACGAGGGGGCGCCCCAGCTCCCGCCTCTCCAGCTCCTCCCACCAGGCCAGAGCCTCCCTCACCGCGCTCAGGGCGCTGGCGGCGCGCTGCCCCTCGACGCGGGCCCACGCCCTCTCGACGCCCATCAGGTTCAGGGAGAGCTCCAGGAGCGCCTCGTACAGCCTGGCCCTCGCGACGGCCCTCGCCTCGAACCCCGCCTCCCCGGGCTTGAGGCCCTCCCCGACCAGCCGGGCCGCCCTCCTGACCAGGGAGGAGACGTAGAGGGGGAGGTGGTCCGAGGCCTCGGGGTGGAGGAGGTGGTCCGCCGCCAGCTGCGGGTACCCCATCAGGGCGAGCCTGAGGAAGTGGTCGGGGTGGTCCAGCGAGCGGACGGGGAGGGTCAGCGGCTCGGGCTCCGCCCTGGCGATGAGCTCGGGCCCCTGCCCCGTCTCCACGCGCGCCTCCCCCCCGTCAGGTATTTACCGGTTGCTTCTACGCCAGGCCGGCCCTCCTCGCCGCCTCCTCAGCTGGCGCTGACTCGTGGACGATCAGGGAGAGCGCCTTGACGACGCGCTCGGGGCTGGGGTGCTGCCAGACGTTCCTGCCGACGACGGCGCCAGCAGCCCCCGAGGACACTGCGACCTCGACCTGCCTGAGGAAGCTGAGGAGGTCCTCGACCCTCGGGCCCCCGAGCACGTAGATGGGCGCGGGGCACCCCTCGACGACCCTCCTGAACGACCCGGGGTCGCCCGTGTAGTACGTCTTGATGGCGTCCGCGCCCAGCTCCCACCCGACCCTGGCCGCGAGCGCGACGCTCTCCGCGCTCAGAGTGCGCTCGCCGCCCGCGAAGTGGTGGCGCACGACCTCCGCGGGCAGCATCTCCGCTATCAGCGGCACGCCGAGC
>JAGDWA010000084.1 GCA_023269735.1 Thermofilum sp.
GGGCGTCGGGCGTCGGCAGCTCGGGGCCCGCGTGCCCGGGCCTCGTGAGGAGGTCGCCCTTCGAGAGCCAGCCCACCGCCCTCAGCAGGGTGTAGACTATCTCGCAGCCCCCCGGCCCCTCGCGCACCTCGTACTCGTGCAGGCCCTTGGCGGCCACGCAGAGCCCCCTCCTCCCGTCGCTCACGTCGACCCAGAGCCTCGTGGGCCACGTCCTCACGGGGACCCTGCCCTCCCTCCTCACGTAGTAGTAGGGCGGCTCGTTCGGCCTCTCGATCACCATGTAGTGGGTCTTCGCCGCGTGCCTCCCGGCCCTCACGCCCGTGGGGAACACGATGCGGAGCCTGTGGTCCCTGGCCGCGTTGAAGACGCGAACCTCGAGGTCGACGCGCGGGATCCCGGCGTAGAGCGTCGCGTGCAGCTCGACGGGGAGCTCGACCTCCTCCGCGCTCCTGGACCTCCTGTCGGGCGAGGCGGAGGCGGGGACCCTGAGGGAGCACTCGACCCTCGCCCTCACGTAGACGGGGCCGCTCTCCACGACGCTGAAGCGGGCCCTCGCGCCCCGGCTCGTCACGACCCTGTCGCGCTCGGGCGGGGAGTAGTCGTACTCGTCCCCGATGTCTCCGCCGTCCTCGAGCGCTGCCAGCCCCTCGTAGACCTCCCCGCTCCTCTTGTCGATGACCCTGAGCGCGCCACCGTTCGCCAGGTCGAACTCCACCCTCAGGTGCTCGTTCTCGATGAAGGCCTCGCCCCACCTCAGCTGCGGAGCCCCCTGGGTGGGCGCCTGCTGCGCCGCGTAGGCCTTGAAGCCGGCGGCGGGCAGCTCGTCCACCCACGTGACCTCCAGCAGCCCTCCCCCCACCTCCCTCACCTGGACGGGGACCAGCCTGCCCGAAGCGTCCCTCAGCGCGACGCCCCTCGGGTCGACCCTCACGACCGCGCCCCTCTCGAGCAGGCGGGCCGCGGCCTCGGCCACGTGCTTCGGGGCCACCCTGGCCAGCTCGCCGAGCATCGGCGCCGTGAGCGCGTAGGGCCTCAGCCTCAGCCTCACGACGGCCCTCCTGCGCCAGGGGAGCGTGTTGAAGGCGACGTAGTAGGCCGACTCGAGGCCGGCGAAGTCCAGCCTGGCGATCGACGTGAGCGCCGGCAGGGCGTGCCACTCGTACCGGTACCCGGCCCTCCCCCCTAAGAACCACTCGAGCGCGCCGTGGCCCCTGCCCGTGCACTCGAGCAGCTCGCTGGCTAGAGCCCTCACCTTCTCCAGCCTGACCATCACCTCGCGGTGCACCTCGTCGACGCTGCACCCGCAGATCGAGTCGTGCGGGTGGCAGAGGAGCAGGTACCTCCACGCGGTCGAGATCTCGCGCTCCGGGTACCGGCCGGTCAGCAGCCAGGCGAGGGCCCAGAGGGGCTCGACGTAGTGGATGAGGAGCGACTCGCACTCCCAGTTCGCCCTCTTGAGGTACGTCCTGGTCGACCAGACCCCGTAGAGGACCCAGTGGTAGTGACTGCTCAGCAGCTCGCCGCTCAGCCGTTCCAGCCTCCCCCTCGCCGCCCTGGCGGCGGACAGGACATCCTCCAGAGACCCCTGCGCCACCTCGACGGGGAGGTCCTTCGCAGCCAGGGCGGCGGCGACCGAGGGCAGGTAGTCCTTCGGGAGGTGGTGGTCGCAGCCCACCATGCCCGGCAGGGCGTCGATTCTCAGGTGCCCCTCCCAGCGCCTGTAGAGTTCCCTCACCATCTCGGCCGCCGCCCCAGCGTCGGGGGGCAGCCAGGCCAGGTTGCAGTAGCCGTCGCGGAGGAAGAGGGCGACGACCTCGCTGCCGTCGGGCCCCACCCAGATGAAGGGGGTCCCCACGCGCTCGAGCTCGGGGCCGAGGCCCCTGTGGAACACGAACGTGTCAATCCCGAAGCCGCGGAGTATCTGGGGGAGCTGGGCCGTGTGGCCGAAGGTGTCCGGCAGGTAGCCGATCGCCATCCAGCCCCCGTACTCCAGCGCCCTCCTCCGGCCGTAGAGCAGGTTCCTGACCAGCGACTCCTCGTCGACGAGGAACTCGTCGGGCTGCACGTACCACGGCCCCACCAGCAGCCTGCCCCTCCTGACGGCCTCCCTCACCTTCTCTGCCGCCTCAGGCCTCAGCTCCAGGTAGTCGTCGAGCGGGGCCACCTGGCCGTCCAGCATGAAGGAGTGGAAGCGCGGGTCGTCGAGGAGCCTCAGGACCTCGTCCAGGCAGTTGGCGAGCCTGTACCTGAACTTCTCGAAGGGGTAGTACCACTCGCGGTCCCAGTGCGTGTGGTGGATGAGGATCAAGCGCGGCTTGCCCACACTCACTTTCCGCTTGAGCTGGTATAAGACAGTTGCCTTATCGCCTGGCGGCGGTTGAGCGCGCGGAAGCGCCCTTACGAGCCCCAGCAGGTGCTCCACGCGGGCCAGGGGGTCGGGGCACAGCTTCATCGGAGCAGGCGGGCAGCTCCCGCAAAGATCGCTCGCTCGACCGGGGGGCGGCTGGGAAACCGTTAATTGGCGAGCAGCCCCCTCTCCCCGATGATACTGCTCGAGTTCGAGGCGAAGAGGATACTGGAGGAGTACGGGATCCCCTGCGAAAAGTCGGTGCTCATCGGCGAGGGGGACGCGGACAGGGCCGGCGAGCTCGTCTCGAGCCTGAGGCCGCCCTACGTCGTGAAGGCCCAGGTGAGGGCGTGGGGCCGCGGCAGGGCCGGCCTCGTGAGGTTCGCGGGCTCGGTTGACGAGGCCGTAAGCATCGCGAGGGGCATGCTGGGCTCCAGCTTCGCCGGCGAGCGCGTCAGGTACGTGATGGTCTCGGAGCGGGTGAGGCCCCTCAGGGAGCTCTACGTCTCGATGATGCTCGGCGGGAGCCCGCCGGGCGTCCTCCTCCTGGCGAGCGAGGCGGGCGGCGCCGGCGTGGAGGAGGCCGGGGGCGCGCTCGTCCTCCGCGTCGACCCCCACGCCGGCCTTAGGGGCTACGCGGTGAGGAGGGTGGCGAAGCACCTCGGGGTCCCGGCGGAGTCGATCGCCCCGATCCTGGAGGGGATGTACAGGGCCCTGTGGGACTACAGCCTGACGCTCCTCGAGCTGAACCCCCTGGCCGAGACGGAGGGCGGGCTGGTCGCCGTCGACAGGAAGGCGGTCGCCGACGAGGACTCCGGCAACCCCAGGCTGGCGGAGTTCATCGCGAGATACGAGGAGGAGCTGGGCGAGCTCCAGCGCGAGGCCAGGCGGTGGGGGTTCGCGGCCGTGCCCCTCGAGGGCGACGTTGCGGTCGTAGGCAACGGCGCCGGGCTCACGATGGCCACCCTCGACGCGGTCGCGGAGGCGGGCGGCAGGCCCGGGCTCTTCCTCGACCTCGGGGGCGGGGCGGCGGCCGAGCGCGTCAAGGCGGCCCTGCTCCTCGCGCTCCGGCAGCCCAACGTCAGGAGGGTGCTCGTCAACATCGTCGGCGGGATCACGAGGTGCGACGAGGTGGCGAGGGGGCTCGTGGAGGCCCTGCGCGAGGCCGGGGCTCCCGGCGTGAGGCTCGCCGTGAGGCTCTCCGGGTTCATGGAGGAGGAGGGGCGGAGGATCCTCGAGGGGGCCGGCATCAGGGCCTTCGCCACCCTCGAGGAGGCGGTGCGCGAGGTGGTCGGCTGATGGCGATCCTCGTCGACGAGCGCACGAGGGTCCTCGTGCAGGGGATCACGGGGAGGCAGGGGCAGCTGCACACGGAGCTCATGCTGAGGTACGGGACCAAGGTGGTCGCGGGCGTCGCGCCGGGGAGGGGCGGCAGCAGGGTGCACGGCGTGCCCGTCTACGACAGCGTGGCGGAGGCGGTCGAGGAGCACCCCGAGGTGAACGCGTCCGTCGTGTTCGTGCCGGCGAGGTTCGCTCCCGACGCCGTGTACGAGGCGGTCGACGCGGGGCTGCCGCTCATCGTCGTCATCACCGAGGGGGTGCCGGCCCACGAGACGCTCAAGATGGTGGCGTACGCGAGGGGCAGGGGCGCGGTGGTCGTAGGCCCTAACTCCCCCGGGGTCATCAGCCCCGGCAGGTGCAAGGTGGGCATCATGCCCGGCGAGCTCTTCAAGCCCGGGCGCATCGGCGTGGTGTCGAGGAGCGGAACCCTGACGTACGAGGTCGCGGCTCGGCTGGCGGCGGCCGGCCTCGGCGTCTCAACCGCCGTGGGCATCGGCGGCGACCTCGTGACGGGCCTCAGCTTCTGGGACGCGTACCAGCTCTTCAACCTCGACGAGGAGACGGACGCCGTCGTGCTCGTGGGGGAGATCGGGGGGACGAAGGAGGAGGAGTTCGCGCGCATGTACGCGAGGGGGAGGGGGAAGCCGGTCGTCGCCTACATCGCGGGCCGCACCGCGCCGCCCGGGAGGAGGATGGGGCACGCCGGGGCCGTGGCCTTCGGGGCCACGGGGACGTACGAGAGCAAGGTGAGGGCCCTCGAGGGGGCCGGAGTGCCGGTGGCGGGGGGGCTGGGCGAGCTGCCGCAGCTGGTCAAGAGGGCGCTAGAGGAAGCGGGCTAGCAGCCCAGAGAGGTCGGGCTTCGCCGCGCCCCTCAGCGCCGGGGGGACCCTCGCGTGCGCGAAGGACTCCTCGAACGTCGGCCTCTCGGCCTCGTAGATGACGCCGATGGGGATCCGGTCCGCCTCCAGCGCTAGCTCCAGCGCCTCCCTCAGGCTGCTGGCGCCGCGCCCACTCAGCCTGTACACCTTTTCCCTCAGCAGCGGCCTGCTGTCGTAGAAGGTGGGGCAGGGCTGGAGCACGTCGATGACCGCGAAGCCCCTGTGCCTCACCGCGCGCTTGATGAGCTCCTTCAGGTGCTGGACGTCGTCGCTGAACCCCCTCGCCACGAACGTGGCCCCGCTGGCCAGGAGCAGGAGGATCGGGTTGAACGGCTCCTCCGTGTTGCCGGCCGGCGTCGAGCGCGTCCTCACCCCCCTCGGGGTCGTGGGGCCGGCCTGCCCGGCTGTGAGGGCGTAGACCATGTTGTCGTGGACGATCACCTTGATGTCAGCGTTCCTCCTCGCGGCGTGGAGCAGGTGGCTGAGCCCTATCGAGTAGGCGTCGCCGTCGCCCGTGTGCACGAGGACGGTGAGGCCGGGGTTCGCCAGCTTGACCCCCTCGGCCACGGGCACGGCCCTCCCGTGGATGGCGTGGAAGGCGTTCACGTCCAGGTACTCTGTGATCCTGCCGTGGCAGCCGATGCCGGAGACCGCCACGACCTCCTCGCGCCTCAGGCCCAGCTCCGCCAGCGCCAGCCTGACGGCCGCCAGGATCCCGTAGTTGCCGCAGCCCGGGCACCACTGCGGCCGCCTCCCGGTGTCGAAGGCCCTCTCAGCCACAGCCGGCACCCCTGACGAACTCGACCAGCTCCTCCGGCTCCAGCGGCCTGCCGTCGTACCTGAGCAGCACCGCGCGCGGCTCGAGCAGCAGGTGCTGCCTGACCAGCGAGGCCAGCTGGCCCGTGGCGTTGTTCTCGGCCACGAGCACCTCTCTGCACCCCTCGAGGGCCCTCCTGAGGGCGCCCGCGGGGAAGGGCTCGAGCCAGACCACTTGGACCACCTTGACGCCGCTCAGCTCCCTGAGCGCCTCGAGCGCCACCATCTTGGTCGAGCCCCACACGAGGAGGGCGACGCTGCCGCTGCCGTAGGTCTTCACGCCCTCCCTCTCGGCCATCTCCCTCAGCTTCGCCAGCTTCCTGAAGCGCTTCTCCTGCATCGCCTTCACCGTGGTGGGGTCGGTCGTGACGTAGCCGTGCTCGTCGTGCTCGTTCGTGTTCGCGTAGACCCGGGCCCCCTCGGAGCCGGGGACCAGCATCGGCGAGACCCCGTCGCCGGTGATGGCGTAGCGGGCGTAGCCGCTCGGCGCCCTCCCGCGGACCACCGAGCCCTCCGCGGGCCCCACCTCCGGCAGCCCGTCCACGGTCCAGTAGCTCTCGCCGAGGAACTTGTCCGTCAGCAGCACGACGGGGACCTGGAGGAGCCACGCGATGTTCAGCGCCTCGCAGGCCAGCTCGTACGCCTCGACCGGGTCGCCGGGGGCTATCACGGCGCGCGGGAACTCGCCGTGGGAGGCGTGGATCGCGAACCTCAGGTCGCCCTGCGCGGTGTGGGTGGGGAGCCCGGTGCTCGGGCCGGCCCGCTGCACGTCGACGACCACTATCGGAACCTCGGCCATCGCCGCCTCGCCCAGCGACTCTGCCATCAGCGAGAACCCGGGGCCCGAGGTCGCGACGACGGCCCTCGCCCCCGCGTAGGCCGCCCCTATCGCCATGTTGATGGCGGCCAGCTCGCACTCGGCCTGCACCACCACGATCCCGAGCTCGCGCTGCACCTCGGCCAGGAGGTGGAGCATCGGCGACGCAGGCGTTATCGGGTACGCGGCGAAGAAGCTCATCCCCCCGGCGAGCGCGCCCAGGGCCACCGCCGAGTTTCCGTCGAGGAGGAGCCGCCCGCCGCGCGGCGCGTACGCGATCCTCGCGCCGAGCGCGAGGCCCGCCCTGGACCCCTCCCGGTAGCCCAGCGAGGCGGCCCTGGCGTTCGCCTCGGCCAGGTCCCCCCTCCCGCGGTAGTGCCGCCTCACGGCCTCCAGCAGGGGCTCCAGCCTGCCGCCGGCGGCCGCCAGCAGGGCGCCGAGCCCGACGACGTTCGCGGCGACGGGCGGCGCGCCCGCCTCCCTAGCCAGCTCGACCAGGGGCAGGGCGAGGACGCGCCCGCCGTGCGCGCGCTCGGCGACGCGCTCGTCGCACACCACGAGGCCCCCCTCGCTGAGCCTCCCCGCGTGCAGCCTGATGGTCTCGGCGTCGAGCGCCAGTATGGCGTCCAGCCGCCTGCGGTGGGCGTAGACGGGCTCGCCCATGCGCGCCCGGACCAGGACCCACTGGTGCCCGCCCCGGATCAGGCTGGGGTACTCGTTCGTCGCGAACACGCTGTAGCCGTGGTAGAGCAGCGCTCTGGCCGCTATCGACCCCGTTGCGAAGACGCCCGCGCCCGCCGGCCCCCCGACGAGGATGCTCAGCTCGCCGCCCGCCATTTCCGGGCCCTAGCGCTTCGAAGGAGATAACCCTTGCCCCCCGGCCCAGCGGGCTTGAGGGTGCTGGTGGCCGGGCCGCGCGACCCCGGGCGCGCCCAGAATTCGGGAATGCGGATCCTCTAGGGCAGCCCAGGGAGCTGCTGAAGCTTCTTTAGCCTCTACGCTTATGTAGGCTCCCCGAGAGCCCTCCGCGTGAGCGAAGCCTCCTCGCAGCTGCTCAGGACTGTGCTGACGACCATCAGGAGGGGCGTCGAGCTGGGGGGCTTCCCCGAGCAGCTCTACACGCTGCTGAGCAAGCCGGAGAGGGTGGTGTCCGTCACGATACCCGTCAGGATGGACGACGGGAGGATCGAGGTCTTCGAGGGGTTCCGCGTGCAGCACTGCAGCGCGCTCGGGCCCTACAAGGGCGGGATCCGCTTCCACCCCCACGTCACGCTCGAGGACGACATCGCCCTCGCCGCGCTGATGACCATCAAGAACTCGCTCGCGGGCCTGCCCTACGGCGGCGGGAAGGGGGCCGTCCGGGTGGACCCCAGGAGGCTGTCGAGGAGGGAGCTGGAGGAGCTCTCGAGGGGCTACGTCAGGGCCCTCCACTGGGTGCTGGGCGAGATGCTGGACATCCCGGGCCCCGACGCGGGCACGGACCCCCAGGTCATGGCGTGGATGGTCGACGAGTACAGCAAGATCAGGGGGCGCTTCGCGCCGGCGGCCTTCACGGGGAAGCCGGTTGAGCTGGGGGGCGACCCGGTCAGGGTCTACGCGACGGGGTTCGGCTGCGCGATAGTCACGAAGCTCGCCGCGGAGGAGTTCCTGGGCAGCTCGAAGGGGCTGACGATCGCCATCCAGGGCTTCGGCAACGTGGGCTCCTGGCACGCCTACTGGGCCTCGAAGATGGGGTTCAAGGTGGTCGCGGTGTCCGACATCGGGGGGACCGTCTACGACCCCAGCGGCATCGACGTCGAGAGGGCGATGAGGGTGGTGAGGGAGACGGGCACCATCTACAACTACCCCGGGGGGGAGCGCTCCAGGGACACGAGGGGCGCGCTCTACGCGGACGCCGACATCGTGGCCCCCGACGCCCTCGAGAACCAGTTGACGGCCGAGAACGCGCGCCTGGTGAGGGCGAGGCTGGTGGTCGAGGGGGCCAACGGCCCGACGACCCCCGAGGCGGAGCGGATCCTCGCCGAGAGGGGGGTCGTGGTCGTGCCCGACGTGCTCGCCAACGCGGGCGGCGTCGTTGCCAGCTACCTGGAGTGGGTGCAGAACGTGCAGTGCTGGAGCTGGGGCGAGGAGGAGAGCAGGTCCAGGCTGGCGAAGATGATGGAGTCCAACTTCAGGAGGACCCTGGGCGTCTGGGGCAGACTGAGGGAGCGGGCCGCCGAGGCGACGCTGAGGGACGCGGCGGTCGTGGCGGCGCTCCAGAGGCTCCACGACGCGATGAGGTGGAGGGGCTGGCTGTGAACGGATTTCCGCCGGCCCCCGCCGGGAGGGCCGTGGAGGAGGCGCGCAGGGAGAAGGCAGAGATCAGGAGGAGGGTCTGGAGGCTCCTGCTCGAGAGGGGCGTGGCCCTGCCGCCCTTCCCCATCGAGGGGCGAATCCCGAATTTCAGGGGGGCCGAGGAGGCGGCCGCGCGGCTGGTGCGCTCCCGGGCCTTCGAGAGGGCTGAGGTGGTCTTCTGCAACCCGGACTCGCCGCAGAGGCCGGTGCGCGAGGCCGCGCTGCGCATGGGGAAGCTGCTGGTGATGGCCTCGCCGCGCCTGAGGAGCGGCTTCCTCGTTCTGGACCCCTCGCGCATCCCGAGGAGCGCCTACAGGGAGGCCTCGACGATCGCTGGCGCGTTCAAGTGGGGGAGGCAGGTGCTGGACCGCGTGCCGAGCATCGACCTCAAGGTGGCGGGCAGCGTGGCCGTGAGCGCCGGCGGCGGGAGGGTGGGGAAGGGCGGCGGCTTCTCCGACCTGGAGTACGCGATCCTCAGGGTGCTGGGCGCCGTCGGCGAGACCACGCCCATCGCCACGACCGTCCACGACCTGCAGATCGTCGAGAGGGTGCCGATGCTGAAGCACGACGTGCCCGTCGACTACATCTTCACGCCTAGGGCCGCGGTCGAGGTGTCGGCGCCGAGGAGGAGGCCCGAGGGGGTCTACTGGGAGCTCCTCACACCGCAGCAGGTGGAGGCGATCCCGATCCTGAAGCTGCTCAGGGAGAGGGGGCTGAGCGCTTAAAAGGGCGGAGGCCGGCGGGGGCCCGTGGGCGGCGGGCTCAGGGGCGCTGTGGAGGAGGCGGTGGAGGAGTTCAACAGGCACCACGGGGCGGAGGCCTCGGCGAGGGTCGTCGAGTGGCTCGAGGACGGCTTCAGGGTCGAGTTCACCGGCTCGTTCTGCCTCGCGTGCGGCTTCTACGACTACTTCGACGACCTCGCTCTGATGGTGAGGGAGAGGGGCTACGAGGTGGAGGTCGCGGGCGTGGAGGAGTTCGAGGGGGGCGCGCTGGTGGAGTACAGGCTCGCCGGGGAGGGGGTTAGCAGGGCGAGGCCCCAGAGGCTGGTCTTGATCTTCGATTGGCAGCGCGGCGAGCGCTAACGGCCTAAGCGAGCTTCCTCCTGAGGGCCGGCACCCTGCGAGCCAGCTCCTCGACCGCCGCCTCCGCGCTCTCCCACGCCGGAATCTCGACGCGGAGGAAGAGGCCGGTCCTGCCGACCCGGTCCCTCCTCGTGAGGGCCCTGACCCGGTCGAGCACCGCCTCCAGCGAGACGCCCAGCAGGCGGGCGACCTCCGCCTCCCTGCCCAGCACCGAGAACTCCACGTGCCCCCTCTCCGTCGGGATGATCGCGAGGAGCTGCTTGCTCACCCCCGGGACCCTCTCCCCCCTTCTGAGCTGCTCCAGCGTGATCGAGCCGGCGAACCGGTAGAACTCCTCCTCGACCCTGGAGAGCTCGGCGAGGGGGACCGAGACCTTCTCGCCCCCCTCCAGGTGCAGGTAGAGCTTCGGCGTCGAGAGCGGCGTCGCCTGCACGAGCTCCCTCAGCGCCACCGCGAGGCCGGCGGCGCGCAGCCGCTCCTCCACGAGGGAGGGAGGGAGGGGGTCGAGGAGCGCCACGTCCACGTCGCTGCCCTCGCGCACGTCGCCCCGCGCCACGCTGCCCACCAGCAGGCTGCCAGGCAGCGCCGCCATCACCGGCTCGGCCCTGGAGCGGAGCTCCCGGAGGAGGAGCCACCGCTCGGGCGCGTAGGGGACCTCGACCGCGTCCCTGAGCCTAACCGGCTTTGCCCTGCCTGATCTTCCTGGCGTAGTCGATCACCCTCAGCAGGTTGATCGCCACGTCGAGGGCCTCGGAGACCTCCGAGGGGTCCCTCGCGCCCCGGAGCTGGGACGCGATCTCCGCCAGCCGCTCGACGGCGGCCCTCTCGAGCTCCTGGAGGACCAGGTTCCCCCTCGCCTGCAGCTCCTCCTCGTCGCTGCTGACTATGACGAACCTCTGCCCGCAGCTGGGGCAGACGACCTCGCCCGTCTTCAGCCTGAAGAGGGGGACGTTGCAGAAGGGGCAGGTTTGCTCCAGCATCGTCGCCCCCGACTTGAGCAGCGACGCCATCTTCTTCACGACCTCGTCCTCGCGCGAGCCGGCCCTGCTCTGCATGGAGCCCTTACGGCCGCTCCTCGGGCCCGCTTAAAAGCGCTCCCCGGGGCTGCGGATCGCGGCAAGCCTTATTTACGGCCGCCCACCCGAGGGTTGGCGTTGATGGGGGGCCGGCTCAGGATCGGCATCATCGGCTGCGGCGGGATCTCGTGGCACCACGTGGCCGGGTACAGGGAGCTCCACTACAGGGGGCTGGAGGCGTTCTCGGTGGTGGCCTGCTGCGACGTGGCGAGGGAGCGGGCCGAGGGGAGGGCGAGGGAGGTGGGGGCCTTCCAGGGCGAGGTGCCCCGCGTGTACACCAGCTTCGAGGAGATGATAGCAAAGGAGGAGCTGGACGCGGTCGACATCTGCCTGCCGCACTCGCTGCACCACACCGTCGCCATCAGGTGCCTCGAGGAGGGGCTCCACGTGATCATCGAGAAGCCGCTCGGCATCACGATGAGGGCGGCCAGGAGGATCATCGAGGCGGCGGAGAAGCACGGCCGCGTCCTCGCTGTCGCCGAGAACTACAGGAGATCGCCGGCGAACAGGGCGATCTGGTGGGCCGTGAGGCAGGGCCTCATCGGCGAGCCGAGGATCATCGTCTGGCAGTCGGCGAACTGGAGCCCCGGGGTCGGGGGGTGGAGGGCGAACAAGTACGAGGTCGGGGGGAGCTGGGTCTTCGACGGCGGGGTGCACCTGGCGGACCTGGACCGCTACCAGACGGGGAGGGAGCCCGTAGAGGTCTTCGCCGTGACGGAGATCTTCGAGCCGGTCAAGGGGGGCGTCAGGGTGACCGTGGACGACATGACGATGGCGATCATAAGGTACGAGGGGGGCGTCTACGCCCAGTGGCTCTGGACATCGGTCGCCCCCGCGAGGCCGCTGAACGTGAGGATCATCTACGGGTCGAGGGGGGCGATCGACGACCAGGCGCTGAGGGTCCAGGAGGACTGGGGGGTCCGGGAGGTCAGGATGGGCGACCTGATCGGGCGGATGATGGCCTCGCTGACCCCCGAGGAGCGCGAGAGGTTCTTCCCGCGCGGGATCACCGATACCTTCGCCACGGAGCTCTACGACTTCTACCTCGCGGTGACCCGCGGCGGGAGGCCCGAGGTCGACGGCTGGGAGGCCTACAGGGACATGGCAGTCCCCCTCGGCTTCTACGAGTCCGCGGTCCTCGGCGCGCCCGTCAAGGTAAAGGATGTGCTCGAGCTGAGGGTCGAGGCGTACCAGGGCGAGATAAACGAGAAGCTGGGCATAAAGTGAGGTGCGCCACCACGCATAAAAGGCCGTGCCGCGGTGCTCCCCCAGCCGATGATGCCGTTTGGGCATGCCGACCCGTGACGAACCGGTGCAGGCCCTGAGGAAAACATAAGAATCTCTATGCCAACCGCATGACTGTGGCAAAGGACTTGCTGGAGCTGGCTAGGGAGCTGGCGGGCCTCCGCGACCGAGCCGAGCACGCGGCTGTGGTGTACGAGGACGGCTCGGTCCTGCACCTCCGCGGCACCCCCTTTGGGGTCGGCATACCGCTCGTCAGCGACCACGGCAGGGCCGTGGCCGTCGTCCACACCCACCCGGTGCCCCGCACGGCGCCGTCGCTGCCCGACCTCCAGGTGCTGATCTCGATGGCCCGCCTCGGCGTCCCCAGCCCCAAGCTCGCCACCGTCTACTCCGACGGGGTCGAGGCCACGGTGTCTGTTTACACGCTGCGCGGCCCGCCTCCACCGGAGCTCCTGCGGCTGATCGAGGAGAAGGCGATGGAGTACGAGGCGCTGAGCGTGGAGTCGCGATTCGACTCGTCGGTCTCGGAGAAGCAGCTCCGCGAGCAGGCTGCGGTCTTCGGCAGGCTGGGCATCTCCGTTGAGAGGTACAGGTTCAGGCTGCACCCCGAGCAGGGTTAGAGCGGGGGTGGGGCCTCGCGCCCGAGGCTGGTAGGCCCCCAGAGCATCAGGAGGCGATCGCAGAGCGGGCCTCGGGGCTCCGGGGGAGGAGCTGGGTGGCTGGCTCGCGCGCGGAACCCGAGTCTACTCGGTCGGGGGGCCCCAGCCGCCCCCTCCGGGGGTCTCGACGATCACCTCGTCCCCCGGCTCCAAGTCCACCGTGAACTTGCTAGGCGCCTCCAGCAGCCTGCCGTCGCTTTTCCTGATCCTGACCCTCGCGGGCGCCCCGGGCTCGCCGCCTCTCAGCCCGTAGGGCCCCCTCCTGAAGCGGTCCGCCAGGATGGAGAGCCTGCAGCGCTCCAGGACGACGAAGGCCCTCACAATGCCGTCACCGCCCCTGTAAGCCCCCCTGCCGCCGCTGCCCTCCCGTACCCTGTACGCAGTGAAGAGGAGCGGGTAATCCCTCTCGGCCACCTCGTGGGAGAGGGAGACGTAGGGCACGTACTTCGACAGCACTTCCCCG
>JAGDWA010000129.1 GCA_023269735.1 Thermofilum sp.
GGAGCCAGCCGCGGTGAGCTGGCGCGAGATATTTGAGCCCGCGGGCCGGCGCAGGGCCTGGGCGCCCAGGGCCGCCCGCGCGGCGGCAGCGCGCAGGCGCCTGCTCAGGGTGGCCAGGGTGGTGCTGTCGACGCACAGGAGCCGCGTGGGCCTGACCATACTCGACTTCCTCGAGGGAAGGGGTGGCCGGCGGTGAGGCTGAGCGACTTCGTGCGCGAGACGGGCGTGGCCATCAGGCCCTACCAGGCCAGGGCCATCAAGGCGTGGCTGGAGGCCGGCAGGCGCGGCGTGATTGTGATGCCCACGGGGGCCGGTAAGACGTACGTGGCCCTGCCGGTGATATACGCCTACTACAAGGCGGGGGCCAGCGTGCTGGTGGCCACGCCCACGATAGCCCTGGCCAAGCAGTGGGCCGAGAGGCTCAGGCGCATAGGCATCAACCCGGGCGAGGCGTACACGGGGCGCAGGCAGCTCGGGCTGGTAACCGTGGCGGTCTACAACACCATGGTGTCCATGGGCCTGAGGGCCAGCCTCGTTGTCATCGATGAGGCTCACCACGCCAGGGCCGACACGGCCCTGGGGCGCTACGTGGCCGGCCTAGACGCGCACGTCATGGGCCTCACGGCCACGCCCGAGCGGGGCATGGTGCTGAGGGTGGTGTTCAGCCTGGGCTTCGCGGAGCTCAGGGACTACGTCAGCGGCCTCAGGATAACGCCCGTGCCCGTCAGGGATTACCACACGCTGGCCAGGCTGCGCGAGGTGGAGAGGAGGATAAGCGCGCTCAAGTCCTACCTGGAGGACGCGGACGAGCGAACCAGGAGGGAGTACGAGCGCGAGCTGCAGAGGCTCTACGCCCTCAGGCGCATAATCGCGAGCGACTCGGAGGTGAAGAAGGCCAAGGTGGTGGAGCTGGTAAACGCGCTGGTGAGGGAGCACCCGGGCGAGCGGATAATAGTGTGGACCGAGAGCACGAGGGTGGCCGACGAGCTGCACGAGCGCATACCCGGCAGCGTGGTCGTGCACAGCGGCGTGCCCCCCAGCGAGAGGGCCCGGGCCCTCGAGGCGTTCAGGGAGGGGGCGGCCAGGGTGCTCATAGCCGTGAGGGTGCTCGATGAGGGCATCGACGTGCCCGAGGCCGGGATAGGGGTGCTCGCCGGCACCGGCGTGGTCGAGCGCAGGCTGGTGCAGCGGACGGGCCGGCTGCTGCGCAGGGCGCACCTGAAGCAGGGCGCGCAGGTGTACTTCGTCTACATCGAGGGCAGCCACGAGGAGAGGGCGCTCGCCGTGCTCAGGCGGGCCACGCGGGACATACTGCTGCTCTAGGGTGGGGCGCGTGCGGGGGCCAGGGGTGGGGCGCGCGCGGTGGCTCTCTCGCGCGGCCGTGGTCCTGGGCAGGCTGGCGGACTACGCGACCACGAGGATCCTACTGTCCTCGGACCCCTACGCCCGCGAGTGCAACCCGGTGGCGCGGCTCGTGGGCCTGGAGCCCTTCATTGCCCTGGGCGCCGCCGTGCTGCTGCTGCTGCAGCTCTACTTCGAGTGGCTCGCGCGCAGGGCCCGCTGGCGGCCCGTCCGGTGGCTCGCGCTGGGCTACATGCCCGCCACCTCGTGGCTGCCCGCCCTGCACAACGCGCTGATAATCGCGGGCCTCGAGCAGGGCCTGCTCCTGGACAGGCTCTACCCCCCCGTGGGCTGAGGGGCGCGCGGGGCCGAGAATTTTCTCCGCCCGGCCGGGCGCAGGCGGCCTTTTAAGCCCAGCGCCCCCCACGGCTGGGGGCCATGAGGGCCATCGAGGTCGGCGACAGGTACGCCATCTACCGGGTACGCCCCGAGAGGGGCGCCCTGTGCCTCCTGGCCCGCATGCTCGAGGACCCCGAGGTGAGCGCCGTGGTGCTGCTGAGGGACGGCCCGGGCGTGGTCGCGGTGGTCGACAGGCACGGCCAGGAGTTCGTGCGCGCGGCCCTCCGCGCCCTGCGCGACGCCCTGCAGTCACTCGCCGGCCCCGGCGAGGGGGGCGGGGCGGCCCGCGAGGCCACCGAGGCTGAGCCGGCGGAGGGGGCCGACGAGCTCGTGGAGCACCTGCTCGAGGAGATGGGGTGAGGGGCCGCTCAGCCCTGGGAGACCAGGAACCAGCAGCCGCCCCCGTAGAACGCCCTGTAGCGCCCCGGGGCCCTCACCGCGTTGAGCCTGCTGCAGCAGCTGGGCCCCAGCACGTAGGTGCCCGGCTCCACGGCGAACACGGCCTCGTTGCCTACCCACGTGGCGTTGTACCTCCTGCCGCCCGCCTCGAGCCAGATGACCCCGCCGCTGTACAGCCTGTCCTCCTCCCTGACCGACACCACCACGGTGGCGACCGGCGCGGGCCCCCAGGCCACCGGCGGGCCGCCGCCCCCGGCGCCCGGCCAGGAGCCCGCGCCCCTCAGCCAGGCGCCCAGGGCCACCAGGGCCAGGCCCGCGAGCAGGGGCAGCAGCCCCCTCACAGCCTCCCACCGACCCACCAGCCCACCAGCAGCCCGCCGAGCCCCAGCGCCCCGGAGGCCAGGTAGTCCCTGAGGGCCGGCGACACCCTGCCCTCCAGCAGCTCCCGGAGCGCGGCCGCGAGCCCCTCCAGCCACGACCCCAGCAGGCTCCAGAGCGCGGCCCAGTTCACCGTGACCACGCCGGCCGACTCGAGCCAGAGCAGCGCCAGCGCGAGCGCCGCCACCAGCAGCCCGAGCGCCCTAACGAGCACGCCGAGCCCCTTGCGCAGCAGGTAGCCCAGGATGAGCCCCCCCAGGGCCTCGGCCATCACCTCGGCAGCACCCCGGCCATCGCCATGGCCACGTGCTTGCGGCAGTACGGGCGGCCGTTTATCACCGTTACGGCGGGCTCACCGCATATGGCGCACCTGGAGTAGTCCGCGCCCGCCCTGCCGGCCTCGCGCCTCGCGCGGGTGTCGTCGTCGCACCTGGCGCAGTCCCGCACGGCCACCCCGGGCTCACCCGGGCGCCCGCGGCCTTAAACCCTGCGCAAGGCTTTTATGGCGTTTGTGCAGTTAAAACGTTGATGACGGCCAGGTACCCGGTCAAGTGCCCCGTCTGCGGCATGGGCATGACGGCCGCGAGCCGGCACTACCTGGAGGCCCTGCTCGCGCTCGGCGGGGACCCGGACTCCGCACCGCCCAGCGAGAAGCTCAGGGTGCTCGTGACCGTGTGCTGCCCCGGGCTCAGGGAGCACGAGGCCGCGCTGCGCTCGGCGGTGGAGAGGCTGGTGCTCGGCAACAGGGGCCGGATGAAGGTCATAACGGTGCGGCACCTGCGCAGGCTGGTCCCGCAGCGAACCGCGGCGTTCCTGGACTCCCACAGGGCGGCGGCGCTCAGGTACGCCCTGTACTACGCGCAGACGCTGGACGGCTACCGGGCGGTGCTGGAGCCGGCCGGCGGGGGCAAGCCCAGGCGCGTGGTGGTGACCAGGTAGGGGCCGGCGGGTGGAGAGAAACCCGCGGATAGAGAAAACCCTTCTTTCCCCCGGCCGCTACCTCCCCAGCGGCGGCACCGGCGATATGGGCCCCAGCAGGCCCACCAGCCTGGGGACCCCGAGCAGGGCCACGGCCATCGAGGCCGCCGTGAGCGCCTGCACGATGAGCGCCAGGCGCCTGTCCCTGAGCGCCAGGAGCCCGCTCGCTGCGCCCCCCACGGCCCCGGGGGGCCAGTAGAGCAGGGCCGCCAGCGTCAGGGCCAGCGCGGCGGCGGCCACGGCCAGGCCCGCAGCCCTACTCCTCAGGCCCACCCGCGCCCACCTCTATCCTCGGGACCGACAGGCCGTAGATCGAGTAGACCAGCGCGAAGAGCAGCACGACGTCGACCAGCAGCGTGCCGTAGTACACGCCGGCTAGCAGCGTGTTGTACACCGCGTGCCCCACGACCATCCCCCAGAAGCTGCGGGTGAAGTACCAGATGATGACCGCCGCGAGCCCTATCAGGGCCAGGACCACGAACGCCAGGGGGCCGACCGCAGCGAAGCGGCTCGGCGCGTGCATCCATATGAACCAGGCGAAGCTAACGGCCACCGCGGTCCCCCAGTCGCCCCGCGAGCCGGTCACGAGCAGGGTCGCGAACCTCCACGCCTCCTCCGCGATGGCCACGACGGCGAGCATGTACCAGCCGTACACCTCCGCGCTCCCCAGCCCGCCGGAGATGGACAGGCTGACCTCCGCGAGGCCGGCGGAGAGCCCCAGGCTGCCCAGGATGTACGACAGCAGGAGCACGGCCACGAAGGCCGCGAACCCGCCTATGACCCCCCTGTACACCGCGGTGGCGCTGGGGCGCGAGAGCCTCGGCCTCACGAGCACGAGCATGCCCACCAGGCTGGCGCCCAGGAGGGCCAGCTGGCTGTAGGTCCCCTGGAGCAGGGACATGAACAGCATGCTGTTGAGGGCGACGGGGTAGGCCACGCCCCACCCCTGCAGCCTCGGCTCGGCCCTGTCAGCGCTCTCGAACCTGCTGGCCAGCATGCCCAGGCCCCAGGACGCGGCCAGGCTGAGCAGCACCGCGATCCCGATGAGGGGGCGCAGGAGCAGCCCCAGCAGCCCGCCCCCGGCCAGGCTGGCCAGCAGCACGCCCGTCGCGAGCATGCTAACCCCGTGGGCCACCAGCGCCCTGAGGTCCCCGTCCACCGCCACCCCCCTACTCGGTCACCACGACGACCTCCATCAGCGGCCTGCGCCTCATGAGCCAGTAGAACAGGATCCCGTGCACCAGGGCCATCGTGGCCAGGCCGATGAGCGTGCTGGTGAGCCCCGACTCGACCAGGGCCACGAGCTCAGCGCTGACGGCGGGCGCGCCGAAGTACCTCAGCGCCGCGTCCACCACGGCCTTGATTATCAGGAGGCCTATGACGTTCCGTATGAGCTGCGTCGGGCCGCCCCTCGGGAACGTTATCGGGACGTAGGTCCCCAGGAAGCTCCCGACGAGCCCCAGGCTGGCCTGTATGCCGCTAACGATGACGACCGCGAGTATCACGTACTTGAAGACCGTGTAGAGCAGGCTCAGCACGTACGCGCCCACGGCCGAGACCTCGCCCCCGAGCAGGCCCTCGAGCCCCGCGGGGTACAGCGAGATCGTGCGGTTCAGGATGACCAGCTCCCCGTTGATGTGCCTGAGCTGCGCGTAGAGCGTCAGGAGGGCGACGGCCAGCCACACGACGGACGTGGCGACCGCGACCCACCTGCCGATGCTCTCGGGGTTCACGGCCACCACCCACCGGCTACAGGTAGTCCCTCACCTTGAGGTACGCCACGTACAGCAGCCCCACGTCCAGGAGCAGCCACGCGAACGCGGGCACCCCCAGGATCGTGGCGTTGTAGTTCGCGGCGGCCAGGTAGGCCCCGACGACGATGCCCGCGATGAGGAGCGCGGCCCAGCCCCACGGCTTGCCCTCCTCTACCCTGCGCCTGACCATGCACCCTCCCGGGAGGGGGCCTGGGCGCGCCGGCTTAAACCCATTACGCTTTGCCCCCGCTCCACTCCTCCACGAGCTTCATGCTCGCCCGCAGCGCGGCGTCCATGATGTCCCTCAGGATGCCCGAGAGCTCGTGCTGCGAGCCGAGCATCCCCAGGGCCTCGTGCGCGTGTATCATGACCAGCAGGAGGTGCTTGAGCACGCACCACTCGCCCCTGTGCTCGTCCATGCCCAGAACCGTGAACAGCTTATCCACGAGCGCGACCCTCAGGGACCTGGCCGCGTCCAGCCCCTCGAGCATGCCCAGCTCGCTGTAGTGCTCCTCCAGCGCCAGGAGGTTGGCCAGCAGGTACAGCAGCTCCTCCACGCTGCCGCGCCCGAGCCCCTGCGCCCCCGACACCCGCACCGCCAGTAAGCGCTGGCGCGGCCGCTTATGAGTCCTGCGCCCCCGCTCGGGGGAGGGAGAAAAAAGGGGAGGCACCCGATACCTCAGACCGGGCAGGCCTTGGCCCTGGCCACCTTCTCGAAGTACGCGGCTATGTCGTACCTCCCTGCGGCCTTGAAGGCGTTGCTGAGCGCCGTCAGGCTATCGCAGCTGTACTGCTGGATCTCCTTCAGGGTGATCTTGAACCTCGCCACGGCGCTGAGCACCCCTGCCCGCTAGCTAGCCCCTTAGAGCGCCCCGATGCTGGCGAAGAATGCCTTGAGCCCGCTCTCCCAGCCTGGGCCCCACTTCTCGCGCACTATCTGGGACATGCCAGCCCTGCATCTCTCGATGTCGAGGCCGGGGAACAGCCGCCCTGCGAAGTCGCAGTACCTCACGGGGTACTTCGTCTCGACCTTTCTCAGTATCAGCTCCGGGACCGGCATACCGGTAACCCCCCTGAGCGGCCGTCTTATATCCCTTACTCTAGCTGCTTGGCCATCTCGGGCGTGTACCTCCTCGCGGCTACCCTGTACATGCCGCCACCGATGTTACATATCAGCACGGCGACCTGGGCGTCGTCGAATATGAAGGAGACGCACTCGTACAGGGCCAGCCTCCCGAGCTTGTAGTCCGCGACCTCCTTCGTGCGCACGCTCTCGATCAGCCTGAGGGTGACCTGGCTCGGCATACGCTCCCACCCGCGCGGGAGCCCCTTATATCAATTATGCGAGGGGCTCCCTCTGCTGGCTGGCGACCGCCCAGTACCCCACGGCCAGCACGACCAGCCCCAGGGCCACCAGCCACGCGAGGGTGAGCAAGTTCTCCTGAACCGCGCTGGGGTAGATGAGGCTGGCCACGACCAGCGCGATCAGCATGTCGACCACGCGCCCCCCGTAGTAGAGCACGGCCGCCAGGATGACCAGCGACAGCGCGGCCAGCAGCCTGAGCATGTCCAGCCCCTCGAGCGGCAGGCTCGGGGCCGCCACCAGCCCGGAGAGGTTCAGGATGCCCCAGGCGTGCAGTATGAACAGCAGCCACAGGGCCTCGAGGGCCACGGCGCTGACCTCCCTGAGGGCCAGCAGGAACTCCCTGAAGCCGACGCTGCCCCTCGCCTCCAGGTAGTCCAGCAGCGTGGTCATCACCACCATGGCCTGGCTCACGATGTACACGAACACCACGAGCGCGACGGGCTCGATCATACCGTGCAGCGGGGGCCAGGCCACCTTAAACCCGTTACGGCTCCTCGCCCTCCCCCGGCGATATGTCCACGTCCTCGACCTCCCCCTCCTCCTCCGCCCCGGCCCCCAGGTGCCTGAGTGGCGGCCTGGAGGGGCCGAGGGCGACGGGTATGGGCGCGGGGGCCGCGGGCCTGTACGGCGAGCTCCAGAACGGTATGCCCCTCTTGCGCGCGAGCTCCACGTAGGGGTCGGCCTCGGGGGGCATGGCCGGGCACGACACGTAGCCGTCGCCGGTCGCGGTGACCTGCAGCTCCTTCTGGAGCTTGCCGTACACCTTCAGGACAACGTGGGGGCACTCCGGGTAGCGGACGTTCCCGACCCACGTCTCGACCTCGCCGTGGATCTCCCTGCACCCGGCCACGGGGAACCCCCTGCTGTACAGCATCACCACGCTCAGGCTGGCGGGGTCCCGGAACACGACGTTGTACAGCTGCTTGAGCAGCAGCACGGCGGCCAGGTTTATCTCGGCCTCGTGGCCCGTCTTGACGACGCGTATCGGCTCGAATATGAAGGTGGACTCGGGGTTCGCGCGGGCCAGGACGTAGAGGCTGTTGACCTCCCCGATGTCCAGCGGGGTGTACGCGTACACGCCCCTCGGCAGCCGCCTGAGCGACACGTCGCTGAGCCACTTGATCGTGGCGTAGCTGTTGGTCTCGAAGCTCTCGACGGTGACCCGCCCGACGACGACGCTGGGGTTGCCTATGACGTGGCTCCCCTCGGGCAGGTACCCGCGCGTGGGGGGCACCGAGGGGCAGAGGCTGGCCCACGAGCCCGGCATGTCGCCGGTCAGCACGAAGTACTTCACTTCTTAGCACCCCCCCTCTTAGACTTCTTGGCCCTCTCGGTGTAGAGGGGCATGGGGGGCAGGTCCGAGCCGAAGAAGACGTTGTTGAGCCTCAGCCACGTGGCGAACTCGTCCACCTTCCCGTCGGCCTCCAGCACGGGCAGCGGTATGTACGCCTCGACCCACCCGGGCTGCTCGACGATCAGCGCCGGGGTCTTGAACGAGCCCCTCACGCCGCCCGCCACCCACGCGAGCCTCTCGGACAGCGACAGGCCGACGTAGTAGGCTATCGCCTGGTTCACCACGTCGCTCGTGGCCTCCACGACCTCCACGCGGGACCTGTACATGCGCGTGAGGGCCCTGAAGTACCGGCTCGTCGCGAGCAGCCTGCAGTGCGGGCAGTTGGGCTCCATGACGACCGTTATCCTGACCCTCTCCCTACGGCCTGGCATGCCTCTCCTCCTCGAGCTCCGCGAGCTTGCCGCTCAGCCCTATGAGGCTCCTCAGGCTCGAGAGTATGATGCAGAGCTCGGCCACGACGGCGTCGACGGGCAGCAGTATCATCTCGCCGCTCATGTTCGTGGAGAGGAACACTATGCTGGCCTTCCCGCGCAGGTAGGTCGTCACGGCGGCCCTCTCCAGCAGGGTGCCGGCGCTCCTGGCTATCGCCTCCGCGCCCGCGGCCTCGTAGGCCTGGAACACCCACGCGAGGTCGCGCACGGCCTGCAGGGGTATCCTCGTGACCCTGTAGCTCGTGAGGTTCCTGAACCGCTCGCCCGTGCTCATGACCGACGACAGGCTCAGCACCTCGAGCCTGGGCGACGGCGGGTTCGCGCTCCTGAGCATGCTAATGACCTCCAGCAGCTTCGCGACGGCCTCCTCGTAGGCCCCCCCGTGCACTACCCCACCACCCCCTCGAGCGCGCTGCTGACCTCCTCCCTGTCGGGCTGCGCGATCATGATGTAGCGCGCGGTGGTCTCTATGCTGGAGTGGCCCAGGAGGGCCTGCACGACGTTTATCGGCACCCCGCGCATTATGAGCCGGGTGGCGAAGGTGTGCCTCAGCATGTGGGGCGTGACGCGGAAGCCCGCGCAGGCGCTCACCCTCTGGAACCACTCGTTCACGGTCTTGGCCGAGAAGGGGAACACCCTGCTCCTGTACTGCTCGGCGAGCGCCCTGCCCCGCTCGCCCTGCGACTCGAGCAGCTTGAGCGCCCTCTCGACGTAGGCCGGCCTGTGGGTGCTGATCCACTCCTCGAGCACGGGCCTGAGCTGCCTCACGATCGGCACGTACCTGACCTTACCGCCCTTGCCGGTGACCTTTATGTGCCCGAGCTCCAGGTCCACGTCGTCCAGGGTTATGGTGACCAGCTCGCTCCTGCGCATGCCGGTGTAGAGCAGCGTCAGGAACACGGCCCTTAGGGTCGGCTCGTCCTTCACGCACTCGTACAGCTTCTTGAGCTGGCTGCTGTTCAGGGCCCTGGGCATGTGCACCATCGCCTTCACGCGCACCCTGAAGCCCGGGGGGTAGAAGCGCCTGATGACGTTCCACACGGTCACCCGCGACGTGGGCCTGTACTGCCTCAGGAAGTCCACGACCTCGGCCTCGGACAGCTGCGTGAACTCCTTCCCGCGGAACCACGCGTACATCACCAGCTTGGCCGCCACGTAGACGTAGTACTCCCGGCTCTTGGGGCTCAGCAGGTCGAAGTCGGGCGTGGTCTGCCTCAGCGCCTCGAGGGCCACGCGCCTGGCGCGCTCGTACTCCTCCTCGAGGGGCTCCACGGCGACCACCTAGTGCAGGACCCTCACGACCACGCCGCCGCGCTCCCTGTACGCTATGGCCACCTTCACCCCGTAGCGCTTCGAGAGCTCCAGGAGCCTGTTGATGGTCTCGCTGTCGAACTGCTCGCGCCTGAGCCTGACCTCGATGGCCATCGCCACGCCGTCGCGTATGGCCACGAGGTCGGGGAATCGGCTGCCCGCGCTCCTGACGACCATGAAGCCCCTCCCGCGCAGGTACTCGGCCACCTTCCTCTCGAACCGGGCGCCCTTGTCGTAGCTCCTGCCCAACCCGACACCCGCCCGGAGTGGGGGGGCGTAACTTTATAAGTGTGACCGCGGCGCACCGCAAGCGCTGGCCGCCCGCGCCCACCGGGCGCAGCGTCCCCCGCGGGCGGTTTTATAAGGAGGGGGAGCGCCGCCAGGATGTGTTCCTGCTGGTCGTGGACCCGGTCGCGGGGAAGATCGCGTACATAGACGTGAAGTCAATGCGCGTGTCCACGGGCCGCACGGTCTTCAGGGGCAGGGTGTGGTACAGCAGCTTCGAGGAGCTGCCCAGCGGGTACCAGAGGGTCCAGAGCCTGCTGAGGAAGTGGTGGAGGGTGGACGCCAAGCTGCTGTGGGCCCTCAGCCCCAGGCTGGCGATAAAGCACTACGCGAGGGAGGTCACGATAGAGTGCGAGGAGGTGAGCAGGGTCGTGGTGGCCACCATGGACGCGCTGAACCTGTACTTCGCGTGGGCCAGCGTGGCGCCCAGCGAGCGGGGGTCGTTCGTGCTCGTGCCGCTGTTCGACGTCATCGACCTGCAGCTCTTCCTGAGGGGCGAGGCCAGCTACAAGATGGCGTACGAGGCGCTGAGGCAGCGCCTGATGGCCTACGAGGAGCGCATGATAGACTCGTACCGCAACCTGCTGCAGCTCGCGAGCGACATAGTCAGGAGCGTCGTGGAGAGGCTGCCCTCCAGCTACGAGATCATAGAGGACGTCCTGTCGAGGTACAACGTCACGGCCAAGGACATCCTGGACTTCGCCGTCAGCGAGGCGATAATCAGGGAGATGGTCGCGCGCGCCCAGCAGCAGCAGCAGCCCGTCAGGGCCAAGGTCGAGGGGCCCACGAAGGCCGAGACGCTCCCGCCGCCCGTGGCCACCGCGAAGCCGTAACGGGTTTAAGCTCGCCGCCCCGGCTCGGACTGTGAGCGAGGGCGAGGTGGTCAGGCCTGAGCTCGAGGAGGGGGCTGCGCCCGAGGAGGGGGTCGAGGTAGAGGCCCCGGCCGAGGCGGAGGCGGAGGCCCCGCCGCCCGAGGAGGAGCTCGCGGAGGCCGAGGCGGAGGCTAGGCCCAGGGCCAGGCCGGGCCGCATCGGCCTGCGCGAGCTGAGGAGGGCGCTGAGGGCCGGCGAGAGCCTCGCCTACTCGGCCTACGACAGCCTGCGCGGGAAGCGCCTCGCGCCCTGGCTGTTCTTCGAGCTGATGGGCCGGGCGCTGATGGGCCTGGCGGCCCTGTCGCTCCTGGTCGGGGTCGACGCCTGGCTCACCGTGAGCCTGGGGCCCAGGCTCGGGCCGCTGTTCACCGCCGTGAGCGTCTTCAGCTTCCCGCTGTACTTCGCGCTCGCCACGTCCCTGTACGTCGTCCTGGTGGCGGGCGCGACGGGCCCCCTCAGGATCGCGAGGGCCGGCTGGGGCCTCAGCGCCCTGCTGTGGGCGCTGACCTCGGGGCTCATGGGCTACGCGCTCAGGCGCGCGGGGCTGTTCGTGGCCGTGGCGGTCGCGAGCGACGTCGTGGCGCAGCTCGTGTTCCTCCTGCTGGTCGGGATAGTCATGCTGCTGCTCAGCCTCGCGCAGCTGGTGTTCAGCGTCGTGGCCGCCTACGCCCTGCTGCTGGTGGTGGGCGCCGTGCTCCTGTGGGTGCTGCTCATACTGTTGGGCGCGGCCGCGGTCGCCGCGGCCCTGTACCCCTTCGTGAGCCTGGCCCTGGCGTACGTCGGGTTCAGGGTCGTGGACAGGTACATAGCCGGGCCCGCGCTGAGGGCCAGCGACGCCTCCCTGACCCTGATGGCGCTGGCGCTCCACCTCTCGAGGTTCGCGGCGCCGGCCGCGCCGGCCGCGGTGGCGGGCGCCGTGACAATGGTGTCGGGCATGGTGAGCGCGGTCAAGGGCGACCTGAAGTACATGAAGCCCGCCGTGACGGCCTGGGGCCTCCTCGTCGGCATGAGCCTGGGGCCCGCCGGGCCCGACCCCCTGGCGGACGCCATCAGCTCGGTCATGGTGGAGTACGGGGACAGGTACGGCAACGCGGGCGCCGCCCTGGCGGGCCTGCTCGTGGGCGCGCTCGGCAGGATTTAAAAGCGGGCATCGCGTTTTATCAGTGATGGTGACGTACACCGGGGTCTCGAGGCTGCTGGACGAGTACGTGAGGGCCAGGGAGGAGAACCGCAGGCGCAGGAGCACGAGGTACCTGTACCTGGCGAGGTACACGGTGCAGTTCGGGCTGCCCAGCACCACCGTGAGCGACCGCATAGCGCAGGTGCGCGACCTGGGCGGGGGGGTGGTCGTGCTCGAGCGCTTCTACCTGCTGAAGTCCGACTACATGCTGCTGCTGAAGCTCTGGCAGGAGGCGCAGCCCACGGCGCGGGGCCTGCAGCACGCCACGAGCCAGATCTACCGCTACCTGGAGGAGAGGCTGAACAGGGCGCGCGTGAACTGGAAGGACATGCGCCTGCTGTACGTGCTGCACCACAAGCTCCCGGTGGACGTGTGGCTCGAGCCCCACAGGATGGTGCTCCTTGGCGGTGAAGACGTACCGGGAGTGGTTATCGGATAGGGGGAGCGGGGACGTGGCCGAGTACGTCGTGGACTACCTGGTGCCCGAGCTCGCGCGCCAGAGGGGCAGGGTGACGGTGGGCGACGTGCTCGAGGCGCTGCGCAGGGACGGGGACAAGCGCGTCGCGGAGTGGCTGTCCGTCAGGCGGGTCGCGCGGCTCCTGCTCATCAGCGCCAAGAAGCACGGCCTGAGGGGCGTGTACAGGCCCCGCTGAGGCCAACGGTTTTAAGACAGCGCCGCGGGCCACCCCACGCCATGAAGACCAGGTTGCTGGCCTTGGTGGGCATAGCGCTGGCGCTCTGCCTGCTCTCCACGGCCAGGGCCGCGCCCCAGCTCTACACCATGGAGGGCTACTTCGTGTACCTGAACCCAGGCACCCCCGCTAGCATCTTCATAACCCCCAGCGCGGACATGGGCCTCTACCTCGTGAACGACCCGTGGTTCCCCGTCGCGGAAGTGTACGTCAACGGCGTACCCCTGGTCTTTAACGGCACGGACGCGATCCTGTGGCTGAAGGC
>JAGDWA010000057.1:0-5343 GCA_023269735.1 Thermofilum sp.
GGGGCAGGCTCGGGGGCGCGCCCGGCCTCTGAACCCCATAGAAAACTTCAAGGTTCTCATTTTGAGCTTTCAGGTGAGGGATGGGAACACCTCCTCCGCGCCGGCCCAGGCCCGGGTAGGCGGCAACAAGGCTTCTCAAGCTCACGCGCCTCGAAGCCCTCGTGCCGTACGTCGCCCCCTACGAGTACCTGTGGGGCTAGACGTAGGTGGTCGAGGGGGTCCCCAGCTCCTTCTTCAGCCTCTCGATCAGCATCTCCGACGTCGTCAGCTCGGCCCCGAAGAAGGCCCTCATGTACTCCAAGCCCCTCTCGTGCCACTCCTTCGTCGCCGCCGCCACGCAGTCCACCGGTACGATGATCTTGTAGCCCCTGTAGAACGCACCAGCCGCGGTCTGCTGGACGCAGATGTGGGTGTGGATCCCGGTCAGGATCACTGCGCCGACCCCCAGCTCGCGCAGCAGCAAGTCTAAGTCGGTCTCGAAGAACGCGTCGTACCTGCGCTTCTGGACCACGTAGTCGCCCTCCGCGGGCTTCAGCTCGTCCACCACCCTCGCCTCGGGGCTCCCCCTCACCGCGTGAGGGCCCCAGAGCCCGAACTCGGCGTCCACGCCGGGGTAGTGGCTGTCCACCGCGTACACGACGGGCACCCCGTGGGCCCGGGCGAAGCTCACCAGCCTCCGGATGGATGGGATGATCGCCTCCGCCGCCTCCGCCCTCAGGCGCCCCCTGACGAACTCCTCGAGCATGTCAATTACGATTACCGCGTACTTCACGTGCTCTGAGCCGCGCGCCAGCATATAAGCTTACGTCAATCGAGCGGGAGCGCGACCACCACGCGGGCGCCCTCCGGCACGGCCCCCCTCCACTCCTGGCCCATCGCGATGAGGGCGAAGACCGCGCTGACGGCGGCGCCCCGCTGCTCCGCCAGCCGGGTCAGGGCCCTGAGCGTCCTCCCCGTGTGCAGCAGGTCGTCCACGACGGCGATCCTGTCCCTCGCGTTGATCGCGAACGCGGGCAAGTAGAGGTGGACGTAGCGAGGGGGGTCGGGGGCGAAGTACCTCGTCTCCACGTAGCTCTCGACGCTGGCGTCGGGCTCGTGCTTCGCCACGCAGAGGTCGGCGTCGAGGGCGTGCGCGATTCGGGTGGCCAGCGGGATCCCGTTGACGGCCGCCGTCAGCACCTTCGTGACCCCGACCCCCCTCAGCTCCCTGAACGCCAGCGCGGCCGCGAGGCTCAGGATCGCGGAGTCGTAGGCGATCCTCGCCACGTTGACGACGCCCCTCTCGTCCATCACCAACGCGCGCCTCAGCACGGTGCCCAGGACGTTGGCCTCCGAGAGCGCGCCGAGGATGGCCTCCGAGCGCTGGGGGCTGGGCAGGACGCTGCCCGTGACGTACCTGCTCAGGTCGACCACGGAGAGCTCGATGCCCGCTCCCGCGAGGATGTCGAGGACCTCCTTCCCGCTCATGAAGCTCCTCAGGGCCCTGAGGGCCTCGACGGCCAGCACCTGGACCCTCACGCGCTCCAGCTTCCTCCCCATCACATAGCTATGATAATTACCAGTTAAAATACTTGTCGCTCAAGCGACAAGCCTAAAAGCGGTTATCAAGGTGGCCGCCCGTGGGGCAGCCCGAAACCACCGTTAGGAGGAAGGTCAGCTGGATGCACATAGTGCTCTTCGCCTTCGCCACGGCGATATCGTACGTGCTCGCCGTGCTATCCAGCCTCATCTTCCCCGTCCTGGGCGCGCCGGGGGTCTCGGCCCTGTACATAGCCGCGGCGATCTACGTGCCGCTTGGCATCTGGATGGGCCTCTGGGGCTGCCTGGCCGGCTACATCAGCTGCTTCTTCCTCGGCCTCTACCCGAGCGGCTACAGCTTCGTCCAATCGTTCATCTGGTCGTGGGCCGACTTCATCGAGGCGTTCATGGCGGCGCTGGCCTTCAGGGCGCTGAGGGTCGACCCCGACTTCTCGCCCAAGAGGCCCGCAGCCGCGAGGCTCCTCCCCCTGTTCGTCTCCACCGGCGCTGCGCTCCTGCTGATCGGCGTGGCGATCCAGGTCCTCTGGGGCGCCAAGTACGGCGAGCCCTTCACGACGATCTACGTGGCGCTGGTGTACATCGGCCTGGCCCTGGCCGGCGTCGGGATTGTCATGGGCCTGCTGGCGGGCCACGCCAAGACGTGGATCGCCCACATCCTCGGGATCATCGGCGCCTCCTTCGGCAGCGGGATCTGGGGCGCGGGCACGCTGACCCTCTGGAACCTGCCGCCCCCGCTCCCCGCCGAGCTGTTCTGGCCCGTGTTCATGGGCTGGGTGCTGGGCGACCTGATAGTGCTCTCCGTCGTCTCGACGGCGCTGCTGGTGGCCCTGACTCCGGTGTTCAAGCGGACCGGCCTGCTGGCGAAGGGATGGTGGGCCTGAGCGATGCCGACGGTACTGGCGGAGCTCATCGGCGTCGAGGCTAGGTCGAGGCGCTACCTGGGCCTCCACGTCCTGAGCAAGTTTTTGCTCCCCCTCTCCATCTCCCTGTCCCTCATCTACGCGAGGGACCCCCTCAGGGCCCTCGCCCTCGTCGCGGTGTCGCTCGCGGCCTGCGCGGCGGCCGGGGTGCCCCTCAGCGCGCTGAGGAAGTACCTGGCGGTCCTGATGAGCATGTCCGCGTTCATCGTGCTGGCCTTCTCGCTCTTCACCCAGATCCCGGGGCGCGTGCTCTTCGAGTGGACCCTGCTCCGCGTCCAGGCGGAGAGGGGGGTCTTCGAGTGGAAGCTCTCGCTGACCGACGCGGGGCTGTCCTACGCGGCGGCCTTCATCCTGAGGATCCTCGCGATGGTTCTCTCGGCCACGCTCCTCCTTGCCACCATCAGCGACAGGGACCTGGTCTGGGGCCTGCTCTCGCTCAGGATCCCCTTCGGCGCCTGCGTCGCCGCCTCCCTCTTCTTCAGGGGCGTGCACATGTTCGCCTCGGACTTCTACACGATCAGGGAGGCCATGATGGCGCGCGGCGTCGACTTCGAGAGAACGCCGCTGGCTAGGAGGTTCCTGCTGTACGCCAACGCCCTGATACCCCTGCTCAGCCTGATGGTCACCAGGAGCTACGAGGTCTCGCTGGCGCTCGAGTCGAGGGGGCTCTCGCCCACCAGCAGGACCGCCTCGGGGTACTACAGGTTCAAGCTCGGGCGCGCCGACTACGCCGTCATCGCCGCCTCCGCAGCACTTTTAGCCTCCTTCGCCGCCTGGGGGTGGTTCGCGTGAGCGCCGTTGAGGTGAGGGGGCTCTGGTGGAGGTACGTCGGCCGCGATGACTACGCGTTGAAGGGCGTCGACCTGAGGGTGGAGCGCGGCGAGCTCCTGGCCATCATGGGCCACTCCGGCTCCGGGAAGACAACGCTCGCGCTCGCAATGACCGGCATCATCCCCCAGCGCGTGCCGGGCGAGTTCAGGGGGAGCGTCACCGTGCTGGGCCGCGACACGAGGGTGGTTGACGCCTCCGAAATCGCGAGGGGCGTCGCCATCGTCTTCGAGGACCCCGAGGTGCAGTTCGTCATGAGCACGGTTGAGGACGAGCTGGTGCTGGCGCTTGAGCCGCTCGAGCTGGGCAGAGAGGAGATAAGGGAGAGGCTGGAGTGGAGCCTGGAGCTGGTGGGCCTCGACAAGAGCTTCCTGGGGAGGTCGCCACTCCAGCTCTCCGGGGGCGAGAAGCAGCGTGTGGCGATAGCGGCTGCCCTCGCGAGGAGGCCCCAGATCCTCATCCTCGACGAGCCCACCTCGGACCTCGACCCCCTCGGGAAGGAGGAGGTGCTCACCGCCATCCGCAGGCTCCGCGACGAGCTCGACTTGACCGTGGTCCTGATCGAGCACGAGTCGGAGTTCGTCGCGGAGCTCGCCGACAGGGTGGTGGTCCTGAGCGGCGGCAGGGTCGCCGCCGAGGGGAGCCCCGCGGAGGTCTTCTCGCGGGTGGAGGAGGTCAAGAGGCACGGAGTGCACCCGCCGGACGTCGCCGAGCTGTCGGCCAGGCTGGGGCTCAGCAGCGTGGTCAGGTTCGAGGAGGCGGTCTCCGCGCTCGGAGATGCCCTCTCAGGGCTCGACGCGCGGGGGCGCGCCCCCGCGCCCCCCGAGGGGGGCGGCGTCGTGCTGGAGTGCAGGGGGGTCGAGCACGTCTACCCCGGCGGCATCCGGGCGCTGAGGGGGGTCTCGCTAGCCCTCAGGGAGGGCACGCTGGTCGCGCTCGTCGGGCCCAACGGCGGCGGCAAGACCACGCTGGCCAAGGTCATGAGCGGGCTCCTCAGGCCGACGGGGGGCGAGGTGCTCGTCCTGGGCAGGAGGATCGAGGAGTACGACAGGCTCACCCTCTCTTCGACCGTCGGCTACGTCTACCAGAACCCCGTCCACCAGATCTTCAACAAGAGCGTGTACGAGGAGGTGGCCTTCGGCCTGAGGCTGCGCAGGCTGCCCGAGGCGGAGGTCAGGGAGCGCGTTAAGCGCGCGCTCGAGCTCTTCGGCCTGAGCGGGCTGGAGAACGAGCACCCGTTCTTCCTCAGCAAGGGCGAGAAGAGGAGGCTGGCGCTGGCGGCCGTGCACGTCCTCGACCCCAAGGTGCTGATAGTGGACGAACCCACGACCGGCCAGGACATGAGGTTCAACGAGCAGCTCTTCGAGCTGCTCAAGGGCCTGGCGAGGGAGGGCAGGACGGTGGTCGTGATCACGCACGCGATACCCCTCGCGGCGAAGTACGCCGACAGGATGGTCGTGCTTAAGGACGGGAGGGTGATCGCCGACGGGCCGCCGCGGGAGGTCCTGCTGTCGCCCGCCGCGAGGGAGGGCAGGCTGACCCTGCCGCAGGTCACGAGGCTGGCGCTCGAGCTGAAGCTCCCCTTCGCGCCGCTGAGCGTCGACGAGGTGGTCGGCGCGCTGGCGGGCAGCCGGCGATGATGCCCCCGCTCGAGATCGAGAGGAGGGCGCGCGAGGGGGAGCGCGTAGAGGGCAGGGCGTTCGACCTGGGCCTGTCCCGCGCGATAGCGAGGCTGGAGAAGGAGTACGGGGTGAGGTACGAGCCCGGCGAGGTTGTCCCGGGGGATCCCTCGATCGCCCGCGACGCCTTCGAGGCAGGCCTCCGGCTGCTGCTCGAGGTCGGAGTCTACGTGGTGGACGCCGGCGGCGTCGCGAGGGTGAGCGAGGAGGAGGTGAGGGAGGCCCTGCGGGAGGCGAGGAGGGAGGTCGCGCTCGGCGAGGGCAGGGACGCGAGGGTGCTCCGCGTCAGGCGGCCGGGCTCCGGCGAGAGGCCCTTCACCTTCGGCGGCTACGCGGGGACGCCGACCCCCCAGGAGGTCTTCAGGGAGAGCGCGCTC
>JAGDWA010000057.1:5353-11381 GCA_023269735.1 Thermofilum sp.
GGCGAGGGGGGCACCGAGCGAGGTCGAGGCGACGCTCGCCGAGGTCAGGCTGCTGAGGGAGGCGATCGAGGAGGCGGGCAGGCCCGGGATGCACCTGCTAGCCTGCGAGTCGAGCACCAGCGCCCTAGGCAACGCCGCCGCGGTGGCCTCGGGGCTCCTCAGGAGGAGCGACGCCCAGCTGATCCCCGTCCTCAACGAGATGAAGGTGGGCTACGACCAGCTGGCGAAGGCCCGCCTGGGCAAGCTGGCCGGCGTCCACAACGCGGCCCTCGTAGACCCCATCGTCGGCGGCTTCGCCAGGGGGGCCGCCGGCACGGCCATCTGCGCGGTGGCGGAGGCCCTCCTCTCGCTGGCCGCCTACGGCCCCTCCTACGTCCTGATCCACCCCTACCACATCCACCTGAAGGCCACGAGCGCCAGGGAGTGCCTGTGGGTCGAGGCCGTCCTGGGCCTTGTGGGCGAGAGGCTGGGGGTGCCGCTGGTCGGCGACGTGTGGCCCGCGAACGGAGGGGGCGCCGTCGAGATGCTCTACGAGGTGGCCGCGAACTCGATCGTCGCCTCCTCCTCCGGCCTCAACCTCCTCGGCCCGGCCCCCGCGAACGGCGAGAGGCCGCACGGCTGCGGGCTCGAGGCCCGGCTCATGGCGGAGGTGGGCATCGCCGCGGCCGGCCTCAAGCTTGAGGAGGCGGGCGAGCTCGCGGCGCGGCTGGTCCCGCGCTACGAGGCCAGCCTGAAGAGCCCCAACCCCGGCCTGCCCTTCGCGGAGCTCTACGACGTCAGGCGGAGGGCGCCAGCCCCCCGATGGGCCGAGGCCTACGAGAGGGTGAGGAGGGAGCTGGCGGACCTCGGGCTCGCTCTCAGCTGAAGCCCGGGGGCCTGACCTTCACGACCTCCCTGTTCACGAGCGTCGGAGGCACCTCACCCCTGTAGAACGCAAGCAGGTTCTCCGCGACCAGCCTGGCCATCGCGGCCCTCGTCTCGCGGGTGGCGCTGCCAATGTGGGGGGCCAGCACGACGTTGTCAAGCTTCGTGAGCGGGTGGTCGGGCGGCAGGGGCTCCCGCTCGAAGACGTCCAGCGCCGCCGCCGCGATCCACCCCTCCCTCAGGGCCCTGACCAGCGCCTCCTCGTCCACCACCGCCCCCCTCGCGGTGTTGATGAGGATCGCCGTCCTCTTCATCATCCTGAGCTCGCGCTCGCCGATCATTCGCCGCGTCTCGGGCGTCAGGGGGACGTGGATGCTCACGAAGTCGCTCTCCCTAAGCAGCGTCTCGAGGTCCACGTACTGGGCCCCCAGCTCCCTCTCCACGTCCTCGGGCAGCCGGTGCCTCTGGTAGTAGAGTATGCGCATGTTGAAGCCCCTAGCCCTCCGCGCGACCGCCTGGCCGATCCTGCCCATCCCGATGATCCCCAGCGTCTTCCCCGTCACGTGGAAGCCGAGCATCATCATCGGGTGCCAGCCGGTGCCCGTGCGCCACCACTCCCCGCTCCTCACGAACCTGTCGGCCTCCACGACCCTGCGCGCAGCGGCGAGGAGGAGGGCCCAGGTCAGGTCGGCCGTGGCGTCGGTCAGCACGCCCGGGGTGTTCGTCACGTAGACGCCCCTCCTCGTCGCGTGCTCGACGTCGATGTTGTCGAAGCCGACCGCGTACTGGGCGACGATCCTCAGCCTCGGCGCGCTATCGAGCAGCTCCCTGTCGACCCTGTCCGTGAGCAGCGTGACCAGCGCGTCGACCTCCCTCGCCTTCTCGAGGAGCACCTCCCTCGGGGGCGGGGTGTAGCGGTCCCAGACCTCGACCTCATAGCACTCCCTGATCAAGCTGAGGCCCTCCTCGGGGATCTGCCTGGTCACGAAGACCCTGGGCCTCCGGCCGCCCACGCGCCGGCCGGACGGCCCACGTAAAAATTGGTTACCTCGCCACCGCGACGACGACGAGCTCGGAGCTCGACTCCGCGAGGGGCCTGCAGGCGTAGTCCTCGAACATCGCCGCCACCTCGAACCCTGCGTCGGAGAGGAAGTGCCTCAGCTCCCTGATCGTGAAGAGGCGGAGCTTCAGCGAGTGGCTCCTGACGTCGACGGAGCCGCTGCGGAGGTCTATCACCGACCAGGAGATGTCCGCGTAAGCGACCTGCTCGAGGGCATCGATGCGCCAGACCTCCTCCTTCACGGCGAGCATGCTCCCGCTCTTGCGGAAGTGGGTGGAGGGCGTCTCGTAGTAGGACCTCTTCTCGAGCACGCCCAGCACGTTCCACGTGTCGAAGACGAACACGCCGCCCTCCCTCAGCACGCCGCGCACGCTACGCAGGAACCGCAGCAGGTCCCCGTCGGAGGTGAAGTAGCTGATGACCCCGTACATCGCGATCGCCGCGTCGTACCGCTCGCTCAGCTCGAGCGCCCTCGCGTCGGCGACGATGAAGGAGGCGTTCTCGAGGCCGGCCGCCTTCTCCTTCGCCCGCCTGATCATCGCCTCGGAGATGTCGACGCCCAGCACCCTGTAGCCGCGCTTCGCCAGCTCGACGCTGTGCAGCCCCGTGCCGCAGCCCACGTCGATGACGCTCCTCACCGGGATCTTGGCGTGCTCGCGGAACACCCTCTCCAGGAAGTCCGTCTCCCCCCTGATGTCCCGGTGGGAGTACAGCAGGTCGTAGTAGAGCGCGTAGAAATCGTCAGAGGACACGGCCGGGGGCCGGGCGCCTGCTTAAAAGATTAGCCTTTGTAGAGCCCGCGCTTTCGTCCTGAACTAAACGGCTTATTACCCCCCTGCTCTCCCCCACCCGATGGCTGCACCCTCGGAGAAGCCGACAACGGGCCTCCGCAACAGCATCGTGAGCCTGATCGCGTGGATCGCCGCGTACATCGCCGTCTCGGCGGTGGTGCTGACCGCCCTGCCCAGCTACGTCCCGGCCTACAAGGCGGTCGTCGACCCCTACTCGACCTACATAGCCGTCGCCCTCTCGCTCGCCTTCGGCTACATGATCGTCAGGGGCTTCGCCAACGTCGTCTACTGGTCGCTGCGCCTCAGGTACCCGCACTCGACCGCCGCTGCGGTTCGCAGCATCATGAGCATCCTCGGCATAGGCGCACTGCTCGCGGGCATCGCGGGTGGCGTCGCAGGTGGCGCGGCCGGCGTGGCGCTGGGCGGCTTCATCGGCATGGTCATCGGCTTCGCGACGCAGCAGGTGCTCGGGCAGGCCGTGGCCGGGCTCTTCGTCCTCCTGGCGAGGCCGATCAAGATCGGAGACAGAGTCAACGTGGCGGGAGAGGAGGGCGTCGTCCACGATATCACCACCCTCTTCACCGTCGTGCACAAGGACGACGGGACGGTCGCGCTAATACCCAACAACGCCCTCATCGGCTCCAAGATCTACATCTACCCGAAGCAGGCCCAGCAGTAGGTTCTTTTTCCCTCACTCCCTCAGCAGCTCCCCGAGCCTCTCCGGGGCCTCCGCGATGCTCCTCACCAACACCACCCTACCTCCCCCCAGTTCCGCGAGCGCCCTCGCGAAGCCCAGGTACTTGCTGGGCACGAGGACCACGTGCAGCTGCCTGAAGAGGGGGGCCGCCTGGAGGGGGTTGGGGCCCGCGGTCCACTCGGCGTCGGTGACCAGGATCGCGCGCGGCTCGTAGCCGTGGCTGACCAGCTCCCTCCTCGCCTCGAGGAGGGCCGTGTAGATGTCCGTGTACCCCCTCGCCTCGAGCGAGAGGACGGACCTCACCACCTCCTCCACGTCCCTCCTCTCGCGCAGCCCCTTCAGGCGCTCGACGGAGGTGTTGAAGGCCAGCACGCAGTAGTCGTCCACGCGGTCGCCAGCGTAGGCGAGCGAGGCCCCCGCGAGGGCGCCCATCACGAGCTTGAACCCGGCCATCGAGGCGCTCCTGTCGATCACCAGCGCGTAGGCCCTGCCCCTCCGCCGGGCGGTGAAGAAGGAGAGGGCCTCGGGGGACCTCCCCAGCTCGGCCGCCCTCTCGACGGTCCTGTCCACGTCCACGTCGACCGGCTCGCCCCCCGCCCTCGCCAGGGCCCGGCGGCCGGCGTAGCCCAGCGCCGCCCTGACCACCAGGCCCTCCGCGATCCTCCGCGCTTTCTCCCTCAGGTCCAGGGGCAGGAGGCTGTAGACCCTCGCTATCGCGTCCAGGCCCGCCAGGCCCTCGTGAGAGAGCTTGTCCAGCAGGCTGGGGTCACCGGCGATCGCCAGAGCGGCCCTCCGGGGCGCCTCGCGGGCCTCCTCGATCAGCCTCCGAGCCTCCTCGCGCCCACCGCCCCCCTCCTCCCGACCTTCGAAAGGGTCGAGGCCCCGCCCCTCGAGGAGCCCCGCCAGCACCTCCTCCACGACCTCCTCCGGGCTCCTCGCTGGGTCCTTCATCCAGAGCTTGGGGGCGACCGCCATGACCGCCGCCATCTTCAGGTCCTCCGGGTCCACGGCGCCCCTCTGCTCGATCAGGCGCTCCGCGATCAGGACCATGTCGATCGCGCCCCTCACCGACGCGCCCATCCTGACCGCCGGGTGCCTGCGGGTCGCCCTCACGACGTCGACAGCCAGCTCCACCAGCCAGCCCCTGCCGGAGCCGGTCCGCAGCCTCACGATCTCGACCTCCTCGGCCCGGCTCTGGTAGTCGAGGCGCAGCATCACGAACCTGTCGAGGAGCGCGCGGCTGAGCCTGCTCGTCCCCACGTCGTCGTACGGGTTCATCGCGCAGGCGATCCTGAAGCCAGGCTTTGCCCTGACCACGCCCAGCCTCGGCACCGCCAGCTCGCCCTCCTCGGCCGCCCTGATCAGCACGTTGGAGGCCTCCTCGGGCATCCTGTTGAACTCCTCGATGTAGAGCAGGCCTCCCGCCTCCATGGCCCTCACGAGGGGGCCGGGCTCGAAGTACTCAGGCTTGAAGCCGTCCGCCATCACCCTCGCCGGGTTGAAGGTGCCGACCAGCTTCTGGGGCGTCAGGTCAGCGCTCCCCTCGACCAGGAAGAAGGGGACGCCGGCCTCCTCGGCGACGGTCCGCAAGATCGTCGACTTCGACGTCCCCGGCGGGCCCACGAGCAGGACGTTCCTGCCCGCCGCCAGCGCTGCTAGCACAGCCCTCACCTCGCGCTCCCTCCCCACGAGCCTCGACAGCACCCTCCTTAGCAGGTCCGGGTCGGCGTAGGAGTTCTCCGGCCGCAAGGCGGGCCCCCTCAACGGGGCGCCGCTCAGTAAAACCTTTCGCCGCCGCGGCCTTAAAAGGCCCCGCGAGGGGTCGGCCCGTGGCCCGCAGAATCCTCGTCTTCGGCGCGCACGCGGACGACGAGACGATAGGGATGGGAGCCACGATAGCCCTGCTCAGCGAGCTCGGCTACGAGGTGCGCGTCGTCACCTTCTGCTGGTCGCCGGCCGGCGACTGGGGCGACACCGGCTACGCGAGGCCCGAGTGGAGGGGGTCGATCGCGGAGATGAGGAGGAGGGAGGCGCTCGAGGCCGACAGGGTCCTTGGCGTGAGGGAGCGCGTCGGCCTCGGCCTCCCGACGCAGGGCGTCGTCAACGACAGGGCCACGTACCAGCGCGTGGTGGAGCTGATCCGCCGCTGCAGACCCTTAGCCGTGTTCACCCACTACCGGCTCGACAAGCACAGGGACCACAGGGCGGTCTCGGAGATCGTCGAGGAGGCCTGGTGGAAGGCCTCCGAGAGCGTCCTGGCGGACCTGGGCGAGCCGTGGCGAGCCCGCGCGCTCTTCTTCTACGAGGTCTTCGAGCTCTTCACGAAGCCCACCCACGTCGCCGACGTGACCTCGACCTTCGGCAGGAAGCTGGAGGCGCTGCAGCGCTTCGAGTCGCAGAGGCCCGTGCTCGGCGACATACTCTCCTACGCCGAGGGGCTCGCGAGGGCCCGCGGCTACCTGATAGGCGCCAAGTACGGCGAGGCCTTCCAGAGGTCGAGCTTCATGCCCGCCCCGCTGCAGAGGGAGCTCGAGGCGCTGGAGGACGAGGCGCCCTAGGGCTGCATCGGGGGAGGCCACATCGCCAGGATCTCGACGCTGGGCGCGACGGGGCTCC
>JAGDWA010000057.1:11391-12725 GCA_023269735.1 Thermofilum sp.
AGCCCCGCGGCCGCCTGCCGGACCTCTCGCTCGAAATCACGATTGTCGCCAGCGGCAGAGCGCTGGTGGGCGAGGTGGAGCTGCCCGCGCTCCTTGAGACGCTGAGGGTGGCGCTAGAGGACGGGACGGCCTAGGGCTGAATCGGGGGCGGCCGCATCGCTAGGATCTCGATGCTGGGCGCGACGGGGCTCCTCGCGGGGTAGCCGCGGAGGAGCAGCTGGAGCAGGCTGGGGCGCGGGGGCCTCAGCTCCAGCACGGGGGCGTCGGGCGGCAGGCCGCCCAGCTCCCTCGCGAGGCGGAGCGCGTCGTCCAGCGTCCCGACCCCGTCGATGAGGCCCCGCTCGAGCGCCTGCCTGGCGGTGAAGGGCCTCCCCGTGAACACGTCACCGGGGTCCCTCAGGCTCCTGTGGGCCAGCACGCGCCGCTTGAAGAGGTCGAAGAGGTCGCTCACCACCTCCTCCAGCACCTGGGCGTCCCTCGGAGTCAGCTCGCGGTAGCCAGCGCCCAGGTCCTTCAGCTCGCCGGAGCGGAAGACGTGCACCTTGACCCCGAGCTTCTCCAGCAGGCCCGTGTAAGTGAGGACCGACACGTACACCCCGACGGAGCCCACGATCGAGCTGTTCGACGCCAGTATCGCCCGGGCGGGCAGCGCGACCATGTAGGCGCCCGAGGTCCCGTACTCCCTGACGTACGCGACGACCGGCTTCCTCGCGGCCAGCTCCCTCACCTTGGCGTAGAGGGCCTCGGAGGCGGCCGCCGAGCCGCCGGGGCTGTTGATGAGGAGCACCACCGCCCCGATCGAGTCGTCGCTGGCCGCCCTGTCGATCAGCTTCGAGATCTCGTCGGGGTCGGCCGTCGCACCGAGCAGCGCTAGCTGCGAGGTGCTGTAGGCGATCGTCCCCTCCAGCCTGATGACGGCCACGCACCTGGCGCCGAGCCTGGGTGCGGCCAGCTGCCAGTGGGCGGCGAAGTAGGCGAGCGCGGCCGTGGCGGCCAGCACCGAGAGCGCCAGCGCGACCAGCTGCCACTCCTTCAGCCTCATTGCTGCCCACCAGGCTGGGCCTGGGGCCGCGCAGCCGCCCTGCGCGCCGCGTGGTAGCCGGCGGCGAGGAGGGCATAGGCCGACAGGGAGGCGGCCCCGCCGGCCCACCCGGGGAGGCGCTCCAGGCCGGCGAGGATGCCCAGGGCGGTGGCCGCGAGCGCGAGCAGGGAGGCTGCCACTAGGACCTTCACCCCGTAGGCCTGGCCGAGGTCGAGGCTCGCGACAGCCTCGAACACGTCGGCGGCTGCCACGATCAGGAGCCCGGCGAGCAGCATGCCGAGGGCGCCCGCGG